>NZ_JAEEAP010000012.1 GCF_016103465.1 Streptomyces sabulosicollis
CCTCGCCCACCCCGGCCGCCACCACCGTCTCGGCCGTCACCGCCTCGAAGGCCCAGCCGCTGCTCATCGCCCCGAAGGCCGTGCCGGAGCCCCCGGCCAAGGCCCAGCCCCGTGCCGGGTCGTACACCGTCGTCCGCGGTGACACCCTCTCCCGGATCGCGGACACGGAGAGAGTGGCGGGCGGCTGGGAGCGGCTCTACGCGATCAACCGCCAGGTCATCGGCGCGGACCCGGATCTGATCCGGCCCGGCCAGCGGCTCACCCTCGGGCGCCACTGAACGGGCGCGCACCCGACAGCGCATCCGCACAGGGGCGCCCGCCCGCGGTGAACCACCGCGGCGGACGCCCCTTCGCCCCAACGGCCTTACATCACCAAATGCGCCTTGGAATGGGTGACTTCCTCGATGTCGCCACCCGCCTTGCCGATCAGCCGGTGCGCCAGGTTGCTCAGTGCCCGCGCCGCCGCGATCTCCTCGCCGACCCTCGGCTGTGCCGGGTCGTCGGGGTTGCGGTTGGCACGGCCCTGGGCCAGCATCTCCGTACCGTCGTGCATCCTCAGCCGGACGACCGCTTCGGTCAGCGGGCCGATCTCACGGAACTCCATCTGAATGTCGCATCCCACGATCGTCTCCATCGCGATCACCTCCTGCGTCATCTTCCAGGATGCGCCTCACCGGTCTCTCCAGTCGACCGGGACAGCAACTCCACCACTTCGTCGTCCGGGGTCTGCGAGAAGTCCTCGTACCACTCCCCCACCGCCGCGAAGTCCGACGGGGTGGAGAGGGCCACCACCTCGTCCGCGTCCCCGCGCAGCGCGGCGACCGCGTCCGGCGGCGCCACCGGCACGGCGAGGACCACCCGCGCGGCTCCCTGGGCCCGGGCGACCCGGCAGGCGGCCTGGGCCGTGGCGCCGGTCGCGATGCCGTCGTCCACGATGACCGCGGTCCGGCCCTCGACCGGGATCCGCGCGCGGCCCCGGCGGAACCGGTGCGCCTTGCGGGCCAGCTCCTCCCGCTCGGTCCGCTCCACCTCGGCGAGGTCCTTCTCGTCGGCCCGGCTCATCCGGACGATCGCCTCGTGGACGACCCGTACGCCGCCCTCGCCGATGGCGCCGAACCCCAGCTCCCGGTGGTAGGGGACGCCGAGCTTACGGACGATGATCACGTCCAGGGGCGCATGGAGCGCCCGGGCCACCTCGAAGGCCACCGGCACCCCGCCCCGCGGCAGCCCGAGCACGACCGGTTTCTCATCCGCCAAGGGGCGCAGTGCCTCGCCGAGGCGCTGCCCGGCGTCCGTCCGGTCGGTGAAGATCATGACTCACCCCCGCTCCTGAGGGACTCATTCACGAATCAAGCCGACGGTCCGCCCGTCGGCAATCCGGCGGCCCGCGGCCGTATGGCCGGGACGCGCGGATACCGGAGACCCGGCACCCTGGAGGTATGGAGAACGCCACAGGCCCGGACGAGTCCGGTTACCCCGTCTACGTCGAGTCAATCGAGGCCGACAGCCGCTACCGGCTGGTGCGGCTGCGCGGCCTGGGCAGCGAACCGCTGGAACGGGAGGAGTTCGAGCCGCGCGTCCGGCAGGTCTTCCCCGACATCGACCTCGACGACCCGGCCCAGGTGCACTGGGAGGACCGGCCCGGGCAGTGGCCGCCCTGGCATCCGGGCGAGGCATGACCGTCCTGATCGGCACCTCGGGATGGCAGTACCGGGACTGGCGCGGCGATCTCTACCCCGAGGGCTGTCCGCAGCGGTTGTGGCTGGAGGAGTACACCCGCGCCTTCGCCACGGTGGAGAGCAACAACGCGTTCTACCGGCTGCCCTCGTACGACCAGTTCGCCACCTGGCGGGGGCGGCTGCCCGAGGGCTTCGTGATGGCGCTCAAGGCGAGCCGCTACCTCACCCACATCAAGCGGCTGCGCGATCCGGAGGAGCCGGTGGCGCGGCTGATGTCCCATGCGGCCGGGCTCGGCGACCGGCTGGGCCCGGTGCTGGTGCAGCTGCCGCCCACCCTGCGGGCCGACGGCGAGCTGCTGGACCGCTGCCTGGGCTGCTTCCCCTCCGGGACGCGGGTGGCCGTCGAACCGCGGCACACCTCCTGGTGGACCGAGGAGATCCGCGCGGTGCTGGAGCGCCGCGCGGCCGCGCTGTGCTGGGCCGACTCCGGTTCCCGCCCGGTCACCCCGCTGTGGCGGACCACCGGGTGGGGGTATCTGCGCTTCCACGGCGGGCTGGCCCGGCCGGCCCCGCGCTACGGGCGTCAGGCGCTGGCCACCTGGGCGCGGCGGGTCGGGGACACCTGGCCGGCCGACGCGGAGGTCTACGCGTACTTCAACAACGACACGGGCGGGGCGGCGGTGCACGACGCGGCCGTCTTCGCCCGCGCCGTGGCCCGCCTCGGCCGCCCGGTCAGCCGCACCCCCGCGGCTCAGGGTCCTTCTGGCGGAGATCCGCCAGAAGGACCCTGAGCCCGGTGCCCGCCGGGTTCACTCCTTCACCGCCCCGCCCAGCATGCCCTCGATGAACCGGCGCTGCAGTGCCACATAGACCACGACCACCGGCAGCGCGATGAGCACCGAGGCCGCCGCGAGCAGCGCCGCGTCGGAGCTGTGCTGGCCCTGGAAGAAGGCGAGGCCCAGGGGGACCGTGCGATGGGCCTCGTCGCTGACCATCACCAGGGCCATCAGGAACTCGTTCCAGGTCCACATGAAGGTGATCACGACCATGGTGGAGATCGCCGGGCGGCCCATCGGCACCAGCACCCGCCACAGCGTGGTCCAGGTGTTCGCCCCGTCGATGCGGGCCGCCTCGATGACCGCCCGCGCGCTGCCGCGGAAGTACGTGCGCATCCAGAAGACCCCGAAGGCCAGGGACTGCGCGGTCTGCGGCAGGATCAACGCCCAGTAGCTGTCGGTGAGTTCGGCGTGGCGCAGATCGAAGTAGAGCGGGACGACCAGTGTCTCCTGGGGCAGCGTCAGCCCGATCACGAAGAGATGGAACAGCACCGTGGAGCCGGGGAAGCGCATCACCCCGAAGGCGTACGCGGCGAGGATGGCCAGCACGGTGGTGGCGGCCACCACGACTGCCGTGACCAGCACCGAGTTCCCCAGATAGGTGCCGAAGTGGCCACGGCTCCAGGCGTCGGCGAAGTTGCTCCAGTGCAGACCGTCCCTCGGCAGCGAGAAGCCGGTGTCCAGGGAGTTCTGTGAGCCGAAGGCCGTGGAGAGGATGCCGATCACGGGGGTGAGGGCGATGGCGGTGAAGAGGGCGAGGATGCCGTAGGTGACGGTGCGTTCCAGGCGTGTGGTCATGCCCGCCGCCCTTCCACGAGCCGGGAGACCGTGACGGTCAGGACGAAGATCAGGACCGTGAGGGCCACACCGACGGCGGCGGCCGAGCCGACCTCGTTGGTCTCGAAGGCCCGGTGGTAGACCTCGTAGGCGGGGACGGAGGTGGCGTTGCCGGGACCGCCGCTGGTGGTGATGTAGATCAGGTCGAAGTTGCGCAGCCCCGCCACGATGGTCAGGGTCAGCGCCACCGCGATCTGCGGCCGCAGACCGGGCAGGGTGACGGTGAGGAACTCGCGCAGCGGCCCGGCGCCGTCCATCCGCGCGGCCTCGTACAGCTCGCGCGGGATGCGCTGGGCCCCGGCGAGGAAGAGGACCATGCACAGCCCGGTGCCGACCCAGGTGCCGACGACGCCCACGGCGGGCAGCGCCCAGGTGTAGTCGCCGAGCCAGGGGCGGGTGAGCCCGCCGAGGCCGACCGCGCGGAGGGCGTCGTTGAGCAGCCCGTCGGGGGCGAGGATCGAGCGCCACGCCACGCCGACCACGATCAGCGCCAGCACCTGCGGCAGGAACAGGACCGTACGGAAGAAGGTCATCCCCCGGACCCGGGCCCGGGACATCACGGCGGCCAGCAGCAGCCCGATGGCCACCGGCAGGGCCGCGTAGAAGACGAGCAGCAGCAGCGCGTGGAGGAAGGGGGCGCGCAGGCTCGGATCGGTGAACAGCGCGCGGTAGTTGTCGAATCCGGCGGGGGTGGCGACCGTCAGCCCGTCCCAGTGCACGAAGGACAGCCACACCGACTGTCCGAACGGGTAGAGCAGGAAGACGGCGTACACGATCAGCGCGGGCAGGATGTAGAGGTAGCCGATGGCACGCGGCTCACCGGGCGCCCGGCGGCGATAGGTCCTGGTCGGAGCGGCGAGTCTCATCGGGCCCCCGCCGGCGTGTGCTGCTCGCGCCGTTTCTTCTGATACGCGCCGTAATCCTTCTGGAGGGTCGCGGCGAAGCTGTCCGGGGAGGTCTTGCCGCTGACCACGCCCTGGAGGGCGGCCGAGAGGGTGTCGTAGAAGGTGGGGGTGGAGTAGTCCAGGTACGGGACGAGTCCGTCGGCGGCGCTCAGCCGCTTCCACCCGGCGATCATCTGACCGTCGGCGCTGTCCGGGCTCACCCCCGACGCGGCCTTGGCGGGGACGGCGGGCAGCACTCCGTGCCGGGTCATGACGTCGGCGGCGTGTGCGTTGGTGAGGAAGTCCAGATAGGCGGCGGCCACCTCCGGGTGGCGGGAGCGGGAGGTGATGGACCAGGCGAGGCCCTGGCCGCCGGTGGTGACGGGGTCGCCGCCGGCCTTGGCGGGCGGGGGCGGCATGATGCCCAGCTTGTCCCCCATGGGCTTCTTCAGGTCGGCCAGCTGCCAGGTGCCGGTCAGCAGATACGCGCCGTCGCCGGAGGCGAACTTCTTGGCCGCATCGTCATAGCCGAGGCCATTGGCGCCGCCGGGCAGATAGCCGCGCTTCGCCCAGTCGGCGAGGGTGGCCGCGGCCTCCTTGGTGGCGGCGTTGTCGAAGCCGTCGCCGCGGCCGAGGACGGTGTCACGGGCGTCGGCGGCGCCGAGCTGGTCGTGCAGCACTCCGAAGGTGTGGATGGCGGGGTACTTGTCGAGGTTGCCGAACTGGATCGGCAGCTCACCGCGGTCCTTCAGCCGGGCCAGGCCACCCGTGAACTCGCCCCAGGTGCGCGGGGGTCGCAGTCCCGCCCGTTCCAGTACGTCCTTGTTGTAGTAGAGGCCGATGTACTCGCCGGTCTGGGAGATGCCGTACAGCCGTCCCCTGCCGAAGTCGTCGCCGTCGGCGGAGACCCGGTTGAGGCCCAGCAGGGTGGCGGGGTAGCGGGTGTTCCAGTCGTAGATCCCGGCGTAGTTGTCCAGCGGGGCGAGCAGCCCGGCCCGGACGAAGGCCACCATGTCCGGGTAGCCCTGGTTGGCCTGGATGACATCGGGCGGGTTGTTGCCGGAGACGGCCAGCTTCAGGGTGGTCTTCAGATCGGTGAAGCTCCGGGCGACCCGCTTGATCCGCACATTGGGGTACTTGCGCTCGAACTCCCGGTTCAGCTGCTGTATCTCGCCGTTGGTCCCGCCGCGTATCTCCTGGTCCCACACGGTCAGCGTGGTCTTTCCGGCCTTGGCCGGATCGGGTATGGCGGTGGCCGCGCCGGTCCCGGCACCGGCGGCCCCCGAGCCGTCGGTGCCGGGGACACACCCCGCGGCGAGCAGGACGGCGCCGATGGCGAGCGTGGCCGGGAGGGCTCTGCCGCGTGGCCGGCGCGCCCCGGTGCGGGCGAGTTCCATGGAGTTCTCCTCGATGCGGTGGTCAGGAGCGTCAGGGCCGTTGGGCACTGTCATGCACCCGGAAGCCGATGGTGGGCAGGGCCCGCAGCCGTGGGCAGCCGCGCACCCGGTCCGGGATCAGATCGCCCAGGAAGGCGTAGCGTCGGGCGAGACCGGCCGCGTCCGCGCCGCCGTCGGCCGCCCGGCGCGCACGGTTCCACCAGGCGGCCACCTCCGGCCAGCCGGGCGCGGCCAGGGAGCCGCCGAAGTGCTGGACGGAGAGGGCGGCGGTGAGGTTGGCGAAGGCGAGCCGGTCGGCGAGCGGCCAGCCGGCGAGCGTGCCGGTCATGAAACCGGCCACGAAGACATCGCCCGCCCCGGTCGGGTCCAGCGCGTCCACGGGCAGTCCGGGCACCTCGGCGCTCTCCCCGGTGAGCGAGTCGATGGCCACCGCGCCCTCGGCGCCCCGGGTGACGACCGCGATCGGCACCAGGTCCGCCAGGGCGCGCACCGCCGCCTCGGGGCTGTCGGTGCGGGTGTAGCGCTGCGCCTCGGCGGCGTTGGGCAGGAAGGCGTGGGCGTAGGGCAGATCGGGGAGCGCGGCCGGGTCCCAGCGGCCGGTTTCGTCCCAGCCGACATCGGCGAAGATCTTGCTGCCCTGGGCGTGCGCACGGCGCACCCAGTCCTCCTGCCGCCCCGGTTCGAAGGCGGTCACACAGGCGCGGGAGCGGGGTGGCGTGCCCTGGACGGCGGGCGGCGGGGCCGGGTGCTCATGGGTGACCATGGTGCGCTCGCCCTCGTAGGCCATGGAGACGGTGACCGGGGAGTGCCAGCCGGGGACGCGCCGGGAGGGGGTGAGGTCCACGCCCTCGCCGAGGGCGAGGCTCTCCCAGCAGTAGTCCCCGTAGACATCGGTGCCGAAGGCGGCGGCGAGCGTGGTGTGCAGGCCGAGCCGGGCCAGGGCGGTGGCCATGTTGGCGATGCCGCCGGGGCTCGACCCCATGCCGCGCGCCCAGGACTCGGTGCCGCGGACGGGGGCGTGGTCGAGCCCGGTGAAGATGATGTCCAGGAACACGGTGCCGGTGAGGTAGACGTCGTGCTCGGGGTCCGCGGAGGCGCGCAGCGCCGCGAGCGGGTCGATCGGTTGGATCGGATCGGGGGTTCCGGCCGTGGTGCTCACCGACGTGCCTTTCCTTGTGCGGCATGGCCTGTTCGCGCCGATGGCGCGTGAGCGACACCTTGCACCTCACCTGGAGTGAATGCAAGAGGTCGATCAGAGTCGCGCACACTCGCTCATCTGGAGTACGTTGCCCCCATGCTGCGAGAGACCCGCCACGAGAAGCTGCTGAGCATCCTCGGCGAGGAGGGCGTGCTGCCCATCGGGGAGATCGCCACGCGTCTCGGCGTCAGCGAGGCCACGGCCCGCCGGGACATCACCGAGCTGGGCCGGGCGGGCCGGCTCACCCGGGTCTACGGCGGCGCGGTGGCGGCACCCGCCCAGGACGAGGAGCGGCCGTTCAGCGAGGTGGTGGTCGACGACCTGGCCGACAAGGAGGCCGTGGCCCGCGCCGCCGCGGACCTGGTGGCGGACGGCGATGTGCTGCTGCTGGACATCGGCACCACCACCCTCCAGCTCGCCAAGCTGCTGCGCGGCCGTCCGGTCACCGTGGTGACCAGCAATCTCGCGGTCTACGACGAGCTGCGCGACGACCCGGAGGTGACGCTGATCCTGCTGGGCGGGCAGGTGCGCGCCAACTACCGCTCCGTGGTCGGCTTCCTCACCGAGTCCAACATCCGCCAGCTGCGGGTGGGCCGGCTCTTCCTCGGCGCGAGCGGGGTGCTCCCCGACGGCAGCGTGCTGGACAGCACCCATGTGGAGGTGCCGGTCAAACGGGCCATGCTCGGCGCGGCCCGGGAGGTGGTGCTGCTGGCCACCGCGGGGAAGTTCCCCGGTGACACCGGCCTCGCCCGGATCTGCGGACCGGAGAGCATCCACACCCTGATCACCAACAAGACATCCGACCCGGCGACGCTCGCCGTGTTCCGGGAAGGCGATGTGGAGGTAGTGACCGTATGAGGCTGACCGTGCTGGGCGGCGGCGGGTTCCGGATGCCCCTGGTGTACCGGGCGCTGCTCGATGACACCGGGGACGAGGCGGGGCGCTGCACCGAGCTGGTGCTGTACGACACCGACTCCCGTCGGCTGGACGCGATCCGCGCGGTCCTGGCGGAACAGGCCGCGGGCCGCCCCGCCGCCCCCGCGGTCCGGGCCACCACCGATCTCGACCAGGCGCTGCGCGGCGCCGACTTCGTCTTCTCCGCCATTCGCGTCGGCGGCCTGGAGGGCCGGGCGAGCGACGAGCGGATTCCGCTCGGCGAAGGGGTGCTGGGGCAGGAGACCGTCGGCGCGGGCGGGGTGCTCTACGGGCTGCGCACCCTGCCGGTGGCGCTGCGGATCGCCGAGCGGATCGCCACCGTGGCCCCGGACGCCTGGGTCATCAACTTCACCAACCCGGCGGGCATGGTCACCGAGGCGATGCAGCGGGTGCTCGGCGACCGGGTGATCGGCATCTGCGACTCCCCGGTGGGCCTGTGCCGCCGCGCCGCGCGGGCGGTCGGCGCCGACCCGGACCGGGCCACATACGACTATGTGGGCCTCAACCACCTGGGCTGGCTGCGCCGGGTGGTGGTGGACGGCCGGGACCGGCTGCCGGAGCTGCTCGGCGACACCGGCGCCCTGGAGTCGTTCGAGGAGGGCAGGCTCTTCGGCGCCGAGTGGCTGCGGGCGCTCGGCGCGCTGCCGAACGAGTATCTGCACTACTACTACTTCAACCGGGAGGCGGTGGCCTCGATCCGGCAGGCTCCGGCCACCCGTGGCGAGTTCCTCCGCGACCAGCAGGCCCGGTTCTACGAGACGGCGGGCTCCGGAGCGCCCGGGGCGCTCAGGGCGTGGGAGCGCACCCGGCTGGAGCGCGAGGCCACGTACATGGCGGAGAGCCGCGAGGCCACGGGCGGCTGGGAGCGCGACTCCTGCGATCTGGACGGCGGCGGCTACGACCGGATCGCGCTGGCCATCATGCGGGCCATCGCCCGCGATGAGCGCGCCACGCTGATCCTCAACGTGCGCAACCGTAACTCCGTACCCGGTCTCGATGAGGACGCCGTGGTGGAGGTGCCCTGTGTGGTGGACGCGGGCGGGGCGCGGCCGCTGGCGACCGGCGCGGTGGCGCCGGACCAGCTCGGCCTGATGCTGTCGATCAAGGCCGTGGAGCGCTCGGCCATCGAGGCGGCCACGACCGAAGCGGGCAGCGATTCGGGCATCGCCCGCGCCGCCGCCCTGCGGGCCCTGGCGCTCCACCCCCTGGTGGACTCGGTCAAGGTGGCGGGCCGGATTCTCGACGCCTCCGGGGCGCTTTAGCACATGTCCGTTCGGGCATTCCCCAGTATCTGAACCCGCCCGGACGGGCTCCGTTCACGCCCTCTTTCGGCAAACGGGCGAGAAACGGGCCCGCCGGGTGGACAATCAGGCATCCGGGTTCCTCACCGTCCGTTGCCTCACCCGTTCCGACCTGCTCTTATAACGGTTGTGAAACGGGCGCATACGGTCACGATCTCTGTGGCGCCAAGGCTGGCTTCCCCTGTTGCACGCTTGTAAAACTGCCACGCAAGCCGAAAGACCTAGGCAGGAGGTGCGGCGTGGACGCGGAGGAACGCCGTCGGGAGATCCTCGACACGGCTCGCCGTGCCGGCGTCGTCGACGTCGGCAAGCTCGCCGCCGACCTCGGGGTGTCCAAGGAGACGGTCCGCCGCGATCTGCGGGTCCTGGAACAGCATGGACTGGTGCGGCGCACCCATGGCGGCGCCTACCCCGTGGAGAGCGCCGGTTTCGAGACCACCCTCGCCTTCCGCACCACCATGCACGTACCGGAGAAGTCGCGGATCGCGACCGCGGCGGCCGATCTGCTGGGCGATGCCGAGACGGTCTTCATCGACGAGGGATTCACCCCGCAGCTGATCGCGGAGGCCCTGCCCAGGGACCGGCCGCTCACCGTGATCACCGCTTCCCTCACGACCGCCACCGGCCTCGCCACCCGTGACAACACCACCGTGCTGCTCCTCGGCGGCCGGGTGCGCGGGGGCACGATGGCCACCGTCGACCACTGGGCGACGCATATGCTCTCGGGCTTCGTCATCGATCTGGCGTTCATCGGCGCCAACGGCATCTCCCGCCAGTACGGCCTGACCACCCCGGATCCGGCGGTCAGCGAGGTCAAGGCGCAGGTGGTGCGGGTGTCCCGGCGGAAGATCTTCTCCGGGGTGCACACCAAATTCGGAGCCGTCAGCTTCTGCCGGTTCGCGGATGTCTCGGACTTCGAAACGATCGTGACCGACACGGGTCTACCGCTGACCGAGGCACACCGCTATTCGCTGCTGGGCCCCCAGATCGTCAGGGTCTGACGCCCTTCCCCCGCTGTTTTTCCTTCCCCACGTCCCTTCGATTGGACCCGTTATGCCAGTCCTGACTCTTCGTGCTGCCCGGATACCGGTGGTGGCCCTGACCGCGGGCGCGCTCCTGACCGGTTGCGCCGGTATGGGGGGCGGCAGCTCAGGTGACAAGACCATCAATGTCCTGATGGTGAACAACCCGCAGATGGTGGATCTGCAGAAGCTCACCAAGAAGTACTTCACCAAGGAAACGGGCATCACGGTCAAATTCACGATGATGCCCGAGAACGAGGTCCGCGACAAGATCAGCCAGGACTTCGCCAATCAGGCGCGCCAGTACGACGTGGCCACCATCAGCAATTTCGAGGTGCCCTTCTACGCGAAGAACGGCTGGCTGATGCCGCTCGACGGCTACGCCGCCAAGGACAAGGCATTCGACCAGAAGGACGTCCTCCCCTCGATGCGGCAGTCGCTGACCGCCGAGGACGGCAAGCTCTACGCCGAGCCCTTCTACGGTGAGTCGTCGTTCCTGATGTACCGCAAGGACGTCCTCGCCGAGAAGCACCTGAAGATGCCCGAGCGGCCCACCTGGCAGCAGGTCGCGGACATCGCCGCCAAGGTCGACGGCGCCCGCAAGGGGATGAACGGCATCTGCCTGCGCGGACTGCCCGGCTGGGGTGAGCTGATGGCCCCGCTGACCACGGTGGTCAACACCTTCGGCGGCACCTGGTTCACCAAGGACTGGAAGGCGCGGCTGGACTCGCCGGAGTTCACCAAGGCGACCAAGTTCTATGTCGACCTGGTGCGCAAGCACGGTGAGGCCGGTGCGGCCCAGTCGGGCTTCGCCGAGTGCCTGAACAACCTCACCCAGGGCAAGAGCGCCATGTGGTACGACGCCACCTCGGCCGCCGGGTCGCTGGAGGCGAGCAAGTCCCCGGTCAAGGGCAAGATCGGATATGTCCAGGCGCCGGTGGTGAAGACCGAGAGCTCGGGCTGGCTCTACACCTGGGCGTGGGGCGTCCAGAAGGCGTCGCGCCACCCCGACAACGCGTGGAAGTTCATCTCCTGGGCATCCAGCAAAAAGTACGAGGCGCTGGTCGGCAAGACCTTCGGCTGGGCCAATGTGCCCGCCGGAAAGCGGTCGTCCACCTATTCCACTCCGGAGTACCGCGACACCGCGGGCAGCTTCTCCGAGGAGACCCGCAAGGCGATCCTCAGCGCCAAGCCGCGTGATCCGGGAGTGCAGCCGAGGCCGACCATCGGCATCCAGTTCGTCGACATCCCCGAATTCGCCGATCTCGGCACCAAGGTCGCCCAGGAGATCAGCGCCGCCATCGCCGGAAAGCAGTCCGTCGAGGCGGCACTGAAGAATTCGCAGAAGCTGGCCGAGAAGGTCGGCGAGGAGTACCGATGAGTAATCCGACGACGGCAGTACCCGTGAGCGGCGAGCGTCCACCGACCGCGGCCCCCGCCTCCGCAGGGCGCCCCGCGGCGTCCCGGAACCGGGCCCGGGAGTGGGCCACGAGGGCACCGCTGCTGCCCGCCCTGATCTTCCTGATCGTGGTCACCCAGCTCCCGTTCGTGGCCACGCTGGTGATCTCGCTCTTCGACTGGAACTCCTTCCGGCCCGACCGCCGTGCGTTCGCGGGGCTGGAGAACTACAAGACGGTGCTCAGCGACGAGTCGCTGCGCGAGTCCATCGTCACCACCGTGCTGCTGACCGCCTCCGTGGTGATCGTCAGCGTGGTGCTGGGGCTGCTGCTGGCGCTGTTGCTGGACCGCAAGTTCCGCGGCCGGGGCCTGGTGCGCACCATGCTCATCGCGCCGTTCCTGCTGGTGCCGGTGGCCTCGGCGCTGCTGTGGAAGCACGCGCTGTACAACCCCGAGTACGGCCTGTTCAACGGCGTGCTCAACTGGCTGGGCGGGCCGCAGCCGGAGTGGCTCACCGATACGCCGCTGATCGCGGTGGAGGCGTCGCTGATCTGGCAGTGGACGCCGTTCATGATGCTCATCCTGCTGGCCGGGCTGCAGAGCCGCCCGCTGGACATGATCGAGGCGGCCCGGCTGGACGGGGCGGGCAACTGGCAGATCTTCCGCTTCCTGACGCTTCCGCACCTGCGCCGCTATCTGGAGCTCGGCACCCTGCTGGGGTCCATCTACATCGTGCAGAACTTCGACGCCGTGTTCACCATGACCCGCGGTGGCCTGGACACCGCGAACCTCCCTTACACCATCTACGAAACCTTCTACAACGCCCACGAGTACGGGCTGGCATCGGCCGCGGGGGTCGTGGTGGTGATCGGCACGATCATCATCGCCACCTTCGCGCTGCGCGTGGTGTCGTCCCTCTTCCGTGAGGAGGTGTCCCACGCATGACCGCCGTGAGCACACCGGTCACCATCACCGCTCTTCCGGAGCCCGCCCGCCGGGCCAAGCGGCGCGGTGCGGCGCTGGGCCTGCTGGCCTGGTTCGTCGGCATCGTGTTCGTACTGCCGGTGCTGTGGATGCTGCTGACCTCGTTCCACTCCGAGGCCGACGCCGCCACCAACCCGCCGTCGCTGACCGCTTCGCTGACCCTCGACGGGTACAAGGAGTTCTTCGGCTCGGGCGGCGGGGCCAGCCCGTGGCCCCCGCTGCTGAACTCGATGGGCACCTCCATCTTCTCCACCTGCTTCGTGCTGCTGCTGGCGCTTCCGGCGGCGTACGCGCTGTCGATCCGGCGGGTGCGCAAGTGGACCGATGTGATGTTCTTCTTCCTGTCCACCAAGATGCTGCCGGTCGTGGCCGGACTGCTGCCGGTGTTCCTGTTCGCCAAGGACATCAACTTCCTGGACAACGTCTGGCTGCTGGTCATCCTCTACACCTCGATGAACCTGCCGATCGCGGTGTGGATGATGCAGTCCTTCCTCGCCGACGTCCCGGTGTCGATCATCGAGGCCGCCCAGATGGACGGGGCGCGGCTGCCCACCATCCTGTGGCGGGTCGTGGCCCCGATCGCGGGCCCGGGCATCGCCGCCACCTCGCTGATCTGTTTCATCTTCAGCTGGAACGAGATGCTCTTCGCCCAAGTACTGACCGGTGTGGTCGCCCAGACCGCCCCGGCGTTCCTGACGACCTTCGTGACCAGCCAGGGGCTGTTCCTGGCCAAGGTGTGCGCCGCGTCGATCGTCATTTCCCTGCCGGTGCTCGCCGCCGGTTTCGCCGCCCAGGACAAGCTGGTCCAGGGCCTGTCGCTAGGAGCAGTCAAATGAGGGCCGCAGTCATCGAAGCCCCCGGGAAGGTCACCGTCGCCACCGTCGCGGATCCCACCCCGGGCCCCCGCGAGGTCGTGGTGGACGTGGCGGCCTGCGGGCTGTGCGGCACCGATCTGCACATCCTGCAGGGGGAGTTCGCCCCCACGCTGCCGATCGTCCCCGGGCATGAGTTCGCCGGTGAGGTCGTCGGTGTGGGCAGCGAGGTCACCGAGGTGGCGGTGGGCGACCGGGTCGCCGTGGACCCCTCCCTGCACTGCCATGAGTGCCGCTACTGCCGGATCGGCCGGGGCAATCTGTGCGACAACTGGAACGCGATCGGGGTCAGCGTCCCCGGCGGGGCCGCGGAGTTCGCGGTGGCCCCGGTGGCCAACTGCGTCAAGCTGCCCGAGCACGTGGACGTGGCCGACGCGGCCCTGATCGAGCCGCTGTCCTGCGCGGTGCGCGGCTATGACGTGCTCAACGGCAACCTGGGCGCCGAGGTGCTCATCTACGGCTCAGGCACCATGGGGCTGATGATGCTGGAGCTGGCCAAGCGGACCGGCGCCACCAGCGTGGACATGCTCGATGTCAACCCGGAGCGGCTGTCCACCGCCACCACCCTCGGCTGCTCCCGGGCGGCCGGCTCGGCGGACGAGCTGGACCAGCCGCGGGGCTGGGACGTGGTCATCGACGCCACCGGTAACCAGGCCGCCATCCAGGACGGCCTGGGCCGGGTGGCCAAAGCCGGAACGTTCCTGCAGTTCGGCGTCTCCGACTACGCCACGCGGGCCACCATCGAGCCGTACAAGATCTACAACCAGGAGATCACCATCACCGGCTCGATGGCCGTGCTGCACAGCTATGAGCGTGCCGCCGGGCTGTTCGCGACCGGGGTGCTGGACCCGCGGATCTTCATCAGCCACCGGATGCCGCTGGAGGAGTACCCCAAGGCGCTCGACCAGTTCAAGGCGGGAGTGGGCCGGAAGATCGTGGTCGTCCCATAACCGTGTGTGGTTGACGGCCCGGGCCCGGGGCACCAGGCTTGGGCCGTTATCGATCACGGTCGGCGGGAGGGCGGGCACATGGGCAAGGGCGACGCGGTGGTGGTGGGCGGCGGGCTGGCGGGCACGCTGGCGGCGGGTGCGCTCCTCGGCCACGTCGACACGGTCACCGTGGTGGAGCGCGACCGCTACCCGGACCGGCCCGCCTTCCGCAAGGGCGTGCCCCAGGGCCGCCATCTGCACGTCTTCCTCAGCGGCGGGCGGCGCGCCCTGGAGGAGCTGTTCCCCGGGCTGAACGGGGAGTTGGAGGCGGCGGGCGCACACCGCCTGGAGGCGCCGCGCGATGTGATCACCAAAGGTGGCAACGGCTGGCAGCGCCGCTTCCACGAGGGCAGACACGCCACCACCAGCTGCACCCGGGCGCTGTTCGACGCCACCGTACGGGCGCGGGTGCTGGCCGAGGCCGAGCGGTCCGGGACCCGGGTGGAGGTGCTCCAGGGCACCGAGGCCGTCGGGCTGCTCGGCGGCGCGGACCGGGTGACCGGCGTACGGGTGCGGGCGCGCGGCGCCGGGCGCGCCGAGCGGGAGTTACCCGCCGATCTGGTCGTCGACGCCTCGGGGCGCGGCTCGCGCGCCCCCAAGTGGCTGGCGGAGCTGGGCGCTCCGGTGCCGCGCGAGGAGGTCGTCGACGCCGGGATCGGCTACTGCACGCAGGAGTTCCGGCCCGCCGAGCCGCTGGACATGGTGATGGTCGTCCAGCCGCGCCCGGACTGCCCGCGCGGTGCGGCCTGGTCCCCGGTCGAGGGCGGCCACTGGCTGCTGACGCTGTCCGGGGTGCGCGGTCAGCATCCGCCGACCGAGGGCTCGGAGGTGCTGGGCTTCGTCAAGTCCCTGGGCGAGCCGACGCTGTACGAGCATCTGCTGACCTGTGAGCCGGTGTCCCCGCCGTACGGGTTCCGCGACACCTCCAACCGCCGCCGCCACTACGACGCCCCGGGCGGGGTGCCGGAGGGGTTCCTCGCGGTCTCGGACGCCGCCTGCACCTTCAACCCGGTCTACGGCCAGGGCATGGCGGTGGCCGCGCTCAGCGGTCTGGCCCTGCGCCGCTGCCTGGCCGGAGGGGGCCTGCGGCCAGGCTTCTCGGCCGCGGCCCAGCGCGCCGTGGCCCGGGCCGGCGACACCGCCTGGCTGACCGCCGTCGGCGCGGACCGCCCGTACGCCACGGGCGGGGACGCCACGCCACCGGGGGCGGCCGAGCGGCTGCGAAGCTGGTACTTCGGGCGGCTGGCGGACCGGGCAGCGGTCGACCGGGTGGTCGGCGCGGCGTTCCGCGACGTCATCTATCTGGCGGCGGGCCCGTCCCGGTTGCTGTCCCCCGGGGTCGCGCTGCGGACGGTGCTGCTGCCGAGGGCGCGGGGGCTGACGGACCCGCCGTTGCGCGTGGAGAGCTGATCCGGTTCGGATGCGCTCAGGCGGTCGCGCCGCGCAGATGCGCGGCCGCCGCCTGCTCCAGGTGGGCCAGGTCGCTGCTGACCGTGGCGAAGGTGAAGCCCTGGGCCAGGCGCTGGGCGGCCGTGGCCCCGTCGGGGCAGTGGATTCCGGCGGCGATGTCCAGCGCCTGGGCCGTCTCGGTCATCACGACGCAGGCCACCTGCCGGTTGGAATCGGCCGGGGTGGGCCCGACGCGCAGGCCCGAGCGCATCGGGCCGTAGGAGCGCGCCCCGAGCGGGGGTAGCGGCAGGAGCTCACCGCGGCGGCCGCCTCCTCGGCGGTGTTGACCATGGGGACGATCACCCCGCGGGCGTCGGCGTCGACGGCCTGGCCGGCCGTGCGACCTCCGTCCTCCATGCGCGCGCGTTGTGAGCGAACCGCTCGCGCGATCGCACGTAACGCGCAAGCATCTGCGCAGTGCTCGCGGCGAAACGGCGCGGAATGCGCAGACTGATAGTGTTGCTCGGCGTTGCGCAGAGTCGCGCGGAGTTACGGAAGGATGGGGGGCCGCGATGCGTCAGGAGGCCGGGGCGGAGGAGCGCAGGCGGCTGCGCGCCGGGGACCGCCGGGAACTGATCGCCCGGATGATCCAGACCGATGGCACGGTCGTCGTGGAGGAGCTGGCCCGCTCGCTGGAGGTGACGCCCTCCACCATCCGCCGGGATCTCGCGCTCCTCACCGAACAGGGCACCATAGCCCGCACCTACGGCGGCGCGATGAGCGCCGGTCACACCGCCGAGCCCACCCTGGGGCAGCGCAGCGGGCTCGCCGTGGCCGAGAAGGACCGCATCGGGCGCTGGGCGGCAGCGCGGATCGGGCCGGGCGACACCGTCATCCTCGACGCCGGTACCACCACCGGACGGCTCGCCCACCATCTGCGCGCCCGCGGCGATCTGACCGTGATCACCTGCGGGCTCACCGCGCTGCGCGAGCTGGCCGAGGCGGACGGCATCGAGCTGATCACCCTCGCCGGGACCCTGCGCCACGTCAGCCAGGGCTTCGTCGGGCCGCTCGCCGAGCTGACGCTGTCCCGGCTGACCGCGGACAAGGTCTTCCTCGGCGCCGACGGGCTGGACGCGCGGCTGGGGATCTGCGAGGCGAGCCTCCAGCAGACCTCGCTCAAGGAGATGATGGCCGACCGCGGCAAGGAGGTGTACGTCCTCGCCGACAGCAGCAAGCTGGGCCAGTCCCCGTTCACCGCCTGGGCGCCGCTGGACCGGTCGTGGACGCTGGTCACCGACAGCGGCGCCACCGATGACCAGCTCGGCCCGTTCCGTGCGCTGCCCGACACCGAGGTGATCACCGTCTGACGGCGCACCACCACGGTGGCGGAACGGGGGCCGGGAGCCCGGCTCCCGGCCCGCTCGGGTCAGTCCCGGTACGTGCGCGGCGCGGCCGCGGCCGTCGCGCCCGCGCCCACGAGGCCGAAGCTGTCCTCGACCTCGGCCTTCTCGGCGGCGTTCGGGTAGGGGTTGGTGCAGGAGACCCCGGCGGTGGAGCCGGACATCAGGCTCGAGCACGGCCCCGGCTTCATGTCCGGCAGACCGAGGATGTGGCCGAGCTCGTGCGAGGAGATCCGCACCGTGTTGTAGCCCTCGTCGACGGCCTGGCGGCCGAAGTAGATCGTGCCGCTGCCCAGACCGGTCGAGAGGGTGCGGGGCCAGCCGTTGTCCGCGATGATCCGGACGTTGGCCCGCTGCCCGGACGCGGCCGGTTTCAGCTGGACGTTGACCACGCTCTCGTTCCAGATCGCCGCGCCCTTGGCCACGGCATCCTTGAACTCGGCGGCCCCGCTGGCGTCGTACGTCACCGTCCGCGCGGCGGCGGTGTGCTCCGCCGGGGCGGCGGAGGCAGGGGCGGCCACGGCCTGTCCGGCCGTCAGGGCGAGTACCGCCGTCACCGCGGCGGGTAAAGCGCGCACGAACCTGCTGGATCTCACGATCGGCCTCCTCGTGGGGGAAGGATGGACGGTGCAAGTGGGCATGAGCATGGCATGTCGCCGTCTCATCGGCCACTGTGCCCACACACCTTCTCTCATCCGGCCGGTTGTCCACAGGCGGTCACCGCGAGTACCGCCCGGCCCCCTAGAATCGCCGGATGGCTCTCCCCGACACCGGCCCCGACATGAGCGACGCCCCCGGCCCCGAGACGAGCGAGGCGCTCGGTCCCGAGACGAGCGAGGCCCCCGGCCCCGTGACGAGCGAGGCGCTCGGCGTTCTGCGCCGCGTCTTCGGCTACGACTCGTTCCGGGGAGGTCAGCAGGAGATCATCGACCATGTGGTGGCCGGTGGTGACGCGCTCGTCCTCATGCCGACCGGCGGTGGCAAATCGCTGTGCTACCAGATCCCGGCGCTGGTGCGCGACGGGGTCGGCGTCGTCATCTCCCCCCTGATCGCGCTGATGCAGGACCAGGTCGACGCGCTGCGGAACCTAGGGGTGCGGGCCGGGTTCCTCAACTCCACCCAGGACCTGGACGAGCGCCGGATGGTCGAGGCCGAGTTCCTCGCGGGCGAGCTGGATCTGCTCTATCTCGCGCCGGAGCGGCTGCGGGTCGAGTCCACGCTGCGGCTGCTGGACCGGGGCACGGTCTCGCTGTTCGCCATCGACGAGGCGCACTGCGTGGCCCAGTGGGGGCACGATTTCCGGCCCGACTACCTGACCCTGTCCGAGCTGCACGAGCGCTGGCCCACCGTGCCCCGGATCGCGCTGACCGCGACCGCCACCGAGGCCACCCACGCCGAGATCGCGTCCCGGCTGAAGCTCCAGGACGCGCTGCACTTCGTGGCCAGCTTCGACCGCCCGAACATCCAGTACCGGATCGTCGCCAAGAGCGAGCCGAAGAAGCAGCTGCTGGAGCTGGTGCGCACCGAGCACCCCGGCGAGGCGGGGATCGTCTACTGCCTGTCCCGCTCCTCGGTGGAGAAGACGGCCGAGTTCCTGGTGGCCCAGGGCATCGACGCGGTGCCGTACCACGCGGGGCTGGACGCGCGGACCCGCGCCGAACACCAGGCGCGCTTCCTGCGCGAGGACGGTCTGGTCGTGGTGGCCACGATCGCCTTCGGCATGGGGATCGACAAGCCCGATGTGCGGTTCGTGGCCCATCTGGACCTCCCCAAGTCCGTCGAGGGCTACTACCAGGAGACGGGCCGGGCCGGGCGTGACGGGCTGCCCTCCACCGCATGGCTGGCGTACGGGCTCCAGGACGTGGTCCAGCAGCGGAAGATGATCGACACCTCTGAGGGCGACGACGCCCATCGGCGCCGCCTCGGCGGCCATCTGGACGCGATGCTGGCGCTGTGCGAGACGGTGGAGTGCCGTCGGGTGGGGCTGCTGGCGTACTTCGGCCAGGAGTCCACCCCCTGCGGCAACTGCGACACCTGCCTCACGCCCCCGGAGTCCTGGGACGGCACCATCCCCGCGCAGAAGCTGCTGTCCACGGTGGTGCGGCTCAAGCGGGAGCGCAACCAGAAGTTCGGCGCGGGGCAGATCATCGACATCCTGCTCGGCAAGAAGACGGCCAAGGTCATCCAGTTCGACCATGACGCGCTGTCGGTGTTCGGCATCGGCACCGAGCTGCGCGAGGCGGAATGGCGGGGCGTGGTGCGGCAGTTGCTGGCGCAGGGGCTGCTCGGCGTCGAAGGGGACTACGGCACGCTGGTGCTCACCGACGCGAGCGCGGAGGTGCTGGGCCGGCGGCGTGAGGTCAGGCTGCGACGCGAGCCGGAGAAGGCGTCGCGCACCGCGAAGGGGAAGACGGGGGCCTCGGGGAAGGCCAAGAAGGCCCCGGTGGATCTGCCGGAGGAGGCCGTGCCGGTCTTCGAGCGGCTGCGCGCCTGGCGTGCGGCGACCGCGAAGGAGCAGGGCGTGCCCGCGTATGTGGTCTTCCACGACGCCACCCTGCGCGAGATCGCCACCCGTGCCCCGGCCACCCTCGAGGAGCTCGGCACGGTGACCGGGGTCGGCGAGAACAAGCTGGTGAAATACGGGCAGGGGATCCTGGACACCCTGGCGTCCTGACCGCACCAATCCCCTGACAGTACGTCAAACCCCCGCCTCCGCAAGCCCGGAAGCGGGGGTTTGGCATGTCCGGAGCACAGGGGTTACCGATGGGTGTTACCTGAGGTAACGTCAGAGCCCGTGGCCCCTGGGCCGTGGCCGCCGGGGACTGGGGTGCTCCGGCGGCCACTCACCCGCGCGCTGTTCCTCATACCGTACGCGGCGGTTCCTACAGCTCCTTGATGCGGATGTCGCGGTAGGAGATCACATCATCGGTGCTGTGGACCTGGAGACCGATGTACCCGGAGGAGTACCGGCGGCCGTCCGTGCCGGGGTCGTCCGAGCGCGGCGGGGTGAACTCCTGGCCGCCGGTGTTCTCGAACTCATTGAGCAGCACACCGTTGCGGTAGATCGAGAAGTGCTGACCGACCACCCGGATCTCATAGTCGTTCCAGCTGCCCTTGGGGGTGACCCCCGCCCCGGCCAGCCCGACCCGGTCGAAACCGTAGATCGAGCCGGTCTTGTACATGTCGCCGTCCGGACGGTCGAGGATCTGCACCTCGTGCCCGTACTTGATGGCGACCCACTCCGGGCGGGACTCCTCGGGATGGTCATGGACGTACGGGAAGCGCACGAAGACACCGCCGTTGGCATTGCCCGTCCCGGGTGCGTCATCGCGGAACTGCAGCTTCAGCGAGAAGTCGTCGTACGTCCGCTGCGGGAACCACAGCATGCCCATGCCCTCGACCGAGGTGTCGCTGGTCATGCTGCCGTCGTCATTGAGACCGAAGGCCCCGCCGCCCACGTGCTGCCACTTGTCGAAGGACTTCCTGGTGCCGTCGAACAGCGGGCGGTAGCCCTCGTCCTGGCCGGGCTTGCCGATCCCGGACTGCTTGGCCGCCTTGTTGATCGCCCGGTACTCGCGCTGGTCGATGACGCCGTCGGCGAGCAGCTTGTCGGTGACGGCGGTGACGTGCTTGAGGAAGAGGGCGTGGGAGGACCAGTCCTTCTCGTCCTCGATCAGCTCATTGATGGTGCAGCGGCTGCGGGTGATGCGGTTGGGGACGCCGGTGTCCACCGTGCCGACGATCACCGTGAGCCGCTCGTCCCACTCCGGGCACGCGGGCGCGGGCACCCCGCCGCCCTCGGCCACGGTGAACGCGAGCGTCCGGGCCTCGGAGGTGTTGCCCGCCTTGTCGGTGGCGCGGTACGCCACCGTGTGGCGACCCACCCGGTCCACCACCACGGGGGTGGTGTAGGCGAGGTACGGACCGCTGTCCAGGGAGTACTCGACCTTCTCCACCCCGGAGTCGTCGTCCGCGGCGGTGAGCGTGACCTTGGCGGTGCCCACATAGGCGCCGTCGGAGTTCTTGACCCCGTCGATCCGCGCGGACGTCACCGGGGGCATGGTGTCCTCGGTCGGCGGGGCCACCACGGTGAAGTCCACCGACTTCACCTCCGACACATTGCCCGCCTTGTCCGCCGCCCGGTAGCGCACCGTGTGCGCGCCCGCGTCATGGACCATCACCGGACCGGTGTAGGGCTGGAACTCCCCGTCGCCCAGGGCGTAGTCGATCCGGTTGACCCCGGAGCCGGTGTCGGAAGCGGTGACGGTCACGGTGGCCATGCCGATGTACGCACCGGACGGGTCCTTCTCACCGGAGACGGTGGCGGAGGTCTCGGGCGGTGTGGAGTCGTCCGTCGGCGGCGCCACGACGGTGAAGTCCACCGACTTCGCCTCCGATACGTTCCCCGCCTTGTCCACGGCCCGGTAGCGGATGGTGTGCGCGCCCACCTGGTGGACCATCACCGGGGCGGTGTACGGCTGGAAGCCCCCGTCGCCTTCGGCGAACTCGATCCGGTCCACGCCGGAGCCCTCGTCGGTGGCGGACACGCTGACGGTGGCCATCCCGATGTACGCGCCGTCCGCGTCTCGATCGCCCTCGACCTTCGCCGAGACCTCGGGCGCGGTGGTGTCCTCGCCCCCGCCGCCGTCGGTGACCACCAGGATGCCCTGCATCTGGCCGTGGCCGGGGATGGTGCAGTGGTAGCGGTAGCGGCCGGGGCTGAGGGTGACCTCGGCGGTGTGCTTGCCGCCGCTGTCGTCGGAGGGGTTGGCGAGAATGTTCAGCGGGACGTCGTTGTTGTACTCGGGGTCGGAGACGTCGAAGGTCAGGGTGTGCGGCATCCCCGTGGTGTTGCCGGTGGCCGTGCTGTTCTCGAAGACGATGGTGGCCTTCCCGGCGACCGCGTTGGTGGGCGCCGAGGCGTACTTGGTGATGTCGTCACCCGCGGTCCAGGTGAGGGTCTGCTGGGCGGCCTGCCGGGTGTCGTCCTGCCCGTAGGCCACCGTCGCCGTCCCCGAGCTCAGCCCGAGGACCATGAGCAGCGCGGCGAGCAGGGGCAGCCAGGGTCTGATCGGTTCGGGGCGCCTTCGTCTCACGGTCACTCCGCCTTCCTGGCCAGGTCCTGGGCGAGCGGAGTGGGCTCGCCGCCGGTGTACGTGATGTGCCACAGCGCCGACTTGGAGTCGGAGGTGAAGAAGCCGCGCCCGTAGTCGAGGACGTAGAGCGAACCGTCCGGGGCGAACTTCCAGTCCATGAGGTTGCGGATGCCGTCGGCGCCGACCGGGATGATCTTCTTGAGGGATTCGGCGTGCACCGGCAGCCCGCCCTTGCCGACGGTCTTCGGATCGGTCAGCACCGCGTGGCGGGGCTGGTCGGCGTCGTAGAAGTCACCGACGAACCACTTGCCGTCCCAGTACTGGGGCCACTTGGTGGTGCTGTCGCTGGTGGCGTCGTAGCGGTAGACCGGGCCGTTCATGGTGGCCTGGCCGCCGCCCTTCAGCCACGGCAGCAGGTACCTGGCCTCCGAGGTCTTGTAGCTGGGGATGCCGTTCGCGTCCCGCGGGTAGTCGGGGGCGCCGCCCTGGGGCGAGTACCAGATGGTGTTCGCGGTGATGGGCGGCAGGTTCACCAGCCCGTCGTTGTTGGGCGACTCGTTCTTGGGGTGGTCGCAGTCGTACCAGCCCAGCGGCTTGCTGGGGTCGGGCAGATTGCGGTCCCGGTAGGGCTGCTTGTTGCCCATGCAGAACGGCCAGCCGTGGTTGCCGGCCTTGGTGATGGCGGCGAAGGTGTCGTACTTGGCCGGGCCCCAGGTGGTGCTGGGCTCGCCCGCGTCCGGGCCGACCCAGCCCGCGTAGAGGATGTCGGTCTTCTGGTCCACGAAGATCCGGGCCGGGTTGCGCACCCCCATCACATAGATCTCGCCTCGGGTCTTGCCACCGCCCTCGTCGGGCTCCTTGCCGGTGAAGAGATTGCCCTCGGGGAGGGTGTAGGTGCCGTCGTCCTCGGGGTGGATCCGCAGGATCTTGCCGTTGAGGTTGTGGGTGTTGCCCGCGGTGCGGCGGGCGTCGGCGAAGGAGACGCCCTTGTAGTTCGGCTGCGGGTTGTTCCCGGAATAGCCGTCGCTGAACTGCGAGGAGTTGTTGTCCCCGGTGGCGATGTAGAGGTTGCCCTTGGAGTCCCAGCTCATCCCGCCGCCCGCGTGGCAGCAGCTGTGGATCTGGACCGGCCAGGAGAGCAGGACCTTCTCCGAGCCCAGGTCCAGCTTGTTGCTCTTCAGGTCCAGGGTGAACCGGGAGACGCGGCGCTCGGCCATCTGGGTGTCCCGGTTGATCCGGGAGTGCGGGGTGTAGTGCAGATACACCCAGCCGTTGGTGAGGAAGTCCGGGTCCAGCTCGATACCGAGCAGCCCCTCCTCGTTCTTGATCAGCTCATCGCCGCCGCCCTTGTTGCCGAAGACGGTCAGGGCGCCCGCGAGCGTCACCCTGCCGGTGGCCGGATCGTAGACATGGATCTGGCCCTGGCCCTTGCCGACCTCCGGGTCGTTCCAGTCGGTGACCACGGGCGCGCTGTTGTCGCCGCCGCCCCGGCCGATGTACAGCACCCGGCCGTCCTTGGCGACGACGAGGCCGTGCGGCTCGCCGATCTGGTCGGACTGGCCCGGCTGATTGGGCTTGGTGACGCGCTCGGCCTTGTAGTTCGCGTTGATGGTCGCCTTGCAGTCGGCGCGGGAGAGCCGGGTGGTCCACAGCAGCGCCCCGCGCAGATGGGCGCGGAAGTCGGTCTCCTGGAAGGTGGACACCGTGCCGCCCATGCCGGTGTAGAAGGAGCGGCCGCCGTCGTAGTCACGGCACCAGGAGATCGGGTGGTCCGCGCCGTTGGCGCCGGTGCCCGGCTGGTAGCTGGACTCGCGGACCCGGGCCACGGTGTGCACCGTGCCGGAGGGGTTGTCCTTCCAGTTGGTCCAGGTGTCGGTGCGCTTCCACTCCAGCGGCAGTTCCTTGGTGGCCGGGTGGACGCGGTCTCCGACCTCCACCACGGCACGCTGGGCGGTGGCCGGGCTGGTGGCCGCCGGGCGGGCGCCGATCAGCCCGCCGAACCAGTCGGAGTACGGCTCGTTGCGGGCCGCGTCATGGATGCCGAGGAAGCCGCCGCCCGCCTCCATGTACGCCTCGAGCCCCGCTTCCTGCTCGGGGTCGAGCACATCGCCGGAGCCGGTCAGGAAGACCACGGCGTTGTACTTGCCGAGCCGGGGCTTGGTGAAGACCGAGGCGTCGGCGGTGGCGTCGACGGTGAACCGGGTCGCCGCGGGCCCCTGGTTGCCGATCCGCTCGATGGCCTCGATGCCCGCGTTCACGGTGGCCGGCTCGTCCCCCGCCGAGCCGTGGAACACCAGGACCCGGACGTTGTCACCGCCGGGCGGCGACGGCAGCGTGAGTGGCGCACGATCCTCGGGCCGGGCGCTGGCGGGGGTCCCGCCCAGCAGGGTGGCGGTGAGGGCGCCGAAGAGCAGTGCCGCCATCCCCGCGCGTCTCCTTCGCAGCCGACCGGCTGTCAGCCCTCTTCTTTTTGAGGGCATTTGGTACGGTATGTCCCGCATTGGTCACCCATCCCTCTCACGTACCGATAGCACCGCTGAAGGAAGCTAGACGGCTTTTCGCAAGTCGCCAATAGCTATGACCGCAACTCAACGAACTTTGTCCTGAGTGTGGATGAACGGGAATCGCCCGGCTACCGTGAAAGCACCCCGGGGCATCTGCGCATCGTCAACGGCAGGGGATCCACAGCGATTTGGGAGAACGATGAGCGACGCACCCGGCTTCACCTCCAGACGCGGTCTCAGCAGACGGCTCTTCACCGGCGGCGCGGCCGCCGCGGCCGTCGGACCGCTGGCCCTCACCTCCCCCGCCGCCGCGAAGGCGCCGAAGGCCCCGTCCGGCGGGGTCAGAACGGCGACCGCCGGCGGTGCCGTCCGCCATCTCAAGCTCTACGCGGAGAAGCTGCCGGACGGATCGATGGGCTACGGGCTCGAGAAGGGCAAGGCCAGCATCCCCGGTCCGCTGATCGAGCTGACCGAGGGCGACACCCTGCACATCGAGTTCGAGAACACCATGGACGTCACGGCCAGCCTCCATGTGCACGGCCTGGACTACGACGTGGCCAGCGACGGCACCCAGCTCAACCGCAGCGCCGTGGAGCCGGGCGGCACCCGCACCTACACCTGGCGCACCCACGCCCCGGGCAAGCGCGCCGACGGCACCTGGCGGCCGGGCAGCGCGGGCTACTGGCACTACCACGACCACGCGGTGGGCACCCCGCACGGCACCGGCGGCCTCCGGAAGGGGCTGTACGGACCGGTGGTGGTGCGGCGGGCCGGCGACATCCTGCCGGACAAGCAGTTCACGATCGTCTTCAACGACATGACGATCAACAACAAGGCGGGGCATGACGCCCCCGAGTTCCGGGCCACGGTGGGCGACCGCGTCGAGATCATCATGATCACCCACGGCGAGTACTACCACACCTTCCATATGCACGGGCACCGCTGGGCGGACAACCGCACCGGGCTGCTGGAGGGCCCGGACGATGTGAGCCGGATCATCGACAACAAGATCACCGGGCCCGCCGACTCCTTCGGCTTCCAGGTGATCGCCGGGGAGAACGTCGGCGCGGGCGCCTGGATGTACCACTGCCACGTCCAGAGCCACTCCGACATGGGCATGGCCGGGCTGTTCCTGGTCGCCAAGGCCGATGGCACCATCCCCGGCTATGACCCGCACCGGCTGTCCGCGCACCGCCCGGGATAGCCGCCGGAGCGACAGGGACGGGGCGGGCCGCCGGGCCCGCCCCGTCCCCTTTTCCGCCCCGTTCTGCCCCCGTTCCCCCGTTTTCCGCCGTCTTCTGCCGTCTTCTGCCGTCTTCTGCCGTCAGGCGGTGTGCAGCCGCAGGCCGTACACCGACAGGATCTCGTTGACCGGCTGGTACCAGGTCTCGCCGCCGCTGGAGCAGTTGCCCCAGCCGCCGGAGGTCACGCCCTGCGCCTGGTCGCCGCTGATGAACGAGCCGCCGGAGTCGCCGCCCTCGGCGCAGACGCTGGTCTTGGTCATCTGGTACACGGCGCCCTGGCTGTAGTTCACCGTCTCGTTCTTGGCCAGGACCGTGCCGCAGTGCCAGTGGGTGGTGGAGCCGGAGCGGCAGATGGAGGCGCCGACCGGGGCCTCGGCGGAACCGCGGACCAGCTGGTCGGGCACGGTGCCCCAGCCGAGCACCACCGGCACGGTCCACCAGCCGCTGCCGACGCTGACGTAGGCGTAGTCATTGCCGGGGAAGGAGGAGCCCTGGAAGTTGCCGATGTACGAGCCGTCCCAGCCGCTGACGGAGCCCCCCGCCTGGCCGCAGTGCCCGGCGGTGACGAAGCCGCCCTGGACCGAGAAACCTATGGAGCAGCGGACGTTGCCGGTGTAGTACGGGTCGCCGCCGACCGTGCCCGCGGCGAAGGTCGTCGGCGCCTGGGCGGGGGCCTTCTCGACGGTGACCGGCACCGTGGCCGAGCGCTTCGCCTCGCGCAGGAACGCACGGACGGCGGCGTCGCGTTCGCTCCCCTCGCGGACCCGGACCACGACGGCGCCCGCGCGCGGGTCGGTGCTCCAGCTGCTCACCCCGGCCGGGGCGGCCTGCTTCCGGGCCCGCTCATCGAGGCGCGCCTTGGCCGCGTCGAGCGCGCTGGCGCTGTGCTCGACGATCCGGGCGGTGGCGCCCGTGGCCCGTACCGAGGCGGCCCGCTCGGCGCTGGTGACGCCGACGACCAGCTTCCCGCTGCCCGCGTCGAACCACGAGCCGCCGTAGGACGCGCCCGCGGCACGCTTGGCCTCGGGCTCCAGCCTCATGGCGGCGGCCTCCTGGCTCAGCCGCTCCCGCGCCTGGTCGGCGGTGAGACCGAGGTCCCGGCCGAGCGCGCGGACGAGGGTGGTGGACGGCGCCGACGCGGCGGCGGGCTTCGCCGCGGGGGCGTCGGAGCCGGATGCCGCGGCGGCGGTCGAGAATGCCCCGCCGGCGCCCGAGAGGGCGCCGAGGACGAGGAGTGCGGACAGTCCGGCACGGACAACGGGCTTCCGTCTCATGGAAGTTCCCCTTCTGCTCGGCAGATGAGAGCGCTTTCACGTGTCGATCGCGCAGAGCCTAGCGAGCCACCGGGGAAAGTCCAGACCAAGACCGTGATCGGTCACGGTCGGGCACGAGGCCGCGCTGCGCTCAAGGGGCTTCCTCCGGATTCCAGTTGAGCAGCCGCACCTGGGCGACGGTGCGGACATGGCGGCGCATGGCCGCGGCGGCCGCCTTCGGGCGGCGCTCGGCGATCGCGTCCAGGATGCGCTGGTGCTGGGCGAGCGACCGCCGCGGGCGGCCGGGCTGGCGCAGCGACTCCTCCCGGCTCTCGGCGATCTGGTCGGCGATCGACCGCATGAACTCGGCGAGCAGCGGGCTGTGCGCGGCCGCGGTGACGGCGGCGTGGAAGCGGCGGTCGCCCTCGACGCCATGGCGGTCGGACTCGATCTCGTCCTCCATCCAGAGCAGGGCCTGCTGGAGGGCCATGAGGTCGTCGTCGGTGCGGCGCTCGGCGGCGAGTTCGGCCAGCTTGGTCTCCAACGCCTCGCGGGCGTCGAGCACATCGGGCAGCCGGCGGCGGCGCTCCACCAGCCGCTCGACGGGCTCGGTGTCGAGGCTGTCGCGCAGCAGGCACATCCCGCCGCCCTGGCGCACCTCGACGAGCCCCTGCACCTCGAGGACGACGATGGCCTGCTTGACGGAGGCGCGGCTGATGCCGAGGCGCTGGGCAAGCTCGCGCTCGGTGGGCAGCCGGTCGCCCGCCTTCAGCCCGCCCTCCTCGACGTAGGCGCGCAGCCGCTCCAGCACCTGCTCGTACAGGCGCTGACGGTTCATCGGGCGCAGCGCGTCCTCGACCATACGGGCTCCCCCCATCGCGGTTTGTGATGGCCCCGATTCGCAGCGTAGCACCGGGTGGCCGGACGGTGTGGTGGTTGTGCGGTCCGGTGGAGCATTGGTCAATTGGCTGAGCCAATCTGCCACCGATGTCTTGACGGCCGAACCGCCCGGCCCGCAACGTGAGTCAGCCAGCAGGCCACTTGGCCCGACCGTCCCCGGTCCGCCGACCGGGTCCCCGTGACGGGAGCGCTCGATGTCCGACGAATTGATCTCGATACTCGTGCTGGTGGTGGTCTTCGTCATCGCCACCACCAGGTCGATCAACATGGGCGCCCTGTCCTTCGCCGCCGCCTTCGGCGTGGGCGAGCTGGTCGCCGACTTCAGCGCGGACCACATCTTCGCCGGATTCCCGGGCGATCTGTTCGTGGTGCTGGTGGGGGTCACGTATCTGTTCGCCCTCGCCCGGGCCAACGGCACCACGGACTGGCTGGTGCACGCCTCGATCCGGCTGGTGGGCGGGCGGGTCGCGCTGATCCCGTGGGTGATGTTCGCGATCAGCGGGGCGCTGACCGCGATCGGGGCGGTGAGCCCGGCGGCGGTCGCGATCGTCGCCCCTCTCGCGCTCTCCTTCGCCGCGCGGTACCAGATCAGCCCGCTGCTGATGGGTGCCATGGTGGTGCACGGCTCCCAGGGCGGCGGTTTCTCCCCGATCAGCATCTACGGATCGATCGTCAACGGCATCGTGGACCGGGAGAAGCTCCCCGGCAACGAGATCACGCTGTTCCTCGCGAGCCTGGTGGTCAACCTGATCATCGCCGCCGTCGTCTTCGTCGTCTGCGGCGGGCTGAAGCTCCCCAGGACCGCCGTCCGCGCCGGGGAGGAACGGGAGGACGGGGCGGAGGAGGCACCGGCCGACGCGGAGGGCCGTCTCACCCCGGCCCGTATCGCCACGCTGGCCGCGCTGGTGGCGCTGGTGGTCGCGGTGCTCGCCTTCGACCTGGACGCCGGGCTCACCGCGATCACCCTCGCCGTGGCCCTGAGCGTCTTCTGGCCGGACCACGGCAAGAAGGCCGTGAACGAGGTCACCTGGCCCACCGTGCTGCTGATCTGCGGTGTGCTCACCTATGTCGGGGTGCTGGACGAGATGGGCACCATCGACTACGCGGGCAAGGCGGTCAGCGACATCGGGGTTCCGCTGCTCGCCGCCCTGCTGCTCTGCTACATCGGCGCGATCGTCTCCGCCTTCGCCTCCTCGGTGGGCATCATGGGCGCGCTGATCCCGCTCGCCGTTCCCTTCCTCGCGCAGGGCGACATCGGCGCGGTGGGGATGATCGCGGCCCTCGCGGTGTCGGCCACCGTGGTCGACGTCAGCCCCTTCTCGACCAACGGGGCGCTGGTGCTGGCCAACGCGCCGGATGTGGACCGGGACCGGTTCTTCCGGCAGCTGATGGTCTACGGCGGGATCATGGTGGTCGCGGTGCCGCCGGTCGTCTGGCTGGCGATGGTGGTCCCCGGCCTCGGGTGAGCGGGCCGACGGGCCCTCGGCCCGGGCGCCGCTCCCGGAACGCGGGCTCGGCCCGGTGGCCGGGAGGACGGGCCTCAGCCCGGTGGCAGCGGAACGCGGGCTCAGCCCGGTGGCCCGGAACGCGGGCTCAGCCCGGTGGCCCGGAACGCGGGCTCAGCCCGGTGGCAGCGGAACCCAGTGGGACTCGCCCGGGGCGACGGTCAGCGCACGGTCGGCGAGCCGCACCTCGATCGGGCACTCCTCCGAATCCGGCACGCTGATCCACAGCCCCCCGGCCCGCACCCGCAGAGCGACGCCCCAGTGGCCGCGGTAGCGCATCGAGAACCGGTACTCCGACAGCCCGGCCGGCTCCGGCAGTGGCACCGGGTCCAGCCACAGGGCGTCCTCACGGGTCTCCAGCCCGGTCAGGCCGCGCTGCACCAGGTCGAGGGTGCCGCCCATGGCGCCCAGGTGGATGCCCTCGCCGGTGGTGCCGCCCTGGACGTCCGCCACATCGCCGAGCAGCGCCTCCTGGCAGTACCGCCACGCCTCGGCCCGGCGCGCCCGCGCCAGCACCCAGCCGTGCACCAGCTCGCTGAGGGTCGAACCGTGGCTGGTCCTGGACAGGTAGTACGCGACGGTGGCCCGCCAGACGTCGTCGTCCAGGACGTAGCCGAGCCGCCGGAAGAGGCCCGACAGCTCGGCGGGGCGGAAGAGATAGCCGAGCATCAGCGCGTCGGCCTGCTTGGAGACCTGGTAGCGGTTGACGGAGTCGCCCTCAAACTCCAGGATCCGGTCCATCCGGCGGATGTCGTCGTAGCGGGCGCGGTAGCCGTCCCAGTCGAGCTCGGCCAGCTCTCCGTAGCCGTCGAACTGGCTGATGACGCCCTGGTGGAAGGGGACCAGCAGCCGCCGTGAGACGTCCTCCCAGCGCTCCGGCTCCGCGCGGTCCAGGCCCACCCGCTCGAACAGCTCCCGGCGGCGCGGCTCGGGCAGGGTCCGTGCCAGCTCCAGGGCCCGGTCGAGCACCCAGGCGGCGGTGACGTTGGTGTACGCGTTGTCGTCGATCCCGGGGCGGTCGGCGCCCGGATAGCCGTCGTGGTACTCATCGGGCCCGACCACCCCGCGGATGCGGTACCGCCCCCGCTCCGGATCGAGCACCGCGGTGTCCGCCCAGAAGCGGGCGATCTGGATCAGCATCTCGGCGCCCTTGGTGTGCAGGAATTCGGTGTCGCCGCTGGCCTGGCAGTACTGCCACACGTTGTACGCCACCGCCGAGCCCACATGGTGCTGCAGCCGGGAGTTGTCCGGCAGCCAGCGGCCGGAGCGCGGGTTCAGGTGCAGGGTCTGGGTCTCCTCGCGCCCGTCGCTGCCGCTCTGCCAGGGGTACATCGCCCCGGCCCGCCCGGCGTCCGCGGCGGCGCGGCACGCCTGGGGCAGCCGCCGGTGGCGGTACTGCAGCAGGGCCCGGGACACCTCGGGGAAGTGGAGGTTCAGATAGGGCAGTACGAACAGCTCGTCCCAGAACACATGTCCGCGGTACGCCTCGCCGTGCAGGCCCCGGGCGGGGACACCCACGTCGAACTCCGCGGTGTGCGGGGAGAGCGTCTGCAGGATGTGGAACAGGTGCAGCCGCAGGATGTGGCCCGCCGCGCCGGGGACCTCCAACGCCGCCTCCCGCCACAGGTGTTCCCACGCGGTGCGGTGGGAGGCGAGCAGCTTGCCGAACTCCGGCGCGCGGCCCACCCCGTCGAGGGCGGCCTGGGCCGGATCGCTGATCGCGGGGTCCTTGGAGGTGTACAGCGCCACGGTCTTCTCGACGGTGGCGGGAGCGTCCGGTGCGACCGGCACGGCCAGGGTGCGCAGCGCCGCGCTGGGGGTGAGCCGCTGCCCGGTGCCGGTGGGCGCCCCGCCGCTGACCGCCAGGGTGCGCGCGGCCATGGCCACGCGCACCTCGGAGCTGGTGGTGCGGCAGCTCAGCCATACGGTGTCGGGGCCCGCGGCACCGGTGCGGTGGTCGACGAGATGGCGGCCGGCCAGCGCGCCGTAGCGGGCCACGCCGGTGTTGGCCACGGCACCGTCGAGCCCCGACTCCAGCTCGACGGTGCCGGACCAGCCCTCGGCCCGGAAGGTGGTCCGCATGGCCGCCAGATGCGGGTCCCCCATGTGGACGAGCCGCTGCTGTTCGACGTGGAGCACCCGGCCGTGGCCGTAGCTGAACCGCAGCCGCCGCACGAGGGTGCCGTGCCGCAGGTCGAGGGTCTGCCGGTAGCCGGTGAGCTCGTCGCCGTCGGGGGTGAGCCAGCCGCCGGGGACCGCGGGCCGGTCCGGGTCGCGGACGCGGTAGCGCAGGGGCAGCCAGTTCGGCAGGTTGACCATGTCCTCGTTCTCGACCTGGCGTCCGCCGACCACCGAGGTCAGCCGGTTGTAGCAGCCCGCCACATAGGTGCCCGGGTAGTGGGTGTCATCGGCGGCCGTCTCGGGGGCCGCGCCCCGGGTGGCGACATAGCCGTTGCCGAGCGTGCACAGCGACTCCCGCAACCGCTCCTCGCCGGGCTCGTAGCCCTCGTACTCCCACACCCAGTCCGACACGGCCGATCACCGGCTCTCCTCCTCGACGCCCCCATTGTGGTCCGGGCCGGAGGACTTCACCGGCTGCGCCGCGCCCCCGCGCGGCGCGCGCTCAGCAGTTCGTGTAGTCGACCCGGCTGTTGTTGTACGAGCAGGTGTCGACTGTGGAGCCGCCGGTCTTGCGGAGGGTGGCCTTGTCGCGGTCGTTGTTCCAGACGTACGCCCGGCGGTCCTGGTACTTGGTGGCCGAGGTGTCGGAGCCGGAGCCGGTCCGGACGGTCACGGTCTTGCCCGCGCCGAGGGTGTAGCCGGGGAAGGTGTACTTGTGGTTGCTCGCGTCGACGAGCACCCAGCCCTTGAGGCTGACCCCGCGCGGGGTGGAGTTCTTGATCTGGACGTACTCGCCGTTGAGGCTGGAGTTGCTCCGGTTGTCCGTCCCGGGCGAGTCGTAGTAGATCTTGGAAAGGTGTACGGAGCCCGCGGCACCGGCCGGTGTGGCCGGGTACAGCAGGGCGATCGCGCAGCCGGCGGCGAGCGCCGCGCCGACGCGGGCGGTGTGTGCGGACATGAGGTCCCCCCTTGCGTTGTCGCATGGTGAAGCAGTGGTAACGCAGGACGGACGGGCGGCCGCGCCCGAAGATGGTTTGGAGTCAGCGAGCTGACTCCTTCGGTGCGGCCGTCCGTCCGTCTTCCCCCCACCTGTGTGGAGGACCAGAGTGGACCATGACTCGAAGGCGGCGGCAGGGCTGCGCGGCCCTTGCCCCAGGGCCGTACGGCCCCTAGCGCGGATCCGGTTCGCCGCCCCCGGGGCCTCCCGGGTGAGGCCGGGTCAGCGGCCGTACTGCGCACCACCGTTGATGTGCAGGACCTGGCCGGTGACATAGGCGGCCTCCGGGGAGGCCAGATAGCGGATGGCGGCCGCGATCTCGCCGGGCGTCCCGGGCTGTCCGGTGAGCGTCTGCCCGATCTGCTGGGCGATGAACTCGGGGGTGCCCCGCTCGCCGAAGAACTCGGTGTCCTCGACATAGCCGGGGGCCACCGCGTTGGCGGTGACGCCCTCCGAGCCGAGCCGCTTGGCCAGCTCGAAGGTGTAGGTGTGCAGGGCGGCCTTGGTGCCGCCGTACGATCCGGGCCCGCGCAGCGCCGCGACCGAGGACAGATGGACGATCCGGCCGCCGGGCCGGGTGAGGTGGGGCAGCAGTGCCTCGGTGAGCAGCACGGCGGTCAGCACATTGGCCTGGAAGTTCCGCTGGTACTGGTCGGCGATGCCCTCGAGGGTGCCGTCGTTGGAGGGCGCGACATTGCCGCCGGCGTTGGTGACGAGGACATCGACAGCACCGCCCGAACCGTCCGCGGTGATGAACTCGGCGGCGCGCCGGGTCTGCTCCGGGTCGCTGAGGTCCGCGCTGGTCCAGGTGACCAGGCCGGCGCCGTGGGCGGCGTTGAGCTTGTCCGCCGCGGCGCGCAGCACCTCGGCGCGGCGCCCGAGGATGACCACCCGGTCGCCTTCGGCGGCGAAGCTCTCCGCGGTCGCCAGTCCTATGCCCGTACCGCCGCCCGACACCACGATCCGTCGCCCCATCACGGGCCTCCTCAGTGCAGCTTTTTGAACGTCAATCACATCTATGAACCGCACGCTAAGGAGAAAGCGCATTCCCGTCAAGGCTCAGCACCCAACAGCCGGGCTGTTGCCTTGCGTTCACTATTGACAGGTTCTGTTGGAGATGGCGCAATGGCGGCGCCCCACTTGTCCCAGCAGCAGCCCCAAAAGCTGTTCCAGCAAGGAGGACATGTGCGTTTTCGTTCATCTTTCGCCAGATCCGTGGTCGCGACCGTGACCTTGGCGCTTGGCGCGCTCGGTCTGCTGACCGGTCCCGGTCCGGCCGCGGCCGACACCCCCTCCGACGACTCCCCGGTCGTCCATGGCCTCCGCGGCGACTACTACCTCCAGTCCGCTCCGGGGGCCTTCGATTTCCACGAGTTGAAGGCCACCAGCCTCGACCCCGCCCTCGACTTCGGCAATCTGGAGCCGCGGCTCCAGGCCACCACCGGGCGGTCCGACGACGTCAGCGTCCGCTGGACCGGCCAGATCACACCGGAGCGCTCCGGTGCCCACACCTTCTCGATCACCGGCGACAACGGCTTCCGGCTGTGGATCGACGGCGAACCGGTCATCGACCACTGGGTGGACGACTGGGACAAGGAGCAGACCTCCCAGCCCGTCGAGCTCACCGCGGGCCGGGCGTATGACATCAAGGTCGAGTACTTCGAACACTACGGCGGCTCCAACTTCCACCTGTCCTGGACCCCGCCGGGCGCGGCCAAGGCGCCCGTGCCCGCGTCCGCCTTCCGGCTGCCCGCCGACTTCGACTACGACGGCCCGGTGGCCAGCGCCGTCCAGCCCGACGGCCGTACGCTGCTGCTGGACTTCGCCCAGCCCCTGACCACTCCCCCGGCCGATCTGACGTCGCACCTGTCCGCCGTCATCGGCGGCGCGGCCTGGCCGCTCGGGCGCGCCCGGCTGGACGCGGCCGACCCGTCCCGGCTGCTGCTCTCCCTGAAGGAGCCGGTGGTCGGCCGCGGCGGCGAGGCCGTGGTGCGCTACGACGGCGAGGGCGGCCTGGAGGACGGCGACGGGGCCATCGACCCGTATGTCTCCTTCGGCGGCAACAAGTCGACCTATCAGCTGAGCACCCCCTGGGCCGAGGACGTCGGCCCGGACAACGCCCACCCCGAGTACCCGCGCCCCCAGCTGACCCGCGACCAGTGGCGCAACCTCAACGGCAGCTGGCAGTTCGCCGCCGCGAAGGAGGGGCAGAAGCCCCCGGTCGGGCAGAAGCTCAAGGAGCGCATCCTGGTGCCGTACCCGGTGGAGTCCAGGCTCTCCGGTGTGGAGCGCCACGAGGACCGCATGTGGTACCGGCGCACCTTCACCGTCCCCGCCGACTGGAAGGTCGGCCGGGACCAGCGGTTGCGGCTGAACTTCGACGCCGTGGACTGGCAGGCCGAGGTGTATGTGAACGGCACCCGGGTGGCCGACCACCGCGGCGGCTACGACCGGTTCAGCGCCGATGTCACCGACGCCCTGCGGCCGGGCCGCACCCAGGAGCTGATCGTCGGCGTCTACGACCCGACGGACGCGGCCGACGGCGAGAACCCGCCGATGGGCAAGCAGCGTCTCGACCCCAGCGGCATCTTCTACACCCCCTCCTCCGGGATCTGGCAGACCGTCTGGATGGAGCCGGTCGCCGCCGACCACGTGGACACCCTCAAGCTCACCCCGGACGTCCCCGGTAAGGCCCTCACCACCGAGGTCCGCGGGGTGCGGGACGGCGTCCCGGTCACCGCGACCGCCTACGACGGCCGGCGGGTGGTCGGCACCGCCACCGGGCGCACCGGGAAGCCGCTGACCGTCCCGGTGCCCTCCCCGCACCTGTGGTCCCCCGACGATCCGCACCTGTACCGGCTGAAGGTGACGGTCGGGCGGGGCGCCTCGGCGGACCGGGTGGAGAGCTACTTCGGCATGCGGAGCATCGCCGTCAAGGAGGTGGACGGCAAGAAGCGCACCGTGCTCAACGGAAAGCCGGTCTTCTCCATGGCCACCCTCGACCAGGGGTTCTGGCCCGACGGCCTGCACACCGCGCCGACCGACGAGGCCCTGGCGTACGACCTGAAGATGCACAAGCGCATGGGCTTCAACTCGGTGCGCAAACACATCAAGGTCGAGCCCGACCGCTGGTACTACTGGGCCGACCGGCTGGGGCTGATGGTGTGGCAGGACATGCCCGCCATGAACACGGTCACCCCGTCCGAGAAGGCGCAGGCGCAGTACGAGCACGAGATGAAGCGGATGATCGACCAGCACATCAGCAGTCCGTCGATCGCCATCTGGGTGACCTTCAACGAGGGCTGGGGCCAGTACGGCGGCCCGAAGGTGCCGGCGCTGGCGAAGGGCTGGGACCCCAGCCGGCTCATCAACGGCGCGAGCGGCTGGAACGACACCGGCAACGGCGACCTCGCCGACATCCACGCCTACCCCGGCCCGGGCGATCCGCGCCCGGACGCGTCACGGGCAGGGGTCACCGGCGAGTACGGCGGTCTCGGCCTGGCCGTCCCGGGACATGCCTGGCCGGTGCAGCACACGTATGTCGGCGTGGACAAGGACCAGTACACCGACGAGTATCTGAAGCTGCTGGACAAGGTGCGCGAGCTGGTCGCGTGCAACGGCAGCAGCGGGGCCGTCTACACCCAGATCACGGATGTGGAGGGCGAGCTCAACGGGCTGCTCACCTACGACCGCAAGGAGATCAAGCCCGATGTGGAGCGGCTGCGCCAGGCCCATCAGGCGCTGATCCGCGACGCGGCGGACCCGGCGTCCATGGAGTGCGCCGGATAGCCGCACACCACGGCCGCCCGTGATGGCCCGTTCCGGGGAGCGCGTCCCCGGGGCGGGTCACTCCGCCGCCAGCGCCTCGACCACGGCCACCGTACGGTCCACCACCACGTCGTACAGCCTGCTGTGCGCCCGCGGCAGCCGCGCCAGCAGCGGGGCCACCGCCTCCCGCTCGTCCTGGGGGTAGTGGGCCAGCGCCTCGCTCAGGGCGTCCAGTTTGCGTGCGGAGACGGGGCCGCGGTGGGTCTCGTAGACCGCGTGGCCGATGACGGTGGAGCCGATGAGGGTCACGGCCAGCGCGAGATCGTCCTCGGCCAGCTTCAGGGGGCGCAGCATCCGGGTCAGGGTCACCAGGGAGGAGATCCGCGCGGGCTGCTGGGTGGCGGCCATATAGGGGAGCAGCTGGCGATAGGGCAGCAGATACTCGCGGCTGGTGTGCATCCAGGCGCGCAGCCGCTCCTGCCAGGTCTCCCCCGGCGGGTCCTTGTGCTGGGCCTCGGCCAGGACGCGGTCGGCCACGGCCTGGAGGAGGTCGTCGCGGTCGGGGAAGTAGCGGTAGAGCGCCATGGGGGCGGAGCCCACCGCCTCGGCGACCCTCTTGACGGTCAGCGCGGCCTCCGGCTCGCGGACCGCGAGCTCGGCGGCGCTGTGGACGATCTGCTCGCGCGACAGACGGGGCGGGCGCCCACGTCCTCTGCGGACGGTCCCCTCCGCGGTTCCGGCCATCCGGTGTCCTTTCGCTCGCCCCCGTCGTGCCAGGCCCAAGGCTACGCAAGGTCGCTCGGGCGCCGCTCGTGGCCGTCCGGCGCCTGGTACGCCGCCTCTTGAACGCCGCCTCGCGCCGTGCCACGGTGACGCCCTGTCCGGCCCGTCGAGCCCCCGGGAGACCTGATGACCGCGTCCGACCTGCCCGTGGACATCGTGCGCGCCCGCCGCCACGGCATCGCCGATCTGCTGGCGCGCACCGCGGCGCGGCTGCCCGCCAGGACGGCGGTCGTCGACGGCCCGCTGCGCCTGACCTACGCAGAACTGGACGCGCTGGTGAGCCGGACGGCCGGGGCCCTGGCGGCGCGGGGAGTCGCCCGGGGCGATCGCGTGGTGCTCCTCGCCCGCAACTCCCATGGCTTCGTGGTGGCGTACTTCGCGCTGGCCCGGCTGGGCGCGGTGTCGGTACCGGTCAACTTCATGCTGACCGCGCCCGAGGTGGCATATGTCCTGGACCATTCGGGAGCGGTCGGGATCGTCGCGGGCACGGATCTGCTGGATGTGGCCGAGGCCGCGCTGGCCGAGGCCGCACCGCCCCGGATCGTGCTGCGCGCGGCGCTGGGCGGCGGGCGCGAGGGCTGGGAGGACTTCGCCGCGCTGGGCGCGGAGCAGGGGCACCCGGTGCCCGATCCCGCGCTGGAGGACGACGATCCGGTGCAGCTGATGTACACCTCGGGGACCGAGTCACGGCCCAAGGGCGCGATCATGACGAGCCGCAATCTGATCGCGCAGTACCAGACGGCGATCGTGGACGGCGGGATGTCGGCCGACGATGTCGAGATCCATGCCCTGCCGCTCTACCACTGCGCCCAACTGCACGCCTTCCTCACCCCGGACATCCAGCTGGGCGCCACCTGTCTGGTGCTGCCGGGGCCGGACCCGGCGACGCTGCTGGCCACGGTCGAGGCGGAGCGGGTGACCAAGCTGTTCGCCCCGCCCACGGTGTGGATCGCGCTGCTGCGCCATCCGGAGTTCGCGGCCCACGATCTGTCGTCGCTGCGGAAGGGGTACTACGGGGCGGCGCCGATGCCGGTCGCGGTGCTGGCCGAGCTGCGCCGGCGGCTGCCGGGGCTGGCGCTGTACAACTTCTACGGCCAGACCGAGATGTCCCCGATCGCGACCGTGCTGGGCCCCGCCGACCAGGAGCGCAAGGCCGGTTCGGCGGGGCGGGCCGCGCTGAACGTCGAGACCCGGGTGGTGGACGAGGCGGACCGGCCGGTGGAGCCGGGCACGGTCGGCGAGATCGTGCACCGGGGCCCGCACACCATGCTCGGCTACTGGCGGGACCCGGAGCGCACCGCGGAGGCGTTCCGTGGCGGCTGGTTCCACAGCGGCGATCTGGGGGTGCTGGACGAGGAGGGGTGTCTGACGGTCGTCGACCGCAAGAAGGACATGGTCAACAGCGGCGGCGAGAACGTCTCGGGACGCGAGGTGGAGGAGGCCGTCCACACCCATCCGGCGGTCGCGGAGGTCGCGGTGTTCGGGGTTCCGCACCCGTACTGGATCGAGGCGGTCACCGCGGTGGTGGTGGCCAAACCGGGCCATGAGGTGACCGCGGAGGAGATCCTCGCGCACTGCCGGGCGCGGCTCGCGGGGTTCAAGGTGCCCAAGTTCGTGCGGCTCGCCGAGGCGCTGCCGAAGAACCCCAGCGGCAAGATCCTCAAGCGTGAACTGCGGGAGCTCTACCGCGACATGGCCGGGGAGCGGGGCGGCGACCAGGGCGGCCATATTTGACGTACCCGTTACACAAAATTGTGCGACACTGCTGCGGCACTGATGCGAATCGGCCATGCCCCGACGAAGGACCACCGTGACTTCCTTACCTCCGACCCCTGACGCCCCCGAACCGGCGATGACCGCCCACCCGCCGCGCTCCGGCCCGGTGGTCGCCGTCCTGGCCTTCGGGGGGATCGTCGTCTCCCTGATGCAGACCCTGGTGGTGCCGCTGGTCCCGGACCTTCCGGCGCTGCTGCACACCTCGGCCTCGGACGCCTCCTGGGCGATCACCGCGACCCTGCTCGCCGGCGCCGTGGCCACCCCGGTGCTGGGCCGGCTCGGCGACATGTACGGCAAGCGGCGGACGCTGCTGCTCAGCCTGGCGATGCTGGTGACCGGGTCGGTGGTGTGCGCGCTCTCCGACGAGCTCGCGCCGATGATCGTCGGCCGTGCGCTCCAGGGCTTCTCCGCGGGCGTGATCCCGTTGGGCATCAGCATCATGCGCGATGAACTGCCCGCCGAACGGCTCGGCTCGGCGATGGCCCTGATGAGCTCCTCGCTGGGCGTCGGCGGCGCCCTCGGCCTGCCCGGGGCCGCGGCGCTGGCCGAACACGCCGACTGGCACGTGCTGTTCTGGGTCTCGGCGAGCCTGGGCGCGGTGGTGATCGCGCTGGTCCTGGCGCTCGTACCGGAGTCCCCGGTGCGCGGCGGCGGGCGGTTCGACCTGGTGGGCGCCGTCGGGCTGTCCGCCGGGCTGCTCTGTCTGCTGCTGGCCATCTCCAAGGGCGCCGACTGGGGCTGGGCCAGCGGTGTCACCACCGGGCTGTTCGCCGCGGCGGTGGTCGTGCTGCTGCTGTGGAGCCGGTGGGAGCTGCGGGTGAGCGGGCCGCTGGTGGATCTGCGCACCACCGTGCGGCGTCAGGTGCTGCTGACCAATCTGGCCTCCATCGTCATCGGATTCGCGATGTTCGGAATGTCGCTGGTGCTGCCGCAGCTGCTGCAGATGCCCGAGGCCACGGGGTACGGTCTGGGCCAGTCGATGATGACCGCTGGTCTGTGCCTGGGCCCGTCCGGCCTGGTGATGATGGCGATCTCCCCGCTGTCCGCGCGGATCACGGCCACTTGGGGCCCCAAGGCGTCGCTGATGCTCGGCGCCGGGGTGATCGCCGTCGGGTACGGCATGGGCGTCTTCCTGATGGACGCCGTGTGGCAGATCGTGGTCATCTCCTGTGTGATCGGCGCCGGGATCGGCCTGGCGTACTCCGCCATGCCCGCGCTGATCATGTCGGCGGTGCCGGTGTCCGAGACGGGCGCGGCCAACGGCCTCAACACCCTGATGCGGTCCATCGGCACCTCGACCGCCAGCGCGGTGGTGGGCGTCGTCCTCGCCCATATGACCACCGCGTTCGGGCCCGTCGAGCTCCCGTCCCTGAACGGCTTCCGCACCGCCTTCGTGATCGGCGGCGGAGCCGCGCTGGTGGCGCTCGCGGTCGCCTCGCTGCTGCCGGGCCGCGGTCCGGACCGGCTCACGGCCGCCCCCGACCGGCCCGGCACCCCGGAGCCGGTGGCGGGCCGCTGAAGGCGGCGGAGCCGCAGAGCGATAAGCCAGGGCCGACGGCCGAGGTCACTCCGCAGCCGCCCGCATCCCCCGGCCGCCCACCCGGCGGCGGGGGATACGGGCGGCTTTGTCGTGACAGGGCGCATACGGGCCATCATGTGGACGGCGGTTGACGGAACGGGCCCCTGAGGTGCTGAATGATGCGAGTGAGGACTGAGCTGCCCCTGGTCACCCGCGACCACATCGACTTCGGTCGGGTGTGGTCCGCGTCCTGTTCCGGCTGACCTAAGCAGCGGGCCGTCCGACCGGCCGCCCTCCTCTGATCCCGGGCCCCTCGCCCGTCACTTCGCGCGCCTGACGCACCATCGCCCCGGTGGGCCGGTGCGGCTTTCTGGGGCCATGGCGTCTCCCTCCTTCTCGCTTTCCTCGTCTTCTTCGCCTTCCTCGTCTCCCGAAAGGGTCACCCCATGCCCGTGGAGTTCCTCGGCATCGCCGCCACCAACGACGGCTCCGAGACCGGGCCGCGCTCCGGCGCGGCCTTCGACAAGGAGTACACCCTGCGGCTCGCCCGGGTCCATGAGGACCACGGCTGGGACCGGGTGCTGTTCGCCTACGGCTCCGGTTCGCCCGATCCCGCGCCCGCCGCCGCGTACATCGCCGCCAGGCTGGACCGGCTCGGGATCCTGCTGGCCCACCGGCCCAACGTGTCCTATCCGACGTACGCCGCCAAGACGTTCGCCACGCTCGACCGGATCAGCGACGGCCGGCTGACGGTGCACTTCATCACCGGCGGCAACGACCACGAGCAGCGGCGCGAGGGCGACACCCTCACCAAGGACGAGCGCTACGCCCGCACCCGCGAGTACATCCAGATCGTCAAGAAGATCTGGACCACCCATGAGCCCTTCGACCACGAGGGCGAGCACTACCGCTTCCACGACTTCGTCAGCGATGTCTTCCCGGTCCAGCGGCCGCGCCCGGGCGTCTCCTTCGGCGGCTCCTCCCCCGCGGCCTACGCGGCCGGCGGGGCCGAGGCCGACATCTACTGCCTGTGGGGCGAGCCGCTGGAGCGGACCGCCGAGCAGATCGCGGCGGTGAAGGCGGCCGCCGCCGCGGCCGGGCGGAGCGAGGTGCCGAGGATCCAGGTGGCGTTCCGGCCGATCATCGCCCCGACCGAGGAGCTGGCCTGGGAGAAGGCCCACCGTACGGTGGACGCCATCCGCGCCCGTAAGGAGCGGGGCGAGGCGACGACCGTGCGCCACCACCGCAGGGGCGCCCCCGAGAACACCGGTTCACAGCGGCTGGTCTCGATCGCCGAGGCGGGTGAGCGCTACGACCGGGCGCTGTGGACCGCGACCGCCGCCGCCACCGGTGGCGCGGGCAACTCCAACGCCCTGGTGGGCACGCCGGAGACGGTGGCGCAGGCGCTGCTGGACTACTACGACCTGGGCGTGGACATCCTCTCCGCGCGCGGCTACGACCTGCTGGGCGACGCGATCGACTTCGGCCGCCATGTCATCCCGATCGTCCGGGAAGAGGTCGCCAAGCGGGACGCCGAGCGCGCGGCCCGGGGCCCGCAGACCCTCACGGCGGTGCGCTGATGACCTCCGTGGCCGAGCCCCGGCGCCAGCCCCAGCTCACGGTGGTCCGCGTGACCGTGGACGACCCACGGGTGGAGCCGCTGCTGCGCGAACTGGCGCATGAGTACTCCACCCGCTACGGCAGGGCGGCCGACGGTGAGCTGAACCGCTACCCGGCCGAGGAGTTCGCCCCGCCGCACGGGGAGCTGCTCCTGCTGCTGGAGGGCGGTGAGCCGGTCGCCGGAGGCGCGTACCGGCGGTACGACGAGCGGACGGCGGAGCTCAAGCGGATCTGGACACACTCGGGCCACCGGCGGCGCGGACTGGCCCGCCGGGTGGTGGCGGAGCTGGAGCGGTCGGCCGCCGGGCGCGGCTACCGCCGGATCTACCTCACCACCGGACCCCGCCAGCCGGAGGCGCGCGGGCTGTATCTGGCCACCGGCTACACCCCGTTGTTCGATGTCTCGGCCGACCCGGAGACCATCGGCCCGCTCCCGTTCGAAAAGGGGCTGTAGGCCCGGCGGAGCGCCCTCCGCCAACGCGCGTCCGTCCGCCCGCCCGGCCGCTCCGGGCGGACGGACGCATTCCCCCGTTTACGGTTGACCGTTCTGTGTCAACTGTTGCCGGGCGCCCGTGGATGCGGTTTTAGGATGCGGTAATTCTGCCGCGACCCGACCGTCCGAAGGCATGCCATGACCAAAGTCCTGAACGTCGATGCACTACCCGAGCCGTCCGTGCTCAAACGCGCGAAGCGACGGCGTCCCGGACTTCTGGTGGCCAATGCGATCGTGCTGGTACTGGCCGCGATGGCGGTGACCACGATATGCACCAACCCCCGTTTCGAGTGGGAAACCGTCGGCAAATACTTCTTCGAGATCCGGGTGATGAAGGGCATCGGGGTCAGCATCGGAATGACCGCGGCGACCATGGCGCTCTCCTTGGTGTGCGGCACCCTGGTCGCGCTGATGCGCATGGGCGACTCCCGGCTCATGTCGATGGTCGCGGCCGCCTTCATCTGGGTTTTCCGTTCCATTCCCATGCTGGTGCAGCTGCTTTTCTGGTACAACCTCGCGGCCCTCTTTCCGACACTGTCCCTCGGCATTCCCTGGGGACCGCGTTTCGTCACCTTCGATTCGAACAGCGTCATCGGCCCGCTCACCGCCGCGATCATCGGCCTGACCCTCCACGAGACCGCGTACATCGCGGAGTTGATCCGATCCGGACTGCTGGCCGTGCCCGATGGACAGCGCCAGGCGGCGTCCGCGCTGGGGTTGACACCGGCTCAGATCTTCTTCCGCGTCACCCTCCCCCAGGCGTTGCGGGTGATCGTCCCCCCGATGGGAAATGAGCTGATATCTCTCCTCAAGGCCACCTCTCTGGTCAGCGTGATCACCCTGGCCGACCTGCTCTACTCGGTCCAGCTGATTTACGCCAAGAACTTCCAGACCGTTCCCCTGTTGATCGTGGCCGCCATTTGGTACATGATCATCACTGGCGCCATTACTCTTCTGCAGCAGCGCCTGGAGCGACGTCTGGGACGACACACCCTGATTTCGGCCGACAAGGCCGGGAAAGTGAAGAGGATCGAGCACTCGGTATGACCGTGGCATCGCAAATGGAATCGCAGGCCATCGTCTCCCTGCGCGGGATCCGCAAGTCGTTCCGCGGCACCGAGGTGCTGCACGGCATCTCCCTGGATATCCACCGAGGTGAGACGGTCTGTCTGATCGGTCCCTCCGGATCCGGAAAGAGCACACTGCTGCGCTGTGTCAACCACCTCGAGGTGCCCGACCAGGGCGTGGTGGTGGTCGACGGCAGCGTGATCGGCTACCAGCTGCGCGGGCACACCCTGCATGAGCTGGGCGCCCGGGAGCTGGCCGCCCAGCGCTCGGCGATGGGCATGGTGTTCCAGAGCTTCAATCTGTTCCCGCACCTCACCGCCCGCGAGAACATCGTGGAGGCGCCGCGCCGGGTGCTCGGGCTCTCCAAGGCCGCGGCCGACGCGCGGGCCGTGGAACTGATGACCCGGGTGGGGCTCGCCCACAAGCTGGACAGCTATCCGGACAAGCTCTCCGGCGGCCAGCAGCAGCGGGTGGCCATCGCCCGGGCCCTGGCGATGCGGCCCAAGGTGATGCTCTTCGACGAGCCGACCTCCGCCCTGGACCCCGAGATGGTGCAGGAGGTGCTCAGCGTCATCAAGGACCTGGCCCGCGACGGCATGACGCTGGTCGTCGTCACCCATGAGATGCGCTTCGCCGCCGATGTGGCCGACCGGATCGTCTTCATGGACGACGGCCGGATCGTCGAGGAGGGCGCCCCGGACGCGCTGCTGCGCGCTCCCTCACACGACCGCACCCGCATGTTCCTGTCGAAGGTCAGCCCATGAGCACCGAACTCCCCCTGCCCGCCAAGACCGCCCGGCGCCTGAAGCTGTGGGACTCCTACCGCTCGTACCAGTACCTGGAGGCCGGGGAGGACTACCGCGCCTTCGAACTGGCGCCCGCGCTCGGCCGGGTCCCCGGGGCCGCGCTGACGTGGAGCGAGGACGTCGAGGTCCGCGCGCGGGACTTCGAGGAGCGCCATCTGGTCGTCTCCGCCCATGACCACCTCTCGCTGCGCCCCGCGGATCCGGGCGACTTCGCCGCGTACCGCCGCCAGGGCCGGGAGTCGATCCCCTACGAGGGCATCGCGTACTCGGGGGTGGACCTGTTCTTCGACGGTGGCCCGGCCGCGGTCAGCATGATCCGCTCCCATGCCCCGTGGGACTGGGACGACGCGGTCAGCGACCTGGCCATGCGCCAGGCGGACCTCGCCCATCAGCGGCTGGTGGCGCCGGTCCGCACCCTCGAGGAGGCCGACCGGGCGCGGGCCGGCCACCAGGTGGGGGTGGTGCTGACCCTGGAGTCCGCCTCCCCCATCGGCAACGACATCGACCGGCTCGATCTGCTCTACGGCCTGGGTGTGCGGCTGCTCGGCCTGGTCTACAGCGAGAGCAACCAGCTGGGTTCGGGGCTCGCCGACGCCGGGGACACCGGTCTGACCCTGCTCGGCCGCCGGGCGCTGCGCCGGATGAACGACCTCGGGATCATCGTCGATGTCTCGCACAGCGGGGACGCGACGGCCCTGGACGCCGTGCGCCGCTCCTCCGCTCCCGTGGTGATCACCCATGCCGGGTCCCGGGCGCTGTGGCCGACCCCGCGGATGAAGCCCGACGACGTGATCCGGGCCTGTGCCGGTTCCGGCGGGTTCATCGGCGTCGAGGCGGCGCCGCACACGACCATCACCGCGCGGCACCCCCGGCACGATCTGGACTCGGTGATGGAGCACATCGAGCGCTGTATCGATCTGGTCGGCATCGACCACGTGGCCTTCGGCCCGGACACCAACTTCGGCGATCACACGGCCTGGCACCGGACGTTCGCCCCGCTCTTCGGCAAGGACGACGCGCACGACGGCAAGGCCCCCGAACTGCCGCCGCACGAGGAGGTCGCGTACGTACGGGGCTGTGAGAACCCCGCGGAGGCCGTCGGCAACATGATCCGGTGGCTGTTCGACCGCGGCTACTCCGAAGCGGACGTGGCCAAGCTGGCCGGGGGCAACGTACGGCGCGTCGCCGAGACCGTCTGGGGCCGCTGACCGGTCCCGTTCTTCCGCATCCGCTACCCCCCACCTCCCGAATGGAGCACCCATGCGCAACCGTCCCCACGTCGCCGCATGCGCCCTGCTGGCCTGTCTGACGCTCAGTCTGTCGGCCTGTTCGGTGGACGACACCCCCGAGGACGGCAAGGACGGCAAGAGCCGTCCGGCGGTCACGCTCGCCCCCGAGCCCAAGGACAGCGCGCTGGCCGCCGAGGTGCCCCCGGCCTACACCAAGAAGACGCTCATCATGGGCGTCAGCGAGTACGCGCCGTATGTCACCTTCGAGTCCGACGGGAAGATCACCGGGCTGGTGCCCGACCTGTCCGCGCAGCTCTCCTCGTTGCTGGACATCAAGATCAAGGTGGAGCGGACCAACTTCGACGCGGTCATCCCGGGGCTGAAGTCCGGCCGGATCGACCTCAGCGCGCCCTCCGGTGACTTCACCGAGCGTCAGAAGGAGGTGGACTTCGCCGACTTCGCGCAGAGCAGTGTGACGCTGATGGTGCTCAGGGACGGCTCCTTCCGCCCCAAGAACGGCCTCGAGGTCTGCGGTCACAAGGTCGGCGTCGAAAAGGGCGCCGGAACGCAGAACGTGCTCGCCGCGCAGAACAAGCGGTGTGCCGCGAAGGGCAAGCCGTCGGTGGACGTGAAGCTCTACACCGATCTGCCCGCCGCCTCGCTGGCGCTGCAGAGCAAGCGCGTGGAGGCGGTGGCCGCGCCCAGCGCCTCCAACACCTCGGTGAGCCAGAACTCGCACGACCGCTTCGAGACGCTCGAGCTGAAGGACATGCTGGACCTGCCCGCCGCGACGGCCATCTACGGCATCCAGGCCAAGAAGGACTCCGGGCTCGCGCCCGTGATCGTCAAGGCGCTGCGGAAGCTGTACGAATCGGGCACCTACGCCAAGCTCTTCGGCCAGTGGGGGCTGCCGCTGTCCACCGTCACCCGGGACCAGATCTCCCTCAACGGCTCCAAGCAATCCCAGACCCAGTGAGATCTTCCATGGCACGCACCAGTCAGACCGAAACGACCGGCGACAGAGGGCGGGCGGCCCGGGAGGAGCCCGCCCGGCTGCTGGACGAGCGGGTGTGGCGACGCACCCTGCGCGTTCCGACGCGGGACGGGATCGTCCTGGCCGCCGATCTCTTCACCGACCAGGAGCGGCCCGGGCCCCGCCCGGTCATCCTGGAGCGGACCCCCTACGGCCGCCGGCAGACGCGCGACTCCGACCGCAGCCGCCATGACGAGCCGGTGCCGACGCCGGAGCAGACCTCGGCGTTCTTCGTCCGCGCGGGGTACCACGTGGTGCGGCAGGACTGCCGGGGCCGCGGGGACTCCGAGGGCACCTTCGTGAAGTACCTCGGCGAGGGGCCGGACGGGGCGGACACCATCGACTGGATCGCCGCCCAGCCCTGGTGCGACGGCCGGGTGGCCATGATGGGCGTGTCCTACTCGGCCCACGCCCAGACGGCCGCCGCGGCCGAGTCCCCCGCCGGGCTGTCCGCGATGTTCATGGACTCCGGCGGCCTCGCCAGCGCCTACGAGGCCGGGATGCGGATGGGCGGCGCCTTCGAGCTCAAGCAGATCACCTGGGCCTTCCGGCACGGCGAGGAGAGCCCGGAGGCGGAGCGGGACCCGCTGGTGCGCAAGGCGTTCGCGGGGACGGATCTGCGCGACTGGTTCACCGTGCTGCCGTGGCGGACCGGCGTCTCGCCGCTCGCCCAGGTGGACGCCTACGAGCGCTATCTGCTCGACCAGTGGCGGCACGACGCCTTCGGGGCGTACTGGCGCCAGCCGGCCATCTACGGGCGCGGCCACTACGACCGCTTCCCGGATGTGCCGACCCTGCACATGTCGAGCTGGTACGACCCGTATGTGCGCTCCACCATCGAGAACTTCACCGCCATGGGCCGCCTCAAGCGGTCCCCGGCGTATCTGGTGATGGGGCCGTGGAAACACGGGCTGCGCTGTGTCACCTTCGCCGGCGACGTGGACTTCGGGCCCGCCGCCACCTTCAGCGGCAACGTCGACACCTCGTATCTGTCCTTCCGGCAGCGGTGGTTCGACGCGGTGCTGGGGGACGGCGACCCGGAGTCGATCCCGCGGGTCCAGTACTTCCTGATGGGCGGCGGCGACGGCCGGCGGGACGAGGCCGGGCGGATGCGGCACGGCGGCCGGTGGCACACCGACACCCAGTGGCCCCCGGCGGGGACCCGGGAGACCGCGTTCTACTGCCACACCTCGGGCGGGCTGAGCCGGGAGCGGCCGACGGCGACACGGGCCTGGGTGGAGTACGACTTCGACCCGAACGACCCGGTGCCGACCCTCGGCGGCCAGGTCACCTCGGGCGAGCCGGTGATGGTCGGCGGCGCCTTCGACCAGGTGCCGGACGAACGGTTCTACGGCGCCCGCCCGCCGTATCTGCCGCTGAACTCCCGGCCCGATGTGATCTCGCTGACCACCCCGCCGCTGGAGGAGCCGCTGGTGGTGGCCGGGCCGGTCACGGCGCGGCTGTTCATCTCCTCGTCCGCGCCGGACACCGACTTCACGGTGAAGCTGGTCGATGTGCACCCGCCGAACGAGGACTATCCGCACGGCTTCGCGATGAACCTCACCGAGGGCATCTTCCGCTGCCGCTTCCACAAGTCCTTCGAGCGCCCGGAGCCGCTGGAGCCGGGCGAGGTCTACGAGATCGAGATCCCGGCGCCGGACACCGCCAACCGCTTCGGGGCCGGGCACCGGCTGCGGGTGGACATCTCCTCGAGCGACTTCCCCCGCTTCGACGTGAACTCCAACACGGGGGTGCCGGAGGCGGTGAGCCGCCGCAAGGTGGTGGCGACCAACCGCGTCCACATGGACGCGGAGCACCCCTCGGCGGTGCTGCTGTGGACCCGGCCGGGCTGACGGGCGGTCGGCCCGCGCCGGTCACCGCATGATGGTCGCCAGCACGTCCTGCCCCAGCCGGAGCAGGGTGCTGGTGGCCAGCCGGTGGTAGACGTATTTGCCCTCGCGCTCGGACTCGATGAGCCCGGCGTCCCTGAGCTGGCGCAGGGTGCGGGAGACCTGGGTGTCGGCGAGCCCCAGCCGCTGGGCCAGTTCGGAGGTGGTGATGGGCTCGCCCAGCAGATGGCGGCACAGCTCCATCCGGCCCAGGGACGCCAGCGCGGACATCCGGGCCCGCAGCTCGGCCTGGGTGAGCTGGTCGGCCGTGCCGTCCTCCTGGGCGGCGAACTGGAGCACCACGGGGTGGCGCTCCTCGTCCTTGACGGTCAGATGCGGCCAGACATGGACGGAGGGGAGCAGGAAGAGCGGGCGCGGGCCGATCTCGATCTCGGCGACGGCCAGTTTGTCGTAGCGCACCCGCGAGCCGCCCCGGGAGACCACCGCGGTGGGGCTGAGCCCGGCCAGCACCTCGGCCAGACCGCGCCGCCGTATGTCGGCACGGACCCGGGCGGCGGCCGAGTCCAGCCGGTCGCGGACCGTGCGCCACTCGGAGCGGAAGAACGCCTCGGCGCAGGAGTCCAGGAAGCACAGGAGCCGGTCGCGCAGCCCCTCGGGCGAGGCCACCAGATCGTGGGCCAGCTCCCCGCGCCGGAAGGACCGCCGCTCGCACTGCTCCACATAGCGCTCGGCGGCCTCCGGGTCGGTCAGCAGGCTGCTGGCCGGGGGCACGGCCTCGCGGAAGCCGAGCACCCCTTGGGAGCACAGGCCCACGAACTCCTCGAGCGGCAGCTTCTCCAGATGGCGCAGCTCGTCCTCGAAGGGCTGGTCCAGCGGGAGCTCCAGCGGGAACAGCAGCCGGCAGCGGAGCCGTGCCCACAGCGGGGACAGGGCGCTCATCTCATGGGCGAGGGAGGGGGCGAGCCCCGTCCCGAGCCGCCGCGTCCAGCGCTGGGCCTCGGGGTGGTGGTCGGGCTCGGCCATGATGTGCAGCACCGACATGAGCTCGGCCAGCGGTGACCGGCCGACGTGCACGTCGGCCGGTTGGGCGCGCTGGAGGTTGAGCGTGATCCCCACACCGGCACATTACTCGGCGGCTGCCGGACCCGGCCCGGGTGTCCCGCCCATCGGCGCCGGACCGCCTGGTCAGCGGCCCGTCGG
>NZ_JAEEAP010001278.1 GCF_016103465.1 Streptomyces sabulosicollis
GATTCGCAGGTGCTGCTGCTGACCGAAGATGCGGCGATGCTGGCCGCGGTCGAAGCCGAGGTGGAGCGCCAGGTCGCCCTGCTGCCGCGCCAGCAGATCACACGGCAGGCCTTGTCGGCGTCTCGGCTGATCCTGGTCGATGCGTTGGCCGAGGCGTTCGCGATCAGCAACCGCTATGCACCAGAGCACCTGATCCTGGCCCTGCGTGATCCGCGCGCATGGCTGGACAAGGTGCAGGCGGCCGGCTCGGTGTTCCTGGGCGATTACACCCCCGAAGCACTGGGTGACTACTGCAGCGGCACCAACCACGTATTGCCCACCGCCGGTGCCGCGCGTGCCTACAGCGGCGTGAGCGTTGCCAGCTTCCAGAACCTGATCAGCGTGCAGAGCGCCAG
>NZ_JAEEAP010001279.1 GCF_016103465.1 Streptomyces sabulosicollis
CCTCGAGGCGGCGGGCGGCGGGCGCGACACCGTCAGCAGCCTGTCGGTCAGTTATGTGCTGGGCGCCAATCTCGAGAACCTGGTCCTGACCGGCGCCGCGGCCCGGAATGGCACCGGCAATGGGCTGGCGAACGTGCTGACGGGCAACAACCTGGCCAACCTGCTCCGCGGCGGCGGCGGCGCGGACACGCTGCGGGGCGGCAACGGTGCCGACAGGCTGGCGGGAGAGCAGGGCGCCGACCACCTGTTCGGAGGAGCCGGCAACGACATCCTGTCGGGCGGCTCGGGTGCAGACCTGCTGAGCGGCGGGGCCGGGGCCGACACTTTCTTCTTCGACCATGGTGCCGACGTGATCCTGGATTTCCAGGACAATCTGGACACGATCCGGGTGGAC
>NZ_JAEEAP010001280.1 GCF_016103465.1 Streptomyces sabulosicollis
CCCGTACATCTCAGCCGACCGCGGCTACGTCGACGCGGTCATCCCGCCGCACGAGACGCGCGTCCAGGTCGTCAAGGCGCTGCGGGCGCTGCGTCACAAGCGCGAGGACCTGCCGCCGAAGAAGCACGGAAACATCCCGCTGTGAGCGAGGCAACCGAGAGCCCGCGCCCGACGATCCGGTTCGTCAGCGGCGCGCCGACCGACGAGGAGATCGCCGCCGTCACTGCTGTCGTCCTGGCGCGAGCGGCTGCGGCGTCGGGCACTGAATCACCCGCCCCGGTGCGTTCCATGTGGGGACGCCCCGCGCACGTCCGCCACGCCCGTCCGCGCAGTTGGGCCGAATCGCGCCTGCCGCGCTGAGGCTGGCCTTCGGCGGATGATCGTTGCCCGGAAT
>NZ_JAEEAP010001281.1 GCF_016103465.1 Streptomyces sabulosicollis
GGTCCGGCCCGTGTGGTGGTCGATGGTGGCGGCGGCTCAGGTGACCGTGCTGCTCGTGCAGGTGATGGGGGTGCTGTGGCTGCTGGGGGCCATGGCCGGGGTGTTCGGCGGGCCGGAGTGGTGGATGCCGGTGCTGCTGGTGGTGGGCGGCGCGACGGTCGGCCCGGCGCTGGCGTGGGGCTCCCGGGTGGCCGCGCGGGGGCCCGCCCGGCGCCACGGCCGGTCGGTGGAGGGCCGGTTGCGGGAGGCGGCGGCCGAGTGCGGGCGCAGACGGGTGCTGGAGCCGGTGGAGACGGAGCTGGCGCGGTACGGGGAGGTACGGGCGCAGTACGTCATCGCGGCGGGCGGGGCCTGACAGGCTCGGCGTGACGGGCTCGGCGTGATGGACGGGGTG
>NZ_JAEEAP010001282.1 GCF_016103465.1 Streptomyces sabulosicollis
CTCCTGCGGAGGCCAGTGTACGGAGCTTCTGTGAAGCGTCGACGGCGTTAGATACCAGTTCGCGGAGGAAAATATCGTGTTCGCTATAGAGGAATTTCTTGATGACGGGGAAGATGTTCTCGCTCGTTACCCCGATTTTACCTTGCTTACTCATAGAGTCTGTAGTTTATCTTGTGTGATGGATATACCTGTTATCAGGTGTCAAAGAGCAAAGGGGATGCCACGCGCTCGTTCTGCGCCAATATGTCAGGCTTCTGCCTGGGATGGGTTTCCGATGTGCGAAAGAAGGACGAATTTGCTGCTCTTGTCGATGAAAACTGCCCTGTTGCTTCTATGGAAGTGCGACCTCTTCGTCTTGCCGATACCCCTTCCTCCTGAGTCGGTCAAGTGATG
>NZ_JAEEAP010001283.1 GCF_016103465.1 Streptomyces sabulosicollis
GTTTTATTACTCATGGTTTTGTGCATGCAGATGGCGCTCATCTGCTGTTCAATATGATTACCCTGTTTTTCTTTGGCAGTATTATTGAAAGCTTTTATCGACAGTACTTTTATGATCTGGGCTTTGTTCTGTTTTATCTGGGTGGATTAATCATTGCAATTCTGCCAAGTTACCTTAAACATAAAAATGATAGCCGTTGGGCCAGCTTAGGCGCATCCGGCGCAGTTTCTGCTGTTTTGTTTGCATACATCCTGTTTGAGCCCTGGAAACTGATTTTTGTATTTTTTATTCCGGTACCCGCTATTATTTTTGCAGTTTTATATATAGCGTACAGTATCTGGTCCGGTAAGCGAGGTAACAGTAATATTAACCATAGTGCTCACTTATGGGG
>NZ_JAEEAP010001284.1 GCF_016103465.1 Streptomyces sabulosicollis
CGACCAGGAACGGCGCCAGCAGCATCACCCGCACCATCTTGGTGATCACCGCCGTGTCGGCCGCTGCTTCGTTGACCGCGCGGCCTGCCGCCACCACCTGTGCCACTTCATGCACCGTCGCACCGGTGAACAGGCCGTACTGCCGCGCGTCCATTGCCAGCCAGCCGTGCGACTGCACCAGTGCATACAACGCCGGGTAAAGGAACATCGCCAGCGTGCCGAACACCACCACCGTAGAGACCGCGACGGTGACCTGCGCAGCGCGGCCGCGCACCACCGGCTCGGCGGCCATCACCGCCGCCGCGCCGCAGATCGCGCTGCCGGCGCCGATCAGCATCGCCGCTTCGCGCTCCATCTTGAACACGCGCATGCCCAGCCAGCAGGCCAGCCC
>NZ_JAEEAP010001285.1 GCF_016103465.1 Streptomyces sabulosicollis
GCGGGGGGCGAGAGGCAACGGCATGCGCTCAGCGGTGGTGGCGAGTTGTTGGCGATACGGGTGAGCGCGGCGGGGGCATGATTCCTGGGCGCCGGTGGGCGCCATCCACGCATGGCGTGGATCTACTGCTGTGCGGTTGCCACCATGCCTGGGCACGCCGTCATGGTGCGGCTGTGGTTGGGGTCAGAGCCCTTTCCTGCGGAAAGGGATTCGACCCCATCCGATCAGGCGGGACCGGCCGCGCAGGCAGGTACAATGCGCCATGACTGACTTCTCGACCCTGCCGCTGAGCCCGGCCCTGCAGCCCGGCCTGGATGCCCTCGGCTACACCACCCTCACCCCCGTGCAGGCGCAGAGCCTGCCGGCCATCCTCGATGGCCGTGATGTGAT
>NZ_JAEEAP010000130.1 GCF_016103465.1 Streptomyces sabulosicollis
GGCGGGGACGGTGTGGGCGGTTCGCCCTTGCCCTCGAGCGAGGCCGGCTTCTTCAGGACCACCATCGGCTCCCCGGGCTTGGGCATCACCGGCTTGGTGAAGTCCGGGCCCTGGGTCGGGGTCGCGGTGATCTGGGCGGGAAGCTTCTGGTAGTCCACCATCCCGGTGTTCTCCATCTGCGTGATGTGGTCCAGCACCGTGTTGTTGGCCTGGGTGGCGAGCTGGCGCACCAGGGTGTTCTTGCTGGTCGCCCGGATCTTGGCGATGGAGCTGAAGATCTGGCCGTGGGTGATGCGCAGGATCTGGGCCATCTGGCTGTCGAAGTTCTTGCCCGTGGCGGCCGTCAGGGTGTCCAGGAACCCCTGCTGCTGCGGCGTGGGCTTGTTGGGCAGGGTGATGCCGAGTTTGGGGGCGATGTCCCGTGAGGCGTCGTCCAGTTGCGCATGCCCCACGATCAGGTGTTCACCGGCTGTCTTCACCGCCGCCGTGGTGCCCTTCTTGAGGGCCAGCTCACCGACGGGGTACTCCCACAGTCCGGCGAGCCGGACCTTGACCACGAAATCCCTGTCGGCGCCGGTGAGCGGTCCGTACTGCGTCGAGCTCGTCTTCGCCAGGTTCGTCTGGTTCGTCTGCTGCACACCCGTCAGGACGGGCGACATGATCACGCCGAGGGTGACCACCACGGAACCTATGAGGAGGGAGGTACCTGTCACGAAGTACCGGGATCGCATAGAGCCTCCTGGCGGGGACGCCGGTCGTTGAGCGGAGCAGTGTCTGCCCGTGCTTGCACCGGCGAATACGGACCACGAAGGCCCTCTGCTCAATGGCCTGGCGGTTGTTTGTATATCTTTGGGCCGATACTTACGGCCGCATATGGCCTATCTCACAGCCACCTCCCGAGCGCTCCCGGGTGAGGACGTCCACCAGCCGCTGGAGGGCGCCCAGGACCTGGGCCGCACCCTGCGCCTGGACGCCGCCGCTATGCCGCCTCGATCCGGCGGGCACGGCACCGGCTGGAGGACGCGGCGCCCCTCGCCGAGCGGTACGGCGTCCAGGTCGGGGTGCAGCCGCACCACGGGCGCTATGTGTCCTCCGTGCTGGGGGTGATGGACCTCCTCGACGGCCTGCCGGTCCAGCACTTCCGGGTGGTCGGGGGGCGCCGCCCATGACGCGCTGGCGGCGACGATCCGCGGGGCACCCTGCCCCTGGCCGCCGAGCGGCTCGGCATCGTCAACCTCAAGAACGCCATCCATGTGCGCGGCCCGCGGCGCGGTGGACACCGTATGACGGGACGTCATAGGAACGCATCGTGGGGGGAGCGGGAGAACCCCGCGCCCCCGCTCCCCCCGGCTCCTCCTCCCAGAGGCTCCTACGGCGGGCCGCCCGGCTCCGGGCCCCGGTAACCCGCCCGGGACGAATCGTCGATGCCCACCTCATAGCGGATACCGGGGTGGAGGGTGTTGCCGTCGACCCGGGCGCCGGTCGAGTGATAGGCGAGGCCGATGGCGTGGTGGGTGGGGGCGGCGAACTCATTGCCGGTGATGGTGGCGTTCCGCACGTCCTCGAACATCAGGGCCTGGGAGGCGCGCAGCGTCGCGCAGTGGTTGCCCCTGATGGTGAAGTCGCCGGTGGTGCCACGGCCGTCGCCCTCGCCGTCGTTGGGGCCCTCCGCCATCAGACACATGTTGTCGATGTCCTCGCACCGGTTGTCCTCGATGCGGACACGGTGGCTGGGCGGGGTGTCGCTGGCGAAGGTCTGCATGCAGTCGGCGTGCCGGCCTTGGCTGTTGTCGGTGTTCCGGACGGTGTTGTGCGCGATGGTCAGGTCGTCGCCGAAGAACCGGACGCCGTCGCCGTCCCCGCCCCTCGGGCCGATCACGGTGTTGTTCCGCACGGTGACCCGGTGGCCGGTCAGCTCGATCCCGGGCGCCTCCGGCCGGACGGACCGGAACCCGTCCACGATCACATCGTCGGCCTCGATGGTGATGCCGTCCACCGCGTCCCCGCCCCCGGCGTAGGTGATCGGGTGCTCCCGGCTCCCGCCCGTGGTGATGACCAGCCGCGTCCGGGACAGATCGCCGTCGAAACAGACGGTGTCCCCCGGCTTCGCCCGGCGGGCCGCCTCCCGCGGGGTGGCGGCGTGCAGGGTGCAGCGCCCGGTCCCCTTCCCGGTGGTCAGCGACGCCGTCGGCCCGGCGGCGCCCCGCTCCTGGGGCCATGACGGACGCGCCAGCGCGGCCAGGAGCGCCAGGACCGAGACGGCGAGAAAGCCGAGGACGAGTCTCCACGTGATCCGCATGGCGAGAACCGTAGAGCGGGACCCCGGGGACCGGTCCCGCCGTCAACCGCGCGCCGTCGGCATCCGGTTCACTCCGGCGTCACCGTACGCTCCTAGGTTTCACCCCGACACACGGAAGGGCGTGATCCCCGATGGAGACGCACAGAGCACGGCGAAAGAGATTCAGGTGCCGACCGGCGCTGGTCGGCGGGGGAGTGGCGGTGGCGGTCGGCGCACTGCTCGCCCCACTGGTCCAGGCCCCCGCGGCGAGCGCGGCGCCACGGGCCGACGAGGTACGTCACCCCGTCGACCATGTGGACCCGCTGATCGGCTCCGCGGGCGGCGGCAACACCTACCCGGGCGCCACGCTGCCGTTCGGCATGATCGCCTGGTCCCCCACCAGCACCACCGGTGACCAGACCAACACCGCGGCGGCCAACGGCTACTCGTACGACACCACCCGGGTCCGGGGCTTCAGCCTCACCCATGTCAACGGCGCGGGCTGCCACCCAGGAGCCGCGGGCGACGTGCCGATCATGCCGTACGTCGGCGAGGTCGACAGCTCTCCCACCGCCGACACCAAGGACCAGAAGTACGCCGCCACCTTCTCGCACGAGAAGGAGAAGGCCGAGCCCGGCCACTACCGGGTGGGGCTCGACTCGGGCGCGGCCGCCGATCTCGCGGTGAGCGAGCGGGCGGGTGTCGCCGACTTCTCCTTCCCCCAGAACGCCCCGGCCCGTCTGCTGTTCCGCACCTCCAACTCGCTCAACGGCAGCGAGAACGCGCACATCGAGATCGACCGCCGGCGGCACAAGGTCACCGGCTGGGTGCTCACCGGAGCGTTCTGCGGACGGCGCGCCAACGGCGGCGAGAACAACCGCAAGACCTACTACCGCCTCTACTTCCAAGCCTCGTTCGACCGCGCCTTCTCCACCGTGGGCACCTGGGAGAACGACCGGCTCTCACCCGGCGCCACCACCGCCGACGGCGGCGAGGGCTATCTCACCGGCGCCGACCGGGCCGGGCGCGGCTCCGGCGGATACGTCGGCTTCGACACCGGGCGGGACAACGATGTCCGGATGCGGCTCGGCATCTCGTACGTCTCCCTCGCGGGCGCCGAGGCCAACCTCCGCGCCGAGATAGCCCCCCGGGCGAGCGTCGCCGAGGTGGCCGCGGCGGGACGGGCCGCCTGGGACCGCCGGCTGCGCGCCATCCGGATCAGCGGCGGCGGTGAGCCGCGCCGCACCGCGTTCTACACCGCCCTCTACCACGCGCTGCAGCAGCCCAACCTGATCAGCGACACCGACGGCCGCTACCCGGGCATGGACGGCACACCACACCGGATCGAGCGCGGGCAGACGGCGCAGTACAGCAACTTCTCCGGCTGGGACCAGTACCGCGCCCAGGTGCAGCTGCTCGCCCTGCTCCAGCCCAGGGTTGCCGGGGACTTCGCCCAGTCGCTGCTCAACTTCGCCCGGCAGAACGGCGGGGTGTGGGACCGCTGGGTGCACATCAGCGGCGCCACCCATGTGATGACCGGCGACCCCTCCGCTGCCACGCTCGCCACCTTCTACGCCATGGGGGTGCGGAACTTCGACGCCGAGGGCGCCTTCGACTCCCTCTACCGCCAGGCCACCGTCCCCCACCCCGACGGACTCTCCGACAAGGGCTGCCCGGGGCAGTGCGAGGGCCAGCGCCCGGGCCTCGCCCAGTACCTGGAATCCGGGTACGCGGCGCAGGACGCCTGCCACTGCTGGGGCGGGGCCGCGGAGACCCTGGAGGACTCCGTCGCCGACGACGCGCTCGCCCGCTGGGCCCGGCTGCTCGGCCGCACGAAGGAGGCCGACGAGCTCGGCGCACGCGGCGGCTACTGGCGCAAGGTGTTCAACCCCCAGGCCACCGGCGCGGCGGGCTACATCCAGGCCAGGAACCGCGACGGCTCCTGGGTGACCCCCTTCGACCCGGCGTCCGACCGGGGATTCGCCCAGGGCAGCGCGGCCACGTACACCTGGATGGTGCCGCAGGACGTCCAGGGGCTCGCCGAGGCCATGGGCGGCCGCGAGAAGGCGGCGGCCCGGCTGGACGGCTTCTTCCACAAGCCCGACGGCTCCTGGTCGGTCCGCGGCGGCGATCCGCTCCGCTACGACCCCACCAATGAACCCGGCATCCACGCCCCCTGGCTCTACAACGCCCTCGGGCAGCCCTGGAAGACCCAGGAGACGGTGCGCCAGATCGTCACCACCGTGTACGGCACCGGGCCGAAGGGGCTGCCCGGCAACGACGACCTGGGCACCATGTCCGCGTGGTACGTGTTCGCGGCGCTCGGCATCTATCCGCAGGCCCCGGGGCGTGCCGAGGCACTGCTCACCGGTCCGCTCTTCCCCCGCGCGGTGATCGCCCCGGCGGGGCGGCGGGGCGCCCTGACCATCGACGCGCCGGACGCGTCCGACACCCACCCCTATGTGCGCGCGGTACGGGTGAACGGCCGCCCGCACGACACCTCATGGCTCGACGGCTCCGTCGTGCGCCGGGGTGGTTCGCTCTCCTTCGACCTGGCAGACCGGCCCGACACCACGTGGGCCACCGGCCCGGGCCGGCTGCCCCGCTGACGCGCTAGGCCGTCGCGCCGGCGAACGTGTCGGCGCGGATGTGGTTCATGGGCCGGCCGACCACCCGGTACCTGCCGTTGGGCACCCGGTCGGACCGGGACACGTGCACGGTGAGCGGGCCGGCCCACTCATATCCCTTGTCCTCCGCGTGGCGCATCAGCTGGTCCGTCAGCTCCTGCCCCACATGACAGCCACGCCGGGTGAGCTCCTCGTGGACCGCGTCGGCGAGCTCGACGTCATAGACGTTCGGCACGACCACCCGGGTCGGTCCGCACACCACGGTGTGGCTGTCGCATTCACGTTTCAGCGCGCCGAGGAGTTCGACGGGCTCGCTGCGGACCACCTTGGCGAGCAGCGATGCCTCCCAGCGCTCTATCGCCCGTTCCCATCGGTTCAGCGTCTGCATGTCCCCCCGAGTTCCCGAAATGGATCACCTCATGCCCTTATCGGTGCGGCTCACCGTCGTCGGCGCGGCTCATCGTCGCCGCGGGCGCCGGGGCGCCACCGGCCCCGCGGCACCGCCGCGCCGCGAGAGGGGCCGTCGGCTATGCCTTGGACGCCCGGAAGTTCCGGAACAGCAGATAGGTGTCGAGGATGTCCGACGAGGCGCTCTCGACCGAGCGGTAGATGCCCCACTTGGGCCGCTGGTAGTCGTCCTGGTCGGGCATCTTCACACTGGACATGCTGCCCTGGACCGCCACCGGGGCGCCGGACCCGGTGCCGTTGCGCACCACGCAGGCCGCCTTGCCCTTCGAGCCGATGGTGAACGTCCACTCGATGGTGATCCACTTGTTGCGCAGCGGCGCCAGATTGGTCGAGGCGATGTCCGGTGAGCCGGAGTTGGCGTACGCACGGGCGCGCAGCAGCTCGGTGCCGCCGCTGCGGCCGAGGTCCAGCGTGATGTACGGACCGCCGTTGTCCACCGGGGTCTTGGTCTGGAAGATGTGGGTGAACCTGCTGGTGCCGTGCAGCGAGGTGGGCATGAACATCTCGTAGCTGAGGCTCCACGTCTCACCGTCGCGCATCTTCAGGGTGGAGCCGTCCTGCACCATGCCCTTGGACTCGGTGCGCTGGCGGTCGCCGCCCCCGGTGGTGTCCCGGTCGTCCTTCCAGATGTTGAAGCGGTAGTGGTCACCACCCTCGACGATCACGTACTTCCGGTCGGGGTGTGCGCCGCCGCGGTCGGCCTCGATGCCCTCGAACGCCTTGAGCCCGTCGTCGGACGGGTCGGGGTGCCAGAGCAACTGCGCGGCCGCGGCGCGGGAGGCGGCGGAGGCCGGGGTGGCGCCCGAGGCCGACTGCCCGAGGGCGATCGGTGTTCCGACGGCGGCCGCGGCCATCGAGCCGAGGACCCGGCGGCGGCTCAACGGGCGGGGAGCGGGGAGTTCTGCCATGGTCGTTGACTTCCTTCCTGATCCGGTAAAGGAGTGGCGTGCTCATGGCGCACCATGCACCTTGGACCGGACCAAAGGGAGCGTCAAGCCTCACGGTCGGTTCTTTACCCGAGAAGATTGTTCAGATGGATGAACAAAACTGCCTCATCTGGCGCCTGAAGTGGCATGCGTGTCTGTCATCTTGAGCGTTTGTTCGTGCTTCTGAACGCGTAGACAGTGTCTACGACACTCTGGTAGACAGTGTCTATGGCTGAGCGTGAGCAGGACACGGGTCTCCGGTCCCGATTGGTGGACGTCGGAGTGGAGTTGGTGGACGAGGAGGGGGCCGGGGCCCTTTCGCTGCGGGAGATCGCCCGTCGGGCCGGGGTGTCCCACGGCGCGCCGCGGCGGTACTTCCCGACGCATCTGTCCCTGCTGTCCGCCATCGCGCGCCGTGGCTTCGAGAGCCTGGCCGCCCGGGCCGGTGAGGCGATCGCCGCCCAAGAGGGCGACCCCCGCGCGCAGTTGACGGCGCTGGCGCGGAGCTGGCTCGACTTCGCACTGACCAACCGCGGCATGTTCGAGCTGATGTTCCGTCACGACCTGCTGGAGAGCAACCAGCTGGGCCTGCGGGAGACGAGCCTGCCGCTCTTCGCCACCCTCGTCGACCTGGTGGCCACGGCGCGGCCGGAGTCCGGTGCGGAGCCGCGGATCGTCGCGGGCGCGCTGTGGGCGAATCTGCACGGCATCGCCCAGTTGTGGGGCTGGGGCAGCCTCCAGCTCGCGGTGGGAGACGATGACCCCGAGCCGCTGCTGCGGGCCGCGCTCGACGCCCACCTCGGCCCGGAGGCCCGATGAGTTCCCCGCGCGGACGGCGGCTCACGCTCGCCGCCAGCGTCACCGGAGCCGTGGTCGTCGCCCTGGACGGCACCGTGCTGACCGTCGCCCAGCCCCGACTGCAGCGTGACCTCCATGCCACGTTCGCCCAGGTCCAGTGGACCAGTACCGGATATCTGATCGCCGTGGCGAGTCTGCTGGTCTTCGCGGGCCGCCTCGGCGACCGCTACGGCCATCGGCGGGTCTTCGCCCTCGGCATGCTGGGCTTCGGCGCCGCCTCGGCGGGCATCGGGCTCGCGGGCGGCATCGGCTGGGTGATCGGACTGCGGGTCGCCCAGGGGGTCTTCGGGGCGCTGCTGCAACCCGCCACCCTCGGCATGCTGCGGGCCGCGTATCCACCCGACCGGCTCGCCGGGCCGGTCGCGGTGCGGACTGGCGCCATCGGCCTGGCGGCCGTGGCCGGTCCGCTGGTCGGCGGGGCGCTGACCACCCATCTGGGCTGGCGGGCGGTGTTCTTCGTCAATGTCGTGCCCGCCCTCGCCATGGGGCTGGCGGCCCTCGCCGTCCGGGCCCCATCGGTGTCCCGTGAGGCCGCCCGGCCGCGACTGGATCCGCTCGGTGCGGGTCTGCTCGCGGTGGCGCTCGCCGGGCTGGTGCACACGCTCGTCGGCATCCCCGGATCCGGCCGGTCGGTGGCGACCACGCTCGGGCTCGGGTGCGCCGTGGTGGCCGGGGGTGTTCTCGTACGGCACGAGCGCGGGGCGGCGGACCCGCTGGTGCCGCCGGGCGTGCTGCGGTCGGCCACCGTCGGCCCGGCGCTCGGTGTGCTGGTGTCCGCGTCGGCCGCACTCTTCGGGGCGCTGTTCCTCGGCACGTACTACCTGCAGGACGTGCTCGCGCTGGATCCGCTGGCCGGTGGGGTGCGGGCGCTGCCGCTCGCGGTGATGATGGTGCTGGGCGCGCCGGTGGCGGCGATGCTGACGCGCCGTCAGGGACCTCGCCGGACGGCGGTGGCGGGAATGCTTCTCGTGGTGGCCGGTGTCCTGCTGATGTCCCGGCTGGGCCGGGGCTCGGGCGTCGAGCCGATCGGTGGCTGCTTCCTCCTGCTGGGCGCGGGTTTCGTCACCGTGATGGTCACCGCGACCACCGTCGTCGTGCGCGACGCGTCCGTGGAGACCGCCGGGGTGGTGGGCGGGCTCCAGCAGACCGCCATGAACATCGGGCCCGCGCTGGGGGTCGCCGCCGCGACCACGCTGATGAGCGTGGCCGGGCCGGGCGACGCCACTGGACGGCCGCCCGGCGACGGGCCGCGCTGGGCGGCCGATGTCTTCCTCTCGGCGATGGGACCCGCGCTGACGGTCCTCGCCGCCGTGGCCGGGGCCGGTGCGCTGCTGGCCACCAGGCTGCCGGGCCGTGCGGCGGCACGGCGGTCCGGGGATCAGCGGACGGAGGAGCTCCCGGACGGGCCCCCGAGGTCGGAGATCGTGTCGAGCGCCTGACCCCACCGCGGGTACATCGCCACCTTCCTCAGCTGCGTGCCCACCACCCGTTCGCCGAGCGCGGGGTCCATGGCGTCCGACAACTGGAACGCCGAGAGCTGGCCTTGTCCTCCTCGGTTGTGCCGTCCTTGAAACCGAACCGCAAGACATTGACCAACATGGGTTCGCAGCTGAACCAGCGACGCGGCCGACACCGTGATGGCCGAGAACCTCGCCGTCGTCGAGCGGCTGCGCGAGCCCGGGGACCATCTGCGCCGCGCACGGTCGCCCGGTCCGCGGTGGACACCTTTCTGCGGGCGTACGAAGCCGCCGCCACCGGCCACCCCTGACCCGAGGGCCGGGGAGCCGGTGACGGCGGCTCGTGCAGGTGTGCCGGCTCAAGCGAGGGCGACCAGCAGATCGCCGCCCTCCACCTGCTGGATCGCGTTGATGGCGATGCGCGACACCGTCCCGCTCTTCGGGGCCGCGATGGTGGCCTCCATCTTCATCGCCTCGATCGTGCCGATGGTGGCACCGGCCTCCACCTGGTCGCCCTCGGCCACCGCCAGCGTCACCACGCCCGCGAAGGGCGCCGCCACATGGCCCGGGTTGCTCCGGTCGGCCTTCTCGGTGGCCGGCACGTCGGAGGCCACCGAGGTGTCCCGCACCTGGACCGGGCGCAACTGCCCGTTCAGCGAGGCCATCACCGTGCGCATGCCGCGCTCGTCGGCGTCGCCGATGGCCTCCAGCTCGATCAGCAGCCGGACACCGGGCTCGAGGTCCACCGTGTACTCGTGCCGCGGACGCAGTCCGTAGAAGAAGTCCTTGCTGTCCAGCACGCTGGTGTCGCCGTGGGCCTGCCGGTGCGCCTCGAACTCCTTGGTCGGGCCGGGGAACAGCAGCCGGTTCAGCGTGGCCCGCGGATCCTTCTCCAACTGCTCACGGTCCTCCGCGGACAGCTCCGCGGCCGTCGGCTTGGCGGCGGCGCGGCCCTCCAGCGCCTTGCCGCGGAACGGCTCGGGCCAGCCGCCCGGCGGGTTGCCCAGCTCGCCCCGGAGGAACCCGATGACCGAGTCCGGGATGTCGTACCGGCCCGGATCCGCCTCGAAGTCCTCCGGCGACACCCCCGCCCCCACCAGGTGCAGCGCCAGATCGCCGACCACCTTCGACGACGGGGTGACCTTCACCAGATGGCCCAGGATCCGGTCCGCGGCGGTGTACATCGCCTCGATCTCCTCGAAGCGGTCGCCGAGGCCGAGCGCGATGGCCTGGGTGCGCAGGTTGGAGAGCTGACCACCGGGGATCTCATGGTGGTACACCCGTCCGGTCGGCGAGGCGAGGCCCGCCTCGAACGGTGCGTAGATCTTGCGCACGGCCTCCCAGTAGGGCTCCAGGCCGCCGATCGCCTCGAGGTCGAGCCCGGTCGGCCGGTCGGAGTGGTCGGTGGCGGCCACGATCGCCGACAGCGACGGCTGGGAGGTGGTGCCCGCCATGGAGGCCACCGCGCCGTCCACCGCGTCCGCACCGGCCTGAATCGCCGCGAGATAGGTGGCGAGCTGACCACCGGCGGTGTCATGGGTGTGGATGTGCACCGGCAGGTCGAACTCCCGGCGCAGCGCGGAGACCAGCTTCGCCGCGGCCGGGGCGCGCAACAGCCCCGCCATGTCCTTGATGGCCAGCACATGCGCGCCCGCGTCCACGATCTGCTCGGCGAGCCGCAGGTAGTAGTCGAGGGTGTAGAGCCGCTCCGAGGGGTCGGACAGGTCGGAGGTGTAGCAGAGCGCCACCTCGGCGATCGCCGAGCCGGTCTCGCGCACCGCGTCGATCGCGGGCCGCATCTGCCCGATGTCGTTCAGCGCGTCGAAGATCCGGAAGATGTCGATCCCGGTGGCGGTGGCCTCCCGTACGAAGGCGGTGGTCACCTCGGTCGGGTACGGCGTGTAGCCCACCGTGTTGCGGCCGCGCAGCAGCATCTGCAGACAGATGTTGGGCACCGCCTCGCGCAGCTTGGCCAGCCGCTCCCAGGGGTCCTCGGCGAGGAAGCGCAGCGCCACGTCGTAGGTGGCCCCGCCCCAGCACTCCAGCGACAGCAGCTGCGGCACGGTCCGCGCCACCACCGGGGCCACGGCCAGCAGGTCCTTGCTGCGGACCCGGGTGGCCAGCAGCGACTGGTGCGCGTCCCGGAAGGTGGTGTCGGTGACCCCGATCGTGGGCGACTCGCGCAGCCAGCGCGCGAAGCCCTCGGGGCCGAGCTCGGTGAGCCGCTGCTTGGAGCCGGCGGGCGGCTCGGCGTCCGGCACCGGCGGCAGCTTGGTGGTCGCGTCGATCAGATGGGGCCGCTCGCCATGGGGCTTGTTCACCGTGATATCGGCGAGATAGGTGAGCAGCTTGGTACCGCGGTCGGCGGAGTGACGTGCCGTCAGCAGATGCGGCCGCTGCTCGATGAACGACGTGGTGACCCGCCCGGCCCGGAAGTCCGGATCGTCCAGCACCGCCTGGAGGAAGGGGATGTTCGTGGACACACCGCGGATCCGGAACTCGGCCACCGCGCGCCGGGCGCGGCCGACCGCGGTGGTGAAGTCCCGCCCCCGGCAGGTCAGCTTGACCAGCATCGAGTCGAAGTGGGCGCTGATCTCCGCACCGGCGTGGGTGGTGCCGCCGTCCAGCCGGATGCCCGAGCCGCCCGGGGACCGGTACGCGCTGATCATCCCGGTGTCCGGGCGGAAGCCGTTGGCCGGGTCCTCGGTGGTGATCCGGCACTGCAGCGCCGCACCCCGCAGATACACGGTGTCCTGGGCGAGACCGAGGTCGGACAGCGTCTGACCGGCGGCGATCCGCAGCTGTGACTGGACCAGGTCCACATCGGTGATCTCCTCGGTCACCGTGTGCTCGACCTGGATCCGCGGGTTCATCTCGATGAACACATGGCGGCCGTCGCGGTCGAGCAGGAACTCCACGGTGCCGGCGTTGCGATAGCCGATCTCCCGGGCGAACTTCACCGCGTCCTCGCAGATCCGGGCCCGCAGCTCCGGATCGAGGTTGGGTGCCGGCGCCAGCTCGATCACCTTCTGGTGGCGCCGCTGCACCGAACAGTCGCGCTCGAACAGATGGATGACATCGCCCTGCCCGTCGGCGAGGATCTGCACCTCGATGTGGCGGGGTTCCACCACCGCCTTCTCCAGGAAGACCGTGGGATCGCCGAAGGCGGACTCGGCCTCCCGCGCGGCCGCCTCGATGGACTCGCGCAGCGTCTCCCGGCTCTCCACCCTGCGCATCCCGCGCCCGCCACCACCGGCGACGGCCTTGACGAACACCGGGAAGCCGAGCTCGTCCGCGGCCCGGACCAGCTCGTCCACATCGGTCGACGGCTCGGAGGAGCCCAGCACCGGCACTCCGGCCGCACGGGCGGCGGCCACCGCGCGCGCCTTGTTCCCGGTCAGCTCCAGGGTCTGCGCGCTCGGCCCCACGAACGTGATCCCCGCTTCCTCGCACGCGCGCGCGAGATCGGGGTTCTCGGACAGGAAGCCGTATCCGGGGTACACCGCGTCCGCGCCCGCCTTGCGCGCCGCGCTGACGACCTCCTCGACGGAGAGATAGGCCCGGACGGGATGGCCCGGCTCGCCGATCTCGTACGCCTCATCGGCCTTCAGCCGGTGCAGCGAGTTGCGGTCCTCGTGCGGGAACACGGCGACGGTTCTCGCGCCCAGCTCGTAGCCGGCGCGGAAGGCGCGAATGGCGATCTCACCACGATTGGCGACCAGCACCTTGCGGAACATGCCCGATCCCTTCTACCTGCCCGTTACCAACACACGCTTGTCGGCGAACCCTACTGCCGCCTGCCACGCGGGACGCCCGGGGTGTGATCGAGTTCTCGTGGATGGTGTGCGGCACGGCATCCGGGCCTCGTCCTCCATGGTCGCCGGAGACACCCGGAGTGGCCCCGCGAACGCGCCGGGCGATCGGGGCGCCGCGGGGCCGGGCGCTACGGGGCCGGGCGCCGCCGGACCGGGCCTACCGGGACCGGGCGCTACGGGGCCGGGCGCCGGGGGCCCGGGCTCACCACTCGGCGAGCGAGCCGTCCGCGTGGCGCCACAGCGGATTCCGCCAGGCGTGGCCACGGCGGTCGGCGGCGCGCACCGCGGCCTCGTCCACCTCGATCCCCAGCCCCGGGCGGTCGGTGCGCGACAGCTGCCCGGCGGTGAACCGGAAGGGCTCCGGATCGGCCACGTAGTCCAGGAGTTCGGCGCCCTGGTTGTAGTGGATACCGATGCTCTGCTCCTGGATGAGGAAGTTCGGGGTGGTGAAGGCGAGCTGCAGGCTGGCCGCGAGCGCCACCGGGCCGAGCGGGCAGTGCGGGGCGAGCTGGGCGCCGTGGGGTTCGGCGAGGGCGGCGATGCGCCGCAGCTCGGAGATGCCGCCCGCATGCGAGATATCGGGCTGGAGGATGGCCACCCCGGCCCGCAGCGGGGCGATGAACTCGCGCCTCGAGTACAGGCGCTCACCGAGCGCGATGGGGATGGGGGAGGCGTTCACCAGGTCCGGGACGGTGTCCAGGTGCTCGGAGAGCACCGGCTCCTCGACGAACATCGGCGCCGCCTCGGCCAGTAGCGGCAGCAGCCGGCGGGCGTTGGCGGGGGAGACCCGGCCGTGGAAATCGAGGCCGAAGTCGCGGTCGTCGCCGAGGACCTCACGGGCGGTCTCGGCGCGGCGCACCGCGGCGCGTATCTCCGCGCGGGTGGCGACCGGGGTCATCCGGCCGCAGCCGTTCATCTTGACGGCGGTGAACCCCGCCTCGATCTGTGCGGTGAGCGCGTCGCGGATCTCCTCGGGCTCATCGCCGCCGATCCAGGCGTAGGCGCGGATCCGCTCCCGCACCGGACCGCCGAGCAGCTGGTACACCGGTACGCCGTAGTGCCTGCCCTTGATGTCCCACAGCGCCTGGTCGAGCCCGGCGACGGCGCTGGAGAGGACCGGTCCGCCACGGTAGAAGCCACCCTTGGTCATCACCTGCCAGTGGTCCTCGATCCGCATCGGGTCCTGGCCGATCAGATACTCGGTGAGCACCTCGACGGCGGCGCGGACCGGCTCGGCCCGCCCCTCGACCACCGGCTCGCCCCAGCCGACCACCCCCTCGTCGGTCTCCACCCGGACGAACATCCAGCGCGGCGGGGCCAGGAACGTCTCGATACGAGCGATCTTCACGGGTGGGTCCTTCCCTGGGAGGGGCGCGGCTGTGAGAATAAACGATAAATAACGAGAACTTGCGCATGCCCCCGGGGCCGAAAAAGACCTTGTGTCCCGCCATGGCGAGTTCCGGCGATTCCGCCCATCATGCCGCCATGACAGCAAACCTGACGCGCCGTCACATTCTTGGTCTGGCCGCCCTGCAGAGCGCGGCGGCCCTCGGACTCACCCGCATCGGCCTCACCCCGGCAGCCGCCGCCGAGCGGACCGGCCACTTCCCCGCCGTCGTCATCGGCTCGGGCTACGGCGGGGCCGTGGCCGCGCTCCGGCTCGGCGAGGCGGGCATCAGAACCCTCGTCGTGGAGATGGGGCGGTTATGGGACACCCCGGGACCCGACGGCCGGGTCCACTGCTCGATGATCGCCCCCGACCAGCGCTCCATGTGGTTCAAGAGAAGAACCGAGGCACCCCTGTCCACCTTCCTGTGGCTGGACGTCATCAACAAGGACATCACCCCCTACCCCGGCGTCCTGGACCGCGTCCGCTTCCCCGGCATGTCCGTCTACGTGGGCCGCGGGGTCGGCGGCGGCTCGCTGGTCAACGGCGGTATCGCGGTCACCCCGCCACGCCCGTACTTCCAGCAGATGCTGCCGCAGGTGGCCGCGGACCCGATGTACGACACCTACTTCCCCCTGGCCAACCGCATGCTCGGTGCCACCACCGTGCCCTCCGCGTGGTTCGAGGCCACGGAGTGGTACACCTACGCCCGGGTCGCCCGCGCCCAGGCCGCCAAGGCGGGCCTGAAGACCGTCTTCGTGCCCAACGTCTACGACTTCGACTACATGCGGCGCGAGGCCGACGGGACGGCGACCAGGTCCGCGCTCGCCCAAGAGGTCATCTACGGCAACAACTTCGGCAAGCGCGGCCTCGACAAGACCTATCTCGCGGCCGCGCTCGGCACCGGCCAGGTCACCCTGCAGACGCTGAGCCGCGCCCGCGCCCTGCGCCGGACGCCGGACGGCACCTATGTCCTGACCGTGGACCGCGTCGACACCACCGGTGCCGTCGTCGCCACCGACGAGGTCACCTGCCGTTCGCTGTTCCTCGGCGCGGGCAGCCTCGGCACCACCGAGCTCCTGCTGCGCGCCCGCGAGACCGGTGCCCTCCCCGAGCTGAGCGCGGAGGTCGGCCGGGGCTGGGGCGGCAACGGCAATGTCATGCTCGGCCGCGCCAACCACGTGTGGAATCCGACCGGCGCCCACCAGTCCACCATTCCGGTGATGGCGGTCGACGACTGGTCCAACGCCACCAATCCGGTCTTCGCCGAGATCGCCCCGCTGCCGGCCGGCACCGAGACCTGGGTCAGCCTCTACCTGGCCATCACCCGGAACCCCGAGCGCGCCACCTTCACCTACGACGCGGCGAAGGACACCGCCGTACTCGGCTGGACCCGCGCCCAGAGCGCGCCCTCGGTGGCCGCGGCCAAGGCGCTCTTCGACCGCGTCAACTCCGCCAACGCCACGATCTACCGCTATGACCTCTTCGGCGACACCCGGGCCTTCGCCGACGACTTCTGCTACCACCCGCTGGGCGGCTGCGTCCTGGGCCGGGCCACCGACGCGTACGGCCGGGTGACCGGCTACGACGGGCTCTATGTGACCGACGGCTCCCTCATCCCGGGTTCCATCGGCGTCAACCCCTTCGTCACCATCACCGCCCTGGCCGAGCGCACGATGGCCCGGGTCCTGGCCGAGGACCCCGTCGGCGGCCGGTGAGCCCGCCGGGGGTGTGCCCGCGCCGTCAGCCCAGGGCCCGGTCCAGGTTGAACGCGGCGCTGATGAGCGCGAGATGGGTGAACGCCTGCGGGAAGTTGCCGATCTGCTCCCCGGTGCGGCCGATCTCCTCGGCGTACAGCCCGACGTGGTTGGCGTAGGTGAGCATCTTCTCGAAGGCCAGCCGTGCCTCGTCCACCCGGCCGGCCCGGGACAGCGCCTCGACGTACCAGAACGAGCAGATCGAGAAGGTGCCCTCCTCGCCGCGCAGCCCGTCCGGGCTCACCGTGGGGTCGTAGCGGTAGACCAGCGAATCCGCCACCAGTTCCTCGCCCAGCGCGTCCAGGGTGGACAGCCACTTGGGGTCGGTGGGGGAGATGAACTTCGACAGCGGCATCATCAGCAGCGAGGCGTCGAGCACCTCCTCGCCCTCGCGCTGCACGAAGGCGCGCCGCCGCGGCGACCAGCCGCGGTGCATGATCCGGCGGTAGATGTCATCGCGCGCCGTCGCCCAGCGGGACATGTCCGCGGGCAGTCCGCGGTGGCGGGCGATGCGCATCGCCCGCTCGATGGCGACCCAGCACATCAGCTGCGAGTACAGGAAGCGCTGCGGACCGGCGCGGGTCTCCCAGACGCTCATATCGGGCCGGTCCCAGTTGTCGCACACCCAGCCGACCAGCGTGCACACGGCGTCCCAGTGGTCGCTGGACAGCGGCTGCCCCCACTTGTCGTAGAGGTAGAGGGAGTCCACCAGTGCCCCGTAGATGTCCAGCTGGAGCTGGTGGACCGCCGCGTTGCCGACCCGGACCGGGGACGAGCCCAGATGTCCCTCCAGATGGGGGAGCATCTGCTCGGGGATCTCGCTGCGGCCGTCGATCCCGTACATGATCTGCAGCGGGCCGCCGGGGCCGTCCCCCAGGGCGATGCCCTCGGACAGGAAGCGCACGAACGCCTCGGCCTCCTGGGTGAAGCCCAGCCTCAGCAGGGCGTAGATGCAGAACGCGGCATCGCGGACCCAGACGTATCGGTAGTCCCAGTTGCGCTCGCCGCCGATCTGCTCAGGGAGGCTGGTCGTCGGGGCCGCCACGATGGCGCCGGTCGGCGCGTAGGTGAGCAGCTTGAGGGTGAGCGCCGAGCGGTGCACCATCTCCCGCCACCGTCCGCGGTAACGGGACTGCGCGAGCCAGCGGCGCCAGTAGCGCACGGTGGCGTCGAACAGCTGCTCCGCCTCCGCCTGCGGACAGTGCCGGGGCTGCACCGCACCGCCGATCCGGTCCAGCGCGAACACCGCGGCCTCGCCCTCGACCAGCTTGAACGTGGACACCACATCGGACCCGTCGGTCTCCACGGTGACGCTGGACGTCAGTGCCAGCGACAGCTGTGGGGACTCGAAGATCGTGAGCCCCTTCTCGGAGCGCACCGTGTGCGACTGCCGGGCGTAGTCGAACCGGGGTGCCACCCGGGCGGTGAAGGGCAGCGATCCGCGGACGCACAGCACCCGGCGGATCAGCCGGTGCCGGTCCGCCTCGCGCGAGTCGTCCACGATCGGCATGAAGTCCTGGACCTCGGCGACCCCGTCGTCCGCGAAGAAGCGGGTGATGAGGATGTTGGTGTCCGGGAAGTAGAACTGCTTGGTCCGGGCGGGTACCTCCGGTGCGAGCCGGAAGGAACCGCCGCGGTCGGCGTCGAGGACCGACGCGAACACACTGGGGGCGTCGAACCGGACCGGGCAGTACCAGTCGATGGTGCCACGCGTGTCCACGAGCGCGGCGGTGCGCAGATCGCCGATCAGACCGTGCTCGGCGATCGGCACATAGCGGGATGCGTCCGTCGGCTGGCGGATGTTCTCGGCGACGGTCATCGGAACCTCCCGCGCTGGGGGGAGGGGCTGGAAACCCTTGGGCGGCGCGGACTCTCGCTTCAGCATACGACCGACGGACCGGTCCGGCTCAGCGCCCGGCACACCGGGGCGCCCCCGGCGGCCGCGCCGCACGCGGAGGCCGCGGCCCATGCCTCCGCGTCACCGGGCGTCACCGTAAGTGGCCGCACGAGCCGGATGTCCGGCGGGGCTCCCGGCCCTCAGGGCAGGGCGGCGCTGGGCGCCGCCAGCCAGGACGCGACCGCCGCCGCGATGGGCTGACCGGTCTCGAGCTCGACGAAGCCGAATTGGCCGCCCTGGTTGCACTCCAGGAACCACCACACACCATCGGCGTCCTCGGCGAAGTCGAAGGCCCCGTAGGCAAGGCCGGTGAGCGTCATGTACTCATGCACGGAGCGCACGATTCTGCCGGGCACGTCCACCGCTTCCCAGTGGTGTCCATGACATCCATAGCGCCCGTCCACCTGGCCGGAGGCGGCGGTCTTGCGCGCGGCGAATAACTGGCTGCCGACGCAGATCAGCCGGATGTCCGCCGCTTTGGGAATGTAGCGCTGAAGAAGGGTCGCCCCGGCCGCGACATCGGAGAAATCCGTGTCCGGTCCGATACGGGTGGTAGGCAGTGCGACGGGCGGGTCGACGGAGGGCGGACCGGAGGCGGATTTCACCACGATGTCCGAGTACTGGACGGCGAAATCGCGCGCCGCGCGCGGATAGGTGGTCACAAGAGTCGAGGGCACGGCGAAACCGCTGTGCTGGGCGACCCGCAACTGGAAGGGTTTGTGGCGGGCCGGTTCGGCGGCCGCCGGATGGTTCATCCAGCGTGCCGTTGTCGCGTAGAGCATCCCGTACAGGGCCTGGCCGCACTCGGCCGTCAGCCACTCCGAGGGATTCGCCGCGTGGGCCGCCGGCCGCCCCGGCCTGCGTACCCAGATGGACCGCACGCCGTGGATGCTGACGAGGCGCCCCTCGGTCGACAGATATCCGGTGAAGTCTCCACGGTCGAATTCCGTCGACAGGGCGGCCCGATCCGGAAGGTCGGCCGGATCGAAACGCACCAGAGGGACGCCTTGTTCGCGCAGCTCCGCCACCACCAAGTCGGCCGTGACATCCTGGCGACAGGTCAGGATGAGTACCGTCATCGACTGGGCGGCAGGTCAGTCGTCGAAGTGCGTCTTGGAGCCGGCTGTGGACGTGGTCGTGCCGGTCGCCAGCAGCACCGCCCGGTCGGCGATGGCCGGACGGCCGTCGGAGAGGACATTCAACTGCAGGGCGGCGTTATAGGCGTAGGGAACACTGGCCGACGACCGCTCGGCGGGGATTGCGTGCTTCAGTACGAAGGGCTGCATGAGTGACCTCTTGGTGCTCCATGTATTCGTCTATCCACCACGCAACAGTACGTACTAAAAGTCTACGGCACTCACTACCAACGATTTTGTCCTGTGTAGGGCGATATGAAGTGTGTCACAGGCTCCGAAGGCAACATATGCCTCAGGAAATGCGTCTTCGAATAGTCGGCCTGTCCCGGGGAGCACCGGATCCGCCTCGGCGTTCCCGGGGCGGACCACCGGGCCTGACCACCCGTCGGGTCAGGACGGCCGCCCGCCCTCGCGATGGGTGACACGGATCTTCGACTGGCCGTGCGGCAGCTCCTCCCAGTCCGCCATGAACCGCGCCGCCAGACCGTGTTTCTCCGCCAGGGCGATGAGCGTCTCCGTGCGGTAGTAGAAGTCCTCCCGCAGCACCTGGTGTTCGACACCCTCCGTGCGGTCGAAGGTGAAGTCGAACCAGCCGCCCGGCGCCATCACGCGGCCGACGTGGGCCAGGCACTCCTCGATGACCGGCAGGGGCGAGTGCGAGAACACACTGTGCGCGTGCACCACGTCGAAGTGGGCATCGGGCAGGAACCGCAGCGTCAGATCGCGGACCGGGGTGAGGGTGGGGAGGCGGTCCTGCAGCTTCTGGCGCACCAGCGTGTCCTGCGCGGCGGCGAGGATCTCGGGCGAGATGTCGATGCCGTAGTAGTGGCCCGGCTCCAGATGGCTGATGAACCGCCAGCCCGCCCGCAGATTGCCGCAGCCGATCTCCAGCATCCGGTGATCCGGCCGCAGACCGTGGCCGAGGAGATAGTCGAACTGCATCTCGCCCAGCGCCAGCCACCGCTCGTGGCTGCGGCTGCCGACCGCCGCCTCCGGGCTGGTGCGGGTGTCCGACCGCATCACCGCGCGGTAGTAGGCGACGTGGTCCGGGTAGCGGTAGCGCAGCCAGGCGTCCCGGGCGGCGCGGACCAGATGGCGCGGTACGCGCTGCGGGTGGCGCAGCGCATAGGAGACCCGGTGGCCGAGGGCGGAGCGGTTGACGCTGAGGTTCTTGGCGGGCATGGGGACTCTCTCGTGCTCGTGGTGGGGACGCGGCGGCCTGGCGGCCCATCTGTTCCCGCGTCGTCGTCGTCGCTACCAGCCTCGGCGCCGGGGCGGCGGCGGGGATCGACGGAGCGGCCCCGGTCAGAAGGCGGTCCGGGTGATCGTCGTATCAGCCGATCGGATGATGCGGCGTCCGCTCCGGCGGGTTAGGACTGGCTGGGGGAGCGAACCCTGTCACTTATACACATCTCCGAGCCCAAGAGACACTCGCTAATCTCGTATGCCGTATTCTGCTTGAAAAAAAAAATACAATGGCAAACAATTTTTACCGTGAATAAAGGATAATTCCATGGCAAGTAAACC
>NZ_JAEEAP010001286.1 GCF_016103465.1 Streptomyces sabulosicollis
GCTTGGGAGTCTTTTGATGCGCTTGCCGAAGATCGCCAACAACTGAGATCGCCGAGGCACTGGATTTCCCGTCAGCCTTATGAGCGCGCGATAGGTCGCGTGCGCATCCGCTTCCGTACATACGAAGTCGGGGGCATTCATGAACTCAGGATTCTCTCTGTACAACTCGATCAGATCGCGTCCTTGAGGAATGAGTCTGTCCGTTCTCCTCCACCGCTGTAGAACCTTCAGTGCCTCCGCTCGTAGCAACCTACTGACGGCCAATCCGTGCTCTTCGGATGGGGTCTCGCGGCGATTCGAGGCTATCCTGAAAACTGGAAGTACTAGCTCTGGAAGTTCATGGTAGCTAATCGCGGTCTTTATAATCGCGCGGACGACGGCAGCTCTGC
>NZ_JAEEAP010001287.1 GCF_016103465.1 Streptomyces sabulosicollis
GGATCGCCCCGACCGGATCGGCACGACCGACTTCAAGCAGGCGGCCAAGGTCGGCCAGCGACAGGTTCGGCCGCGCGGCATCGTGGACCAGCACGAATTCATCAGCGCGCACCGTCTCCGGCAGCGCCTGCAGGCCAGCCAGCACCGAAGCGGCACGGGTCGCGCCACCGATGCAGGTCAGCACCGGCTTGCCCGCCCACTCGTTCCAGCCCGGCCAGTCGGCATCGTCCGGGCCGATCACTACCATTGCCCCGGCTACGGCCGGATGCGCCAGCAGGGCGTCCAGGGTATGGGCGAGCAGGATCTGCCCGCCCGCCTGCAGGTACTGCTTGGGCAACGGCGCGCCAAAGCGGGTGCCACGGCCAGCAGCCGGAACCACGACCCAGATC
>NZ_JAEEAP010001288.1 GCF_016103465.1 Streptomyces sabulosicollis
TAGTACTACTGCTCCACTCTTTTTAAAAAGTAATCTTGCGATTGCAACGAAAATGTAGTAGTTTTAATAAAAATTATAACTTTTAAAACAAACAACCATGAAAAATTTAGCAGGATTTATTATTTTAGGAGTAGGAATTGCGTTAGCAGCATACGGAATCAACCACATGAATTCGGCAGGTTCAGAAATCAAAGAGTTCTTCGGGATGGAAGATAAAACGGGATTGACATTTTTAATAATAGGTGCTTTGGTAGCGATTGCGGGATTATTTGCTATTGTTAAGAAAAAATAAAAATTTCTTTTGTTTCTGTTATTTTAAGCGTTTTTCTCGTTAATTTTGACTTTAATTCCAACGAGAAATGAATTTAAGAACAGTTCACGTTACGCG
>NZ_JAEEAP010001289.1 GCF_016103465.1 Streptomyces sabulosicollis
GAATTCTTGACACGGTACTGATCACGTCCAGACCTGTGAACCTCCCAGTGCCGGATCGGCTGCGCCCCGGTGCTTATCGGTGAATCTGAGAACCCGCGGGGAGGTCAGCAATCAGAGGTTTGAGGGGATCTCCCCACGGCAGGCGTATAAGTAGGGAAGGATGAGGAGATCTCCACATGAATGATCTAGACGATTGGCTGTCCAGAGCCTCGGCAGCTACAAGGCCAGACGGCCATGATCGGGCCACCGATAGCCTGGTCCGACGCCTGTCCCAGGAAGCTTCCCCTTCGCAATGGGCCGGTAAGCGAGAGTTCCGCCGGGCACTCGCATGCGCGGCGCTCGCGGCTGTGCTTACCTGCGGAGGAGTAGGCTCCGCCTTCTTTGTCAC
>NZ_JAEEAP010001290.1 GCF_016103465.1 Streptomyces sabulosicollis
ACCCTGGCCGAGGCGATTGCCTTCCAGGGCGACCTGCCACGTGCGGTGATCGACGTGGATTACCTGCGGGCCGGCCCGTTCCCGGTCAGCGCCGACGCCTGCGTGCAATGGCGCATGCTGCCATTGCCGCCGCGGCAGCCGGGGACCCTGCGTCTGGCCGTGGCCAGCCCGCTGCCCGAGGAGGCACTGGCGCTGCTCAAGCAGGAAACCCGCAGCGACCACATCGAACAGAGCATCGCCCGCGAGAGCGAGATCAACGCGGGGCTGCGCCTGATCGGCAGTGACCGGGACTGGCAGCTGGACAACGTGCCGCTGCTGGGCGACCTGCTGGTGGAGATGCGCCTGATCGACCACGCGCGCTTCGAGATCGCATTGGACGCGTACAAGC
>NZ_JAEEAP010001291.1 GCF_016103465.1 Streptomyces sabulosicollis
CCTACATGCAAGCGTTCCCGGTGTGTATCCAGCGCGGAACGTCTGTGCTGGAGCTGAAGGCGGAGGCCGTGCGTATTGCGACTTTCTGCGCGATCGCCATGGTCGGCGTGTCTCGTTCGGCTCGATGTGATCGTTGGGTAGTACGCGCAGGCAGGCGCGATGTATCAACGAAGCACGTCAGTCGGTGGACGGTTCGCCATCCCGTGACGCAACCAGCGTAGGAACGCGTCAGCGCGGACTTTTCCTACTTTGCTTCGGCGATGGAGTGCGCCCATCATCGCCGCGCCAAGGCACTCGCCCTGGCCGGGATTGGCGTCCCGAACTTACATGATGCGCGGCGTCACGGTTGCAGCCAGAGTTGCAACCGTGACAATGCATCGCCTGTCAG
>NZ_JAEEAP010001292.1 GCF_016103465.1 Streptomyces sabulosicollis
GGATGAGCTGAAGGATCTGGCCGGCTGGCTGGCCTACAGCGAGGCCGGCATACGGCACCTGCGCGGCAAGCGGCACGAGGTGACCGTGGCCCTCGACGGCGGTCAGCCCCGCCGGTTCAAGGTGCGCACCGTGATGGTGGCCAACTGCGTGATGCTCACGGGCGGCGTCGAGCTGCTGCCCCAGGCCAAGCTCGACGACGGCCTCCTCGACATCATGGTCCTCTCGCCCCGGCTCGCGCTCGACTGGGCGCGGATCGCCGTGAAGACCGTGACCCGGTCCCGCAGCTCCATCCCCGTGATGCACACGGAGCAGGCGCAGCGCGTGAAGGTGGAGTTCGCCGAGCCGATGCCCTCCCAGCTCGACGGCGACGCCACCGGGGTCATCAC
>NZ_JAEEAP010001293.1 GCF_016103465.1 Streptomyces sabulosicollis
ACCTTGTACGATGTGAGGGACAAAGGCGAAAGCTCCCAGGAGGAACGATAGCACATGGCGATTGGCACACCTACAACAACTCCAGCCCCCGCAACAGGATCAAGCCAGGACCGGGTGATGCTCGAAGCCAGGCAGCTAACACGGCGTTTCGGTGGATTGGTCGCCGTCAATGGCGTGGATCTTCGGATGCCTACAGGTAGCATTCTAAGTGTAATTGGTCCGAATGGCGCAGGCAAGAAGACCTTCTTCAACATGGTAACCGGCTTGATAAAGCCCTCCTCCGGGCAGCTAATCTTTGATGGGCGTAATGTAACAGCCAGGCCACCGCACTACATGACCAGAATCGGCATGGCGAGAACCTTCCAGAATATCAGGCTCTTCGCCAAC
>NZ_JAEEAP010001294.1 GCF_016103465.1 Streptomyces sabulosicollis
GGCTTGGGGTAGTCGATGGGCTTGAAATCGGCGGCCTTGCCGGTGGCCTGCGCGTCGGTCTTGCCGTGCTTCCAGGTCCCCATCGGGTTCCAGCCGGTCAGGCCCGCCACCCACATGTCAAAACCCCCCAGCGCCAGGCTTGCCGACAGGCCAAGCCGCGACCAGAGCGGCTTGACGTTGCGCACGGGCTTGAGGTCCTTGGCGATGGCGCCGCTGCGGACCTCGGCTTCGTAATCGGTCAGCTCGTCGCCCATCCGCCCCGCGGCGATGGCCGCCGCCGCCGCCTCGGCCGCGGCGATGCCCGAGAGCATGGCGTTGTGGTTGCCCTTGATGCGCGGCACGTTGACCATGCCGGCCGAGCAGCCCAAAAGCGCCGCCCCCGGAAC
>NZ_JAEEAP010001295.1 GCF_016103465.1 Streptomyces sabulosicollis
GTGGTTGGCTTTAACATTCCTAAACGCGGATGAGACCAAAAACCCTACCTTCAATACTGCCACATCAGCACGAGTTCGAAGCCGAATTTACTGAAGAATGATTGGCACTGCCACGACGAGGCGTTGAGCGGGCTCGGACAGATCTCACCTCTTGGACCATCAGACTGAATCCGCACAAACTTCAAAAGAAGAACTTAATTGGACGCTGCGATTGGCCAATTCCATCTGATTTGAACCTACACTCTGTTCGAGAGCATTCAGAGGGAGTTGCAATGCAGTTCATCGTCGACGGGCCAGACATCCCAGAAGCACTTCTACAGGCACACGAAGAAGGACGAGTAGTCTTCTTCTGCGGCGCCGGAGTCTCCTACCCGTCAGGACTACCT
>NZ_JAEEAP010000131.1 GCF_016103465.1 Streptomyces sabulosicollis
CTGGTCGTGGGCAGCGTCAGATGTGTATAAGAGGCATCCCACAACCGGGGCTCCGCCCCGACCCCGGACCTCGATCACCGGACGGGTCGAAATCAGCCCGTCCGGCGATTGGGGACACGCCCGAAGAGCGTCCGGAGTCCGGGGCGGAGCCCTGGCTGGGGTTACGCCTTGCGGAGGCGGAAGGTGAGGCCGAGCGGGGCGTCGGTGAACTGCTCGCCGTAGCCCTCCTCCCCGTCGCCGGAGGCGAAGTCGGTCGCGAGGACCTCGTCCGCGATCAGCTCGGCGTGGTCGGTGAGGGCCTGGCGGAGCTCCTCGTCGGTCGACTGCCACCGCAGGGCGATCCGGTCGGCCACGTCCAGCCCGCTGTTCTTACGGGCCTCCTGGATCAGCCGGATCGCGTCACGGGCCAGACCCGCGCGCCGCAGCTCCGGGGTGATCTCCAGGTCGAGGGCGACCGTGGCGCCCGCGTCGGAGGCGACGGACCAGCCCTCGCGCGGAGTCTCGGTGATGATGACCTCGTCGGGGGAGAGGGCGACCGTCTCGCCGTCCACCACGACCGAGGCGTTCCCCTCGCGCAGCGCGACCGACAGCGCGGCCGCGTCCGCCTCCGCGATCGCCTTGGCGACCGGCTGGGTGCCCTTGCCGAAGCGCTTGCCCAGGGCACGGAAGTTGGCCTTCGCCGTGGTGTCGACCAGCGAGCCGCCGACCTCGCTCAGGGACGCGAGCGAGGAGACGTTCAGCTCCTCCTCGATCTGGGCGCGCAGTTCGGCGCCGAGGGCCTCGAAGCCGGAGGCGGCGACCAGCGCGCGCGACAGCGGCTGGCGCGTCTTCACACCGGACTCCGCGCGGGTCGCGCGCCCCAGCTCCACCAGGCGCCGCACGAGCGCCATCCGCTCCGAGAGGGCCGGGTCGATCATCGACCGGTCCGGCTCCGGCCAGGTGGTCAGGTGCACGGAGGCGGGGGCCTCGGGGGTCACCGGGACGACCAGGTCCTGCCAGACCCGCTCGGTGATGAAGGGCACCAGGGGCGCCATCAGCCGGGTGACCGTCTCGATGACGTCGTGCAGGGTGCGCATCGCGGCCGCGTCGCCCTGCCAGAAGCGGCGGCGGGAGCGGCGCACGTACCAGTTGGACAGGTCGTCGACGAAGGCCGACAGCAGCTTTCCGGCGCGCTGGGTGTCGTACGCCTCCAGGGACTCGGTGACCTGTTCGGTGAGCGTGCCCAGTTCGCCCAGCAGCCAGCGGTCCAGCAGCGGCCGCTCGGCCGGGGCCGGGTCGGCCGCGGACGGCGCCCACCCCGAGGTGCGGGCGTACAGCGCCTGGAAGGCGACCGTGTTCCAGTAGGTGAGCAGCGTCTTGCGCACGACCTCCTGGATGGTGCCGTGGCCCACCCGGCGGGCCGCCCACGGTGAGCCGCCCGCGGCCATGAACCAGCGCACCGCGTCCGCGCCGTGCTGATCCATCAGCGGGATCGGCTGCAGGATGTTGCCCAGGTGCTTGGACATCTTCCGGCCGTCCTCGGCCAGGATGTGACCGAGGCAGACCACGTTTTCATACGAGGACTTATCGAAGACGAGCGTGCCGACCGCCATCAGCGTGTAGAACCAGCCGCGGGTCTGGTCGATGGCCTCGGAGATGAACTGCGCCGGGTAGCGCCGCTCGAAGAGCTCCTTGTTGCGGTACGGGTAGCCGTACTGCGCGAAGGGCATCGAGCCCGAGTCGTACCAGGCGTCGATGACCTCGGGCACCCGCTCGGCCGTCAGCGAGCACCCCTCGGCGGTGCAGGTGAAGGTGACCGCGTCGATGTACGGCCGGTGGGGGTCCAGACCGCTCTGGTCGGTGCCGGTGAGCTCGGAGAGCTCGGCCAGGGAGCCGACGCAGGTGAGATGGGACTCGGCGCAGCGCCAGATGGGCAGCGGGGTGCCCCAGTAGCGATTCCGCGACAGCGCCCAGTCGATGTTGTTATTGAGCCAGTCGCCATAGCGACCGGTCTTGACCGACTCGGGATACCAGTTGGTCTTCTCGTTCTCCCGCAGCAGCGCGTCCTTGATCGCGGTGGTGCGGATGTACCAGGACGGCTGGGCGTAGTAGAGCAGCGCGGTGTGGCAGCGCCAGCAGTGCGGGTAGCTGTGCTCGTACGGCACATGCCGGAACAGCAGCCCGCGCTCCTTGAGGTCCGCCGTGAGCGCCTCGTCGGCCTTCTTGAAGAACTGGCCGCCGACCAGGTCGAGACCCTCCTCGAAGGTGCCGTCCGGGCGGACCGGGTTGACCACCGGCAGCCCGTAGGCCCGGCAGGTCAGCAGGTCGTCCTCGCCGAAGGCGGGGGACTGGTGGACCAGACCGGTGCCGTCCTCGGTCGTCACGTAGTCGGCGTTGACGACGAAGTGGGCGTCGGGGATCTCCACCAGCTCGAAGGGGCGCCGATAGCTCCAGCGCTCCATCTCGGCTCCCGTGAAGGACTCCCCGGTGACCGTCCAGCCCTCGCCGAGCGCCTTCTCGACCAGCGGCTCGGCGACGACCAGCTTCTCCTCGCCGTTGGTGGCGACCACATAGCGCACCTCGGGGTGCGCGGCCACGGCGGTGTTGGACACCAGGGTCCACGGCGTGGTCGTCCACACCAGCAGCGCCGCCTCGCCCGCCAGCGGGCCCGAGGTCAGCGGGAAGCGGACGAAGACCGAGGGGTCGACGACCGTCTCGTAGCCCTGGGCCAGCTCGTGGTCGGACAGTCCGGTGCCGCAGCGCGGGCACCAGGGGGCGACGCGGTGGTCCTGGACCAGCAGCCCCTTGGTGAAGATCTCCTTCAGGGACCACCACACCGACTCGATGTACCCGGGGTTCATCGTCCAGTACGCGCCGTCGAGGTCGGTCCAGAACCCCATCCGCGTGGTCAGCTCGGCGAAGGCGTCGGTGTGCCGGGTGACGGACTCCCGGCACTTGGCGTTGAACTCGGCGATGCCGTACGCCTCGATGTCCTTCTTGCCGTTGAAGCCCAGCTCCTTCTCGACCGCCAGCTCGACCGGCAGGCCGTGGCAGTCCCAGCCCGCCTTACGGTCGACGTGATAGCCCCGCATAGTGCGGAAGCGCGGGAAGACGTCCTTGAAGACGCGGGCCTCGATGTGGTGGGCGCCCGGCATGCCGTTCGCGGTCGGAGGGCCCTCGTAGAAGACCCACTCGGGCCGTCCCTCGGACTGCTCGAGGCTACGGGCGAAGATCTTGTTCTCCCGCCAGAAGTCGAGCACGGCGTGCTCGAGGGCGGGCAGGTCGACCTGGGCGGGCACCTGGCGGTACTGCGGCGTCATCGGGGCTCTTCTTCCTCCGGCGGACACGTGCTCTTCCGTATTCCGTCGGAGGGACGAGAGCCGTGCGCTCCCGCGGTACCACCCTCCTTGACCGGCAGCGGTCGGCTCCCGGCCCCCTCATTGGGATCGCGATGCCGGTTCTACTGACCCAGGGCGGGCGTTCTTCCGGCGGCTCCGGGGTGATCCTTCACATCGCGCTCGCCCCCGGGCTCACACCGTCCCCGGGTCGCTCTGGGCCGCCTGCGACGCTACTCGTCCCCATCCACGCCTTTCGCTGCGCCCCAGTGTACGGGGCCGGGGGGACCGGGGCCGACCGAATAGGGCACTGCTCGGTCACCGCCGGGGCACTGCGCCGAGTGGGGGACGGCCGGCTCCGTGGGCTGACCCGAATGGCGAGACGCCGGGTGCCGCGATCAGGGCCGTCACGCTGGGTCACCACCGGGTACCGGATCCCGGACGGATTACCGGGCGTGGAGTGGGGCACAACGGTGGAGACCGGGTTGTCGTACGGGCAAGCCGGGCGAATCGGGCGGCGTGCCCCGTTGCCGCCCGCTCGGAGTCGATTTATCGTTCCGGAACGATTCGCGCGCAAGATCACAATATGTGAAGGGGCCGCGGCCATGGTGGCGAGGAAGACCACCGTGCAGAACAGCACGGCGAAGGCGACGAAGGCCGCGCCCGGCAAGAAGAGCGCCTCGGGCAAGAAGGCCGTCAACAAGACCGCGGCGCCCGGCAGGGCCGCCGCGCAAGGCGCCGCCAAGGCGGCGAAGAAGAGCGCACCGAAGAAGAAGTCGGAGACGCCCGCCAGGAAGAACGCATCCGCCGAGACGGTCGCGCCGACCGAGGAGGGCGCGGCCGGGGAGACCGTGGCCGGGAAGACCACGGCCAAGAAGGCCGCATCCGCCGACAAGGCGGTGCCCGCGAAGAAGACGGGAGCCAGGAAAGTGGTTGCGAAGAAGACCCCGGGCAGTGCGCCGACCGACAAGAAGGCCACGACGACCGCGCCGCCCCTGCCCAAGGCCCGCGCGGCGGGCGCCCCCGCCGACCCCAGCGAGCTCGCGGTCCGCCCCGGTGAGGACCCCTGGTCGGCCGAGGAGGTGGACGAGGCGCGCGCCGGGCTGCTGGCCGAGGCCGGCCGGCTGCGCACCGAGATCCTCGCCTCCGAGGAGGCGATCACCGGGCTGATGCGCGACTCCGGTGACGGCGCGGGCGACGACCAGGCCGACACCGGCACCAAGAACATCACCCGCGAGCACGAGATGGCCCTGGCCGGGAACGCCCGCGAGATGCTGCTCCAGACCGAGCGGGCCCTGGACCGGCTGGACACCGGGACGTACGGGCTGTGCGAGAGCTGCGGCAATCCGATCGGCAAGGCCCGGATGCAGGCGTTCCCCCGGGCCACGCTGTGTGTCGAGTGCAAGCAGCGCCAGGAGCGGCGCTGACGCCCGTACGCGTGTGCCGTACCCTCGTCCCTCACAGGGGGAGACAGGCTCACGAGGTTGAGGGACTCACGTGACAGAGGCGGAGCAGGCCATCGGTACGCCGGACGCGGGGAAGGCAGAGGAAGGGGCCGGGACCAGCGCCGCCGGAGCCGGTGAGGCCGCGGCGGGCAGGGGGAAGCGGCGCGTCGGGGTGCTCCTCGTGGTCGCGGCGCTGGCCTATCTGGTCGATCTGACCAGCAAGCTGGCTGTGGTCGCGAAGCTGGAGCACCACGCTCCGGTGGAGGTGATCGGCACCTGGCTGCAGTTCGAGGTGATCCGCAACCGGGGGGCCGCGTTCGGCTTCGGCGAGGCCATGACCATCGTCTTCACGGTGATCGCGGTCGGCGTCATCGTGGTGATCGCGCGGCTGGCCCGCAAGCTCCACAGCCTGCCCTGGGCCATCGCGCTCGGGCTGCTGCTCGGCGGTGCCTTCGGCAACCTCACCGACCGGATCTTCCGGGCGCCCGGGGACTTCCAGGGGGCGGTCGTGGACTTCATCGCGCCCTCCCACTTCGCGGTCTTCAACCTGGCCGATTCGGCCATCGTGTGCGGCGGCTTCCTGATCGTGATCCTGTCCTTCCGCGGTCTTGACCCGGACGGCACGGTCCACAAGGACTGACGCCCGCCTGCTGGCGCCGCCGACGTGGAGCCGGTGTCCGACGGGCGTACGAACCGGTGCTCCCGGTCCGGCATACTCGTCGGGTGAGTACGATTCCCGAGATCCGCACCCTGCCCGTACCGGACGGTCTGGAGGGCGAGCGCGTCGATGCCGCGATCGCCCGCATGTTCGGTTTCTCCCGGACCAAGGCGGCCGAGCTGGCCGCCGCCGGAAAGGTGCAGCTCGACGGCAGTGTCGCCGGGAAGTCCGACCGGGTCTCCGGGGGTGCCTGGCTCGAGGTCGAGATGCCGCAGGCCGCGCCGCCGGTGCGGATCGTCGCCGAGCCCGTCGAGGGCATGGACATCGTGCACGACGACGAGGACATCGTGGTCGTCTCCAAGCCGGTCGGCGTCGCCGCCCACCCCAGCCCCGGCTGGACCGGCCCCACCGTGATCGGCGGGCTCGCCGCCGCCGGCTTCCGCGTCTCCACCTCGGGCGCCGCCGAGCGCCAGGGGATCGTGCACCGGCTGGACGTCGGCACCTCCGGGCTGATGGTCGTCGCCAAGTCCGAGCTCGCGTACTCCGTGCTCAAGCAGCAGTTCCGCGAGCGCACCGTGGACAAGCGCTACCACGCGCTGGTCCAGGGCCATCCGGACCCGCTGAGCGGCACCATCGACGCCCCGATCGGGCGCCATCCGCAGCACGACTACAAGTGGGCGGTGACCGCGGACGGCAAGCCGAGCGTCACCCACTACGACCTCATCGAGGCGTTCCGGGCCGCGAGCCTGCTGGACATCAAGCTGGAGACCGGCCGCACCCACCAGATCCGGGTGCACATGGCGGCCCACCGCCACCCCTGCGTCGGCGATCTCACCTACGGCGCGGACCCGACGCTCGCCAAGCGGCTGAAGCTGACCCGGCAGTGGCTGCACGCCGTGCGGCTCGGCTTCGGGCACCCCGCGCACGGCGGATGGGTGGAGTTCGAGAGCGCTTACCCGGACGATCTGCGGGGGGCGCTGGACATCGTGAAGGCGGAGAGCGCGTGATCGAGGTCGGCGCGTGATCGAGGTCGTGACCGAAGGGGACCTGTCCGGCTGCTTCGCGGTCCGCCGGGAGGTCTTCGTGGTGGAGCAGCGGATCCCCGAGGAGGAGGAGATGGACGCGTACGACGCGCCCGCCGTCCACCTCCTGGCCACCGACGACGGGGGCCGCCCGGTGGGCACCGTCCGCTTCCTGCACGGCGCGGCCGCGGACAAGAAGTACGGCCACGCCGGTGTCGACGGCGCCACCACCGCCGTGCTCGGCCGCCTCGCGGTGACCAGGGCGGCGCGGGGCACCGGGCTGGGGGCCGACCTGGTCCGGGCCGTCGAGGCGGAGGCCCGGCGGCGCGGGCTCGCCGGGGTCTATCTGGAGGCCCAGACCCATGCCCTCGGCTTCTACGAGCGGCTGGGCTACGAGGCGTTCGGCCCCGAGTTCGACGAGGGCAGCGGCATCCCGCACCGGGCGATGCGACGGGCGCTGTAGCGGCCCGTCAGGCCCCGCCGGACCCCGGCCTCACCGCGGGGCGTCCTTGCGCAGCCGCCCGTCCTCGAAGCGGGCGAAGTGGTCGTGGTTGCGCTCGCGCTCGCGCCGGCGCTCGCCCTCCAGCAGCGCCTGCGGGGCCTGGGCGGCCGGGGCGGTGGCGATGCGCGGCAGCGCGTACGGATGGGCGTCCCGCAGCCACGTGATCATCTTCTCGCGCACCTCGCAGCGCACGGTCCACGCGTCGTCCGGGTCCCGCGCCGTGATGAGCGCCCGCACCAGGATGGTGCTCGGGGTGGTGTCCGTCACCACCAGGTTCCAGTCCCGGCCGTCCCAGGCCGGGGACTTCCTCACGATCTCGCGCAGCCGCTCCCGCATCTCCTCGATCGGCGCGGTGTGGTCCAGGTGGAAGAAGACGGTGGCCACCTTCTGGGTGCCGCCCCGCGACCAGTTCTCGAACGGCTTGTTGGTGAAGTACGACACCGGCATGGTGATCCGGCGCTCGTCCCAGGTCCGTACGGACAGGAAGGTCAGCGTGATTTCCTCGACCGTGCCCCACTCGCCGTCCACGACCACCGTGTCGCCGATCCGCACCATGTCGCCGAAGGCGATCTGCAGCCCCGCGAAGAGGTTCCCCAGCGTGGACTGGGCGGCCACACCGGCGACCACCCCGAGGATCCCGGCGGAGGCCAGCATGGAGGTGCCGACCGTGCGCATCGTCGGGAAGGTCAGCAGCATGGCGGAGGCCGCCACCACGCCGACGATCGCCGCCACCACCCGCTGGATCAGCGTCACCTGGGTGCGCACCCGTCGCACCCGCGCGGGGTCGTGGGCGCTGGAGGCGTAGCGGAAGTAGGAGGACTCCACGATGGCCGAGGAGACCCGCACCACGAGCCACGCCGTCCCCGCGATGAGCACCAGCGTGAGCAGCTGGCCGATCGCCGAGGCGTGCGCCTGGACGACCCTCGCCTCCGTCTTGTCGTACGAACCGCTCAGCAGCGCGGTGCACACGGTCACCTGCAGAGGGAGCCTGCAGGAGCGCAGATGGCCCCACAGCGGCGTCTCGGGGTGCCGGGCGTCGATCCTCCGCAGCAGCCAGTCGACCGCCCAGCCGATGAACAGCGTGATGGCCAGTGAGCCGCCGATGACGATGAGCGGACGCAGCACGTCCTCCATGGACACCTACCTCATCCTTCCCTAAGGGAGACTCCCGGGTGCCCTGACCCGCCTTCCCCGGATCGGGCGTCCTCAGACCGCGACTGGCACGATGGGAGGGACCGATCCACGGAAAGTGAAACGAGAAGGAACGTGACGGCGGTGGCCGATACCTCGACGATTGTGCTGTTCCACTCCGCGTACGGGCTGCGGCCCGCCGTGCACGAGGCGGCCGACCGGCTGCGCGCGGCCGGGCATGAGGTGGTCGTGCCGGACCTGTACGAGGGACAGACCGCCGAGACGGTCGAGGACGGCATGGTGATCAAGGAGCGGATCGGCCGCGACGAACTGCTGAAACGGGCCATCACCGCCGCCGCGCCGTACTCGGACCGCGGGCTGGTCTACGCCGGGTTCTCGCTCGGCGGCTCCCTGGCGCAGAACCTGGCGCTGGGCGACGACAAGGCCCGCGGACTGCTCCTGCTGCACGGCACCTCGGACATCGCCGACGACGCCACGGCCGATGACCTGCCGGTACAGCTTCATGTGGCCGACCCCGACCCGTTCGAGCCGCACGACTGGCTCAACGCCTGGTATCTGCGGATGCGGCGGGCCGGCGCCGATGTGGAGGTCTTCCGCTACGGCGGGGCCGGGCATATCTTCACCGACCCCGAGCTGCCGGACTACGACAAGGAGGCCGCCGAGGCCACCTGGCGGGTGGCGCTCGGCTTCCTGGCGAGCCTCTGAGCTTCCGAGCCGTCGAGCCGGTGACGTGTGCGAGCTTGCGAACCGCCGCGTCAGCGCACGGGCGCGTCGGCGCGCTCGATCCGCTGGCTGCCCGCACGGGTGCGGTACGACCGCGTCCAGGCGCTCGTGGCGTGCGGATCGGTCCGGTCGGAGACGGTGTAGTAGTCCATCTGGGCCCGCTGCGGGGTGACGTCGAGTACGCCGTAGCCGTGCGAGTCCATGTCCACCCACTTCACATGGCGGTTGGCGGCCCTGATCGCGGCGGCCGCGGCCAGGGACACCGTCTGCGGTGCCACATGGAGCAGATCGTCGAGGTTGTCGGAGGTCACCGAGGTGACCACGAACTCGGTCGCGGCCGACCGGGAGAGCGGATAGGTGGCGGCCTTCACCGGTACGTCGTTGGCCCACGCCATATGGATGTCGCCGGTGAGGAAGACCGTGTTGGCGATCCCGTGGTCGGTGAGGTGGGCGAGCAGTTCGCGCCGGTCGTCCGTGTAGCCGTCCCACTGGTCGGTGTTGATGGCCAGACCGCCCTCGGGCAGCCCCAGCAGCTCGGCGAGCGGGCCCAGCAGCTCGGCGGGGAGGGCCCCGAAGGCGACCGGTGAGATCATCACCGAGTTGCCCACCAGCCGCCAGGTGGTGTCCGAGGCGGTCAGGCCGGACTTCAGCCAGTCGAGCTGGGCGCGCCCGGTCAGGGTGCGCTCCGGGTCGTCCACGTCCCCGCTGCCGGTGGCCGCCTGCTGGGAGCGGAACGAGCGCAGATCGAGCAGGTGGAGATCGGCGAGGTTGCCGTAGCGCAGCCGCCGGTAGGTGGTGCCCTGGGTGGAGGGGCGCACCGGCATCCACTCGAAGTACGCCTGCTTGGCGGCGGCCACCCGCTGGGCCCACGCCCCCTCGGTGCCGGGCGTGTGGTTCTCCGCCCCGCCGGACCAGGCGTCGTTGGCGAACTCGTGGTCGTCCCAGATCGCGATCAGGGGGAGCGCGGCGTGCAGCGCCTGGGCGTCGGGGTCGGTCTTGTAGTTGCCGTGCCGGACGCGGTAGTCGGCGAGCGTGACGATCTCGTGGGTGGGGGCGTGCGGGCGGACCACGTCCTTCGTCTCCGGGTACTCGCCGCTTCCGTACTCGTAGATGTAGTCGCCCAGGTGGAGCACCGCGTCCAGGTCGGTGCGGGCGGCGAGATGGCGGTACGGCGAGAACCAGCCCGCCTCCCAGTTGGCGCAGGAGACCACGCCGAAGCGCACCCCGTCGGTCGCGGCGTCGTGCGCGGGGGCGGTACGGGTGCGCCCCACGGCGGAGCGGACGCCGCCGTCCACGCCGAAGCGGTAGAAGTAGCCGGTGGCGGGCCGCAGCCCGCGCACATCGGCCTTGACGGTGTGGTCGGTGTCGGCGGCGGCCTTGACGGTGCCGCGGGCGACGACCGAGCGGAAGTCCCGGTCCTCGGCGACCTCCCAGGTCACCTCGACGGCGGGGCCGAGCCCCGAGCCCGGCACGGCGTCGGGGGCGGGCGTGATACGGGTCCACAGCAGGATCCCGTCGGGCAGCGGGTCGCCCGAGGCGACGCCGTGCAGGAAGGCGGGCCCGGAGGCGGCCTGGGCGGCGGGGCCCGGGACGAGGGGCAGCAGGGCGGCGGCGGCCGCCGCGGCCGTGACGGCGCTTCGGCGCGATATGTGGAGGTCGGTCACGGCCGAGGAGATTACTGACAAGTAGCCCGCTGGGACAGGGGCTTGGGAGATGTTCGCCCACCCGTCGCCGCCAGGCCACCACCGGAGTCGCCACCGGGTCAGTCACCGCCGGAGCCGTTGCCGGTCACGGCTGTCGCCGCCGGGTCACAACGCCGTCGGCGGGCGCGCCCTGGGGCACGCCCGCCGACCGCCCGCCGACCGGGCCGGGGAAAGCCGGACCTACTTCTTGAGCTCCTTCTTGACGAGCGGGGTGAACTGGTCCGGGGTCATCGGCGGGTTGCCGCCCACCTCCAGCTTCTTCCCGTTCAGCTTGAAGGACGGGGTGCCGGTGACGTCCTTGGTGTCGTTGAACGTCTTGGACATGGCCAGCGCCCACCGGTCGTAGGTGCCGTTCTTCACGGCCTTCTCGAAGGCCGTGTTGCCCTTCAGCTCCTTGACCTGCTGGGCGACGTCGATCAGCTTCTGGTCGTCCGCGAAGGCGTCATCGGTCTCCTCCGGGTGGTTCTTCGGCGCGTACAGCGCCTCCTTGTAGTCCAGGAACGCCTGCGGGCTGACGTTGAGGGCCGCGCCGAGCGCGCTCAGCGCGTTCTTCGAGCCGGCACCGGGCATCTGCTTGTTGTCGTCGAGGAAGGTGCCCATGGTGAACTGCGCCTTGTAGGTGCCGTCCTTGATGTCCTTGAGCACGGTCGGGCCGGTGTACTTCTCGAACTGGGCACAGACCGGGCAGCGCATGTCCTCGTAGACGTGCAGCGTGTTCTTGGCCTTCTTGTCGCCGATGACGACCGTCGTGCCCTGGGGGCCGGTGGCGTTGGCGGGCTTGGCGAACGTCTTCTTCTCGGCCGCCGCCCGCCACTTCTGGTTGGCGTCGTCCGAGTTCATGTTGGTGACGGCGTAGCCGATGCCGCCGGCTATCGCGAGGACCGCGACGACCGCGCCGCCGACGAACAGCTGGCGCCGCATCCGGTCCTTCTTGGCCTGGCGCTCGCGCTCGGCGCGCAGCCGTTCGCGCGCGGCCTGCTTGTTCTGCTGGCTGTTGCGGTTGCTCATGATGGTTCGATCTCCGTGGGTGTGCGTCGTCAGTGATGCGTACGGGGGTGAGGAGCGCTGTGCTCAGGCAGCGGCCGAGCGGGGCGGTCCACGACGCACCACGGAGTGCACGAGGAGAGGGAGGGCCGGCGCCGGGCGCACCGGCCGGGCGGGCCGAGGGGCCCGGCGGCGGGGCGGCAGGGCCGCCGCGTGGGCCGCGACGGCCAGCAGCAGCGGCCGGAAGGCGAAGGCGGCCAGGGAGGCCAGCAGACGGCTCAGGGCGGCCTCGCCGCGCCGCAGCCAGGCCGAGGCGATCAGGCCCACCGCGATGTGCGCGGCGAGCAGCAGCCAGGGGGTGGCGGAGCTCACGGCGGCCGCCAGCGGGGTGGCGACACCGTTCTGGGTGACCCCGGGCAGCGGGCCGCCGAGGTCGCCGCCGCCGCACAGCACGGTGACCCCCATGGAGCGCAGGGAACCCGCCACCGGGCCGCCGGACTGTCCGTAACACGCCTGCTGGCCGGTGGTGAAGACCGTGTCGGCGGCCAGCTCGACCGGGATCAGCAGGGCCGCTATGGACCAGAAGCCCCGCTCACGGCCCGCGAGGGCGTAGGCGACGGCGAAGACGGCCACCGAGAGCGCGGCGACGGTGCCCAGCGGCAGCGGGGTCCGGGACAGCAGGACATGCGAGGCCGAGGACAGCGTGACGCACAGCGCCGTGAAGAGCGCCGCGCGCACTGCCCTCAGCTGCGGTCCGGTGCCGTCCATGACTTCGAATTCTGCCATGAACGGCTGTAGGGACCATGTGAAGAGTCGGCCCTGGCGGTCGGTGCCCCGGGTGCCCCGCCCTTGACCTGCTTGTTCACCCCTTGAGCTGCTCGTTCACCGCTTCGGTGAACTCCGTCGCGGTCATGGGGGTGGAGCCCCCGCCGCCGGTGAGCTGGGAGCCGTCGAGCTTGACGGTGGGGGTGCCGCTCACCCCGGAGGCGTCGAAGTCGGCGGTCATCTTCTTCGCCCAGGGGTCGTAGGTGCCCGCGCGCACGGCCTCCCGGAAGGAGGCGTTCGTCTTGAGCGCGTACACCTCCTGGGAGACGGTCAGCAGCCGGTTGTAGTCGGCGTAGGAGTCCTTGCTCTCCTCGGGGTGGTACTTCGACGACATCAGTGCGGCCTTGTAGTCGAGGAAGGCGTCGGTGCTCACGTCCAGCGCCGCCCCGAGGGCGCTCAGCGCCTTCGTGGAGCCGCTGCCGCCCATGTTCTTGTCGAGGATGGCGGCGAAGTGGAAGGAGACCTTGTACTTGCCGGCCTTGATGTCCTTGGCGATGGTCGGCCCGACCTCCTGGTCGAAGGTGGCGCACGGCGGGCAGCGCACGTCCTCGTAGACGTCGAGGGTGTGCCCGGCACCGGCCTCGCCGATCACCACGGTGGTGCCGCCCGGACCGGAGCTGTGGGCGGGCGTGACGAGGTTTCCCGGGCCCTGTGAGCCCCCGGAGGCGTCCGGCTCCCCGGAACCGCCCGAGCCGCCGGCGCCCGGCGCTCCCGGCGGACCCTGGACGACATCGTCCCCGGAGCCCCGGGAGCCCTTGTCGTCATCCGTGAGCACGAGAACGCCCGCGACCACCGCGGCGGCCACCGTCACCGCGACGACGGCCGTCAGGCCGGCCTTGCGCTGCCGGTCCGCCGGGGCGGGGGCGCCGCCCAAGGGCCCGCCGCCCGGCCCGGGCGGCGGTGGAGCGGGCGGGAAGCCCGGAGGCTGGTCCGGGGGCGGCGGATGGCCCGGCTGCTGGTACGGATTCTGCTGCGGGTTCCGCTCGCCCCCCGGCGGCTGCTGTCCAGGCCACATGCCCCGTAACGATAGAGGGGTGAGCGCACCCCGGCCATGGCCGGGGTGACGATCAGGTCCTGGGGGACGTGCGCCCCCAGGGAGGCGGATCAGAGGCCGGGGATGCGGCCGTTGCGGAAGAGGTCCACGAAGATCTGGTGGTCGGCGCGGGCACGGGCACCGTAAGAGTGCGCGAAGTCCACCAGGAGCTCGGCGAAGCCGTCCTCGTCGGCGGCGATCACCGCGTCGATGGCGCGCTCGGTGGAGAACGGCACCAGCGAATGGCCGCTCTGGTCGTCGGCGGCCGCGTGCATGGTGGCCGTGGCCCGGCCCAGATCGGCCACGACCGCCGCGATCTCGGCCGGGTCGTCGATGTCGGACCAGTCGAGGTCCACCGCGTACGGCGACACCTCGGCCACCAGCTGTCCCGCCCCGTCCAGCTCGGTCCAGCCCAGCCACGGGTCGGCGTGGGCCTGCAGCGCGCGCTGGGAGATCACCGTGCGGTGGCCCTCGTGGTGGAAGTACGACCGCACCTGCTCGTCGGTGATGTGCCGGGAAACCGCCGGGGTCTGCCCCTGCTTCATGTAGATCACCACATCGTTCTCCAGGGCGTCGCTGTTGCCCTCCAGGAGGATGTTGTACGAGGGGAGCCCGGCGCTGCCGATGCCGATGCCCCGGCGGCCCACCACGTCCTTGACGCGGTAGGAGTCCGGGCGCGAGAGACTGGACTCGGGGAGCGTCTCCAGATAGCCGTCGAAGGCGGCCAGGACCTTGTAGCGGGTGGCCGCGTCCAGCTCGATGGACCCGCCGCCGGCCGCGAAGCGGCGCTCGAAGTCGCGGATCTCGGTCATCGAGTCCAGCAGCCCGAAGCGGGTCAGCGAGCGGGCGTCACGCAGCGCGTCCAGCAGCGGGCCCTCCGCGGTCTCCAGCGTGAAGGGCGGCACCTCGTCGTTCTTGGCGCCGGTGGCTAGGGCGTGGATGCGCTCGCGGTAGGCGCCGGCGTACGTGCGCACCAGCTCGGTGATCTTCTCGTCGCTGAGCGCCTTGGTGTAGCCGATGAGCGCCACGGAGGCGGCGAAGCGCTTGAGGTCCCAGGTGAAGGGGCCGACGTACGCCTCGTCGAAGTCGTTCACATTGAAGATCAGCCGGCCGTTGGCGTCCATGTAGGTGCCGAAGTTCTCGGCGTGGAGGTCGCCGTGGATCCACACCCGGCTGGTGCGGTCGTCCAGGTACGGCCCGCCGGAGCGCTCCCGGTCCACATCGGAATAGAACAGGCAGGCGGTGCCGCGGTAGAACGCGAACGCCGATGCGGCCATCTTGCGGAACTTGACGCGGAAGGCGGCCGGGTCGGCGGCGAGCAGCTCGCCGAAGGCGGTGTTGAAAACGGCGAGGATGTGCTCGCCGCGCTGTTCCGCCTGGGTCTGCTGGGTCGACATCGCGGAACGCCTCCTGGGGCATGAGAGAAGTGATCGGTGGGGCAGATACGACAGGGTATGTTCCGTCTCGCCGGGTGCGCGGGAAGACCGGACGACCCGTCGGGATCAACGCCTGAGGCTACTCGCGAGTGCCCGGCCCCTGTCAGTGCGGAGGGGTAACCTTCGGAGCTGTCTCGCCCTGCCGTCATCGATTGTTCGCCGGAGGTCTTCCACCGTGACCAAGCCGCCCTTCACGCACCTGCACGTCCATACCCAGTACTCGCTGCTGGACGGTGCGGCGCGGCTCAAGGACATGTTCAACGCGTGCAAAGAGATGGGCATGACCCACATCGCCATGACCGACCATGGCAACCTCCACGGTGCGTACGACTTCTACCAGCAGGCGACGGGCGCGGGCATCACCCCGATCATCGGCATCGAGGCGTATGTGGCCCCCGAGTCGCGGCGCTACAAGCGGCGGGTGCAGTGGGGCCAGCCGCACCAGAAGCGCGATGACGTCTCCGGTTCCGGTGGTTACACCCACAAGACCATCTGGGCGTCGAACAAGACCGGTCTGCACAACCTCTTCCGGCTCTCCTCGGACGCCTATATGGAGGGCTATTTCGTCAAGTGGCCGCGGATGGACAAGGAGACCATCGCCCAGTGGTCCGAGGGCCTGATCGCGTCCACCGGCTGCCCCTCGGGCGAGCTGCAGACCCGGCTGCGGCTCGGCCAGTTCGACGAGGCGCTGAAGGCCGCCTCCGAGTATCAGGACATCTTCGGCAAGGACCGGTACTTCCTGGAGCTGATGGACCACGGCATCGAGATCGAGCGCCGGGTCCGGGACGGGCTGCTGGAGATCGGCAAGAAGCTGGGCATCCCGCCGCTGGTCACCAATGACTCGCACTACACCTACTCCCGCGAGGCGGAGGCGCACGACGCGCTGCTGTGCGTCCAGACCGGCAAGAACCTCTCCGACCCGGACCGCTTCCGCTTCGACGGCACCGGCTACTACCTGAAGTCCACGGAGGAGATGTACGCCATCGACTCCTCCGACGCCTGGCAGGAGGGCTGCCGCAACACCCTGCTGGTCGCCGAGCAGATCGACACCGCCGGCTGGTTCGAGAAGCGCGACCTGATGCCGCGGTTCGACGTGCCCGAGGGGTACACCGAGGTCACCTGGTTCCAGGAGGAGGTCCGCAAGGGGATGGCCCGCCGCTTCCCCGGCGGCGTCCCCGAGGACCGTCAGAAGCTCGCCGAGTACGAGATGGACGTCATCATCCAGATGGGGTTCCCGGGCTACTTCCTCGTGGTCGCCGACTTCATCATGTGGGCCAAGAACAACGGCATCGCGGTCGGCCCCGGCCGAGGCTCCGCGGCCGGTTCGATCGTGTCGTACGCGATGGGCATCACCGACCTCGACCCGGTCGAGCACGGGCTGATCTTCGAGCGGTTCCTCAACCCCGAGCGCGTGTCCATGCCCGATGTCGACATCGACTTCGACGAGCGCAGGCGCGGTGAGGTCATCCGGTACGTGACCGAGAAGTACGGCCACGACAAGGTCTGCCAGATCGGCACCTACGGCACGATCAAGGCCAAGAACGCCATCAAGGACTCGGCCCGCGTACTCGGCTACCCGTACGCGATGGGCGACCGCATCACCAAGGCCATGCCCGCCGACGTCCTCGGCAAGGGCATCCCGCTCTCCGGCATCACCGACGAGAAGCACCCCCGCTACAGCGAGGCGGGCGAGGTGCGCGGGATGTACGAGAACGAGCCGGACGTGAAGAAGGTCATCGACACCGCGCGCGGCATCGAGGGCCTGGTGCGGCAGATGGGCGTGCACGCCGCCGGTGTGATCATGTCGAGCGAGACGGTGACCGACCACGTCCCGGTCTTCTCGCCGAAGAACGACGGCCAGGTCGTGACCCAGTGGGACTACCCCACCTGTGAGTCGCTCGGCCTGCTGAAGATGGACTTCCTGGGCCTGCGCAACCTCACCATCATGGACGACGCCGTCAAGATGGTGCGCGCCAACAAGGGCATCGACCTCAAGCTGCTCGACCTGTCCCTGGACGACCCCAAGACCTTCGAACTGCTCTGCCGCGGTGACACCCTCGGCGTCTTCCAGTTCGACGGCGGCCCCATGCGCTCCCTGCTGCGCATGATGAAGCCCGACAACTTCGAGGACATCTCCGCCGTCTCGGCCCTCTACCGGCCGGGCCCGATGGGCATGAACTCGCACATCAACTACGCGCTGCGGAAGAACGGGCAGCAGGAGATCACCCCGATCCACCCCGAGCTGGAGGAGCCCCTCAAGGAGGTCCTCGGCATCACCTACGGCCTCATCGTGTACCAGGAGCAGGTGCAGAAGGCCGCCCAGGTGCTCGCGGGGTACTCGCTCGGCCAGGCCGACCTGCTGCGCCGTGCGATGGGCAAGAAGAAGCCCGAGGTGCTGGAGAAGGAGTTCGTCAACTTCCAGAAGGGCGCCCGCGAGAAGGGGTATTCGGACGAGGCCATCCAGGCGGTGTGGGACGTGCTGGTCCCGTTCGCCGGATACGCGTTCAACAAGGCGCACTCCTCCGCGTACGGCCTGGTCACCTACTGGACCGCGTACCTCAAGGCCAACTACCCGGCCGAGTACATGGCGGCGCTGCTCACCTCGGTCCGCGACGACAAGGACAAGTCGGCGGTCTATCTGAACGAATGCCGCCGCATGGGCATCAAGGTGCTGCCGCCGAACGTCAATGAGTCGGAGGCCAACTTCACCGCCCAGGGTGATGATGTGATCCTCTTCGGTCTCACGGCGGTCCGGAACGTCGGTCAGAACGTGGTGGAAGCGATCATCCGCGGCCGCAAGGCCAAGGGGAAGTACGCCTCGTTCCCGGACTACCTGGACAAGGTCGAGGCGGTCGTCTGCAACAAGCGCACCACCGAATCGCTGATCAAGGCGGGCGCCTTCGACGAGATGGGCCACACCCGCAAGGGGCTCATGGCGCACTACGAAGCCCTGATCGACAATGTGGTCGCGGTGAAGCGCAAGGAGGCCGAGGGACAGTTCGACCTCTTCGGCGGCATGGGCGGCGACAGCGGGGACGGCGACGGCCCGGGCTTCGGGCTCGACGTCGAGTTCTCGGACGTCGAGTGGGACAAGACCTATCTGCTCGCCCAGGAGCGGGAGATGCTGGGCCTCTACGTCTCCGACCACCCGCTGTTCGGCATCGAGCACGTGCTGAACGAGAAGGCGGATGCCGCGATCTCCGCGCTCACCGGCGGTGAGCACGCGGACGGCGCGATCGTCACCATCGGCGGCATCATCTCCGGTCTCCAGCGCAAGATGACCAAACAGGGCAACGCCTGGGCCATCGCCACCGTGGAGGACCTGGCCGGCTCCATCGAGTGCATGTTCTTCCCGGCCACCTATCAGCTGGTCTCCACCCAGCTGATCGAGGACGCGGTCGTCTTCGTCAAGGGCCGGCTGGACAAGCGGGAGGACGTGCCCCGGCTGGTCGCCATGGAGCTGATGGTCCCCGATCTGTCCGAGGCGGGCGCCGACGCGCCCGTGACGATCACCATCCCCACGGTCAAGGTCACCCCGCCGCTGGTCGAGAAGCTGGGCGAGGTACTCACCCACCACCGCGGCTCCACCGAGGTGCGGATCAAGCTCCAGGGGGCGCGGAAGACCACGGTGCTGCGGCTCGACCGGCACCGCGTCACCGCCGACCCGGCCCTCTTCGGCGACCTCAAGGTGCTGTTGGGGGCGTCCTGTCTGGCCGGGTGACCGCCCGGCCCTGAAGAGAGCGGCGGTCCCGGCGAGAACGCACGAGGGGCGCGCCCGAGTCGGGCGCGCCCCTCGGGGCCATGTCACACGGCCTGCCACCGCGGTGGCCCAGCGCCGGTGCGCGGTGCGTCAGTTGTGGCCGAAGCTCTTCTGCCGGTCCTTGCGCGGCGTGGCGGGGCCGCCCTCCGACCGCATCGCCTGCGACTGCGCGTCCATCGAGGACTGCTGGTCGGCGGGGCGGTCGGCCATGCCCCGCTCCTGGCGCCGCTCCTGCTGCTGCTGCTTGCGATCGCGGTTCTTGTTCTTGCCCATGGTGGTGTTCCTCCAGTTGGGATCAGCCCTCCGGGAGAGGCCCTTCAGGAGAGGCCCCTCGGAGAAGCCCCTCGGGAGAAGCCCCTCGGGAGAAGCCCCTCGAGAGAAGCCCTTCGGGAAGAACAGTGACATGCCGCGGTCACCCGTGCATTTCGGGCAATTACGGTGAGTGAGAAGGAGGGTCTTGGCGGGTAAGCCGTATCCGCCACGCCGGTGATCCAGTTCGGACTGATAACCCCCGCACGGTCGGGCAGACTCGAAGGAAAGCCGAAAGACCACAACCGGGGACGGCTGTGCGCGGGGGGCGACCGAGGACTGGATTCGTCAGGGAAGAGGGTGGAACGTGGACCGCTGCGTCGTCCTGGTGGACGCCGGGTATCTGCTGGGCGCCGCCGCGAGCCTGCTGGCCGGGGAGCCCGCCCGATCGCGCATCTCCGTCGACCACGCGACCCTCATCCAGGGCCTGCGGGAGCGGGCCGAGGCCGAGACCGAGCGCCCGCTGTTGCGGATCTACTGGTTCGACGGCGCCCCCGACCGCGTACCCCAGCCCGAACACCGGCGGCTGCGCGTGATGCCCCGGGTGACCGTGCGGCTCGGCGCGCTCACCCGCAGCGACGGCCGCTGGGCCCAGAAGGGCGTGGACGCCGCCATGCACGCCGAGCTCACCGAGCTCGCCCGCAACCGCGCCTGCTCCGACATCGTCCTCGTCACCGGCGACGGCGATCTGCTGCCCGGGCTGATGTCGGCCAAGGAGCACGGGGTCGCCGTCCACCTCTGGGCGGTCCAGGCCGCCGACGGCGACTACAACCAGTCCGAGGACCTCGTGGCCGAGGCCGATGAGCGCCGCGTCCTCGACCGCGCCTGGATCACCCGGGCGGTGCGCGCCAAGGAGCTTCCCGGGCCCTGCGCGCCCGTCTCCGAGCCGCGCCCGGAGATCGCGGCCATTCTCTCCGCCCCGCTGCCGGAGACCGCCGCTGCCGCCGCGGCCGCCGCGGCCGCGGCCGGGTCGCCCGGCGCCGCGGAGTCGGCCCCCGGCCGTAACGGCGCCGCCCGGCCCGGCACCGACGTGACCGGCCCGGCCGCCGCCCCCGGC
>NZ_JAEEAP010001296.1 GCF_016103465.1 Streptomyces sabulosicollis
GTCGGGGCCCGGTCGGGGCCGCGGCCCCGGGGTCAGGCGCGGGTGGTGGCCAGGCGGCGGATCGCGGCCATCGGGACGGACAGCCAGTCGGGCCGGTGGCGCGCCTCGTAGAGCACTTCGTAGACGGCCTTGTCGGTCTCGTGGGCGCGCAGCAGCTCCGGCTCGTCGCGCGGATCGGTGCCGGACGCCTCCGCGTAGCCCGCGCAGTACGCGGAGCGGGTGCGGCCCGCCCACTCCTGCGGCTGCTCATGGCGTCCGACGGCCGCCGCGTAGTCGAAGGACCGCAGCATGCCCGCGATGTCGCGCACCGGCGGCTGCGGGCGGCGCCGCTCGGCCAGCGGACGGGACGGCTCGCCCTCGAAGTCGATGAGCGACCACCGCCCGCC
>NZ_JAEEAP010001297.1 GCF_016103465.1 Streptomyces sabulosicollis
GGGGTTGCGCGTGGGCCACGCCCAGGTAGATCAGGCGGGCTTCTTCGCGGCCGCTGACCACTTCGATGGCGTGTCCCAGTGCAGTTTCGGCCGGGACCAGGAACGACTGGGGAGAACGCAGCTGGCGCACCGTGTTGGTGGCCAGCGCGCGCACCCGATGCGGCGGCACATTGCGGATGCGCTGGCCGAAACGGGCCAGGCATTCCAGCGCGCGCTGCCGTGCGGCGGAAGACAGTCCGCCTTTGCCATCCAGCCCGTCGGCCATGCGCACCGTCTCGCGCAGGCGGTCGATCACCCGCAGCTGGCCGAGCGTGTAGCGCGCGATGACCATGTGGAAACTGTTGGAGCCAAGGTCGATGGCGGCCAGCAGGTCGCCATCCTGCAA
>NZ_JAEEAP010001298.1 GCF_016103465.1 Streptomyces sabulosicollis
GCATATAGAATACTGATATTGTGATAAAGCTGTGATGCTAGAAAATGATCGTTTAATTGATTTGAGATGTGTAATGCTTTTGTGTAGTAATTCTCAGCTCTTTTGAAATCGCCAATATCCATGAAGTTGGTGGCTGCGATCACAAAAGCTGCTGCCAGTCTTCTTTCATAGCCATCATGACCTTTGAAAATATCGATGGCATTCTGAATATAATGAAGTGAAATCAGGCTTTGGCGAAGCATCATATATAGGTTTGCGACCTTCGTATGGAATTCTGCTACTTCTATTTCATCAGGAATGTTTTGCAGTTTTTTCTCAGCAATTTTAAACAGTCCGATGGCTGATGCATAGTCTCTGTTATATGAAGCGTAAAGGGCTTTATAT
>NZ_JAEEAP010001299.1 GCF_016103465.1 Streptomyces sabulosicollis
CATCGGAGGTGCCAGCCCAGTAGCCCCCCTGGCGATCGGCCAGGACCAGGGCCGAGCGCAGCTGGGCGCTGTCGGCCCATCGCGGACGACTGACCCGTTCCTGCCCATCGATGCGGTACAGGCCATCGTTCTGGCTGCCGACCCAGATCGAACCCTCCGCATCCCGGCTCAACCGGAGCACGCTCAGCGTGCCCAGTTCCCGCGCGGCCACCGGCTCGAATCCGCTGCCGTTCCAACGCGCCACGCCCGCTTCGGTGCCCAGCCACAGGCGGCCCTGCGCATCGACCAGGCTGGTGAAGATGCTGTTGCTGGGCAGGCCCCCCGGCTGCGCCGGGTCATGGGTGTAGAGGCGCACGCTGCCGTCCTCGCCAAGCCGGCAGACGC
>NZ_JAEEAP010001300.1 GCF_016103465.1 Streptomyces sabulosicollis
GTTGAACATCATGCTGGTGGAGATGCGGCTGCTCATCGGCGGACGGCTCCCAGGATGGTCTGGAACATGCTGTCGGCGGTCGAGATCAGCTGCGAGGCGGCCTGGTAGGCCTGCTGCAGGCGCAGCATGTCCGCCGCTTCCTCGTCCAGGTTCACGCCGGAGACTTCGTCGCGGGCTTCCTGCGCCTTGTCATTGATCACCAGCTGCGCGTCGAGCGAGTACTCGGCCGAGCGGGCGGCGGCGCCGACCTGGGTGGTCAGGCCACCCAGCGCGCCGTTCAGTGTCACCGTTCCGGCGTTGAACGCCTTCGCGCTTTCCACCTTGGCCAGCTTCGACGCGTTGCTGTTGTCCGACGAACCGGCCGGGGTCGGGGTGATGTTGAAG
>NZ_JAEEAP010001301.1 GCF_016103465.1 Streptomyces sabulosicollis
CAGTGAGCGGCACCTTCAAGCGCATCCAGTTCACGCCCGACCTGGTGCCGGCGGATCTCATCGGCACGCGCATGTACCACCAGCGCACGGGCGAGTTCGCCACCACCATGGGGCCGGTGTTCACCCACCTGCTGCTGGCCGACGAGATCAACCGCGCGCCGGCCAAGGTGCAGAGCGCGCTGCTGGAGGTGATGCAGGAGCGGCAGGTGACGATCGCGGGCGAGACCCATCCGCTGCCGCGCCCGTTCCTCGTCATGGCCACGCAGAACCCGGTCGAGACCGAGGGCACCTATCAGCTGCCCGAGGCGCAGGTGGACCGCTTCATGATGAAGGTGCTCGTCGGCTACCCCACCGAGGAAGAGGAATTCGTCATCGCCCAGCGC
>NZ_JAEEAP010001302.1 GCF_016103465.1 Streptomyces sabulosicollis
CCCCCGAGCGGATCGACTCCGCTCTGGCGAGCCTGCCCGACGTCGACGGCGTCCCGGCCCTGAGCGTGCTGTGGCACGCCGGCCAGCAGGGCACCGCCGAGGACGTCGCCCATGCTCTGCTGGAGCGGCGCGCGGCCCTAGAGACCGAGCGGGCCCAGCAGTCCGCGGCCGCCCGCGCGGCCCGCGAGCAGGGGCAGCAGACGGCTCGCGCGCAGGCTCTCCACGACGCCCGCGACGCCGCCACCCGCTCCCACTGACCGCACACGCGCCGCGCTCGCGGATAGTGTTGTGCGCCGGCCGTTATATGTGTATGGTTGGACACGTCGCAGGGGGCACGAGGCCCCCCGCACCCCGAGGCCAAGGAGGCCCCCTGATGTCCCAGC
>NZ_JAEEAP010001303.1 GCF_016103465.1 Streptomyces sabulosicollis
GTAGGAAATGGCGCCGCCGCCGGATTGGCGGAATCGACGGAGAATGCGGTGGGATCACCGTGAAGGTGCGGCGTGAATACGGCGGAACTGATGATCATCGCCGTCGTCGCCAGCGCTGGCGCGTTGCCCTGGAGCACACACAGGGCCTGCGCGTGGGCAGCGCGATCCGGCGGCGAGGGGCTGTCGGCCACAGCGTCGCCGGATCGGGCGGGTCAGAGCATGTAAGGGATCTTGAACGCCAGCGTGAAGTCCGGTGCATCCGGGGTCAGCCCGATGCCCAGCAGGGTCACCAGCGTGGTGTGCTGGTTGAGCGCATACGTCACACCCAGATTCAGTGACGCCGCGTTGGCGTCGCTGCCAATCACTTTCATCCACTTCCCGCC
>NZ_JAEEAP010001304.1 GCF_016103465.1 Streptomyces sabulosicollis
GTACGTGCTCGACGAGCCGTCGATCGGCCTGCACCAGCGCGACAACGAGCGCCTGCTCGGCACCCTCACCCGCCTGCGCGACCTCGGCAACACGGTGATCGTGGTCGAGCATGACGAGGATGCGATCCGCCTGGCCGACTACGTGCTGGACATCGGCCCGGGCGCGGGCGTGCATGGCGGCGAGATCGTCGGCCAGGGCACCCTGCAGGACATCCTGGAGGCACCGCGCTCGCTGACCGGCCAGTACCTGTCGGGCAAGCGCGCGATCGAGATCCCCGCGCGCCGGCACAAGCCGAACCCGAAGATGACCCTGCACCTGCGCGGGGCCAGCGGCAACAACCTCAAGGGTGTGGACCTGGCGATTCCGTCGGGCCTGCTGACC
>NZ_JAEEAP010000132.1 GCF_016103465.1 Streptomyces sabulosicollis
GGCGGGGTGAGGACGTCGAGGCGATAGAGCCGGTGGGTCTGCTCGACGCCGCTCACCGCACCGGTGGAGTCCTTCCAGGCGGCGGCGAAGGTCTCGGCGGCCTCGCGCCCCGCGTTCACTCCGGTGACCTTCAGCCCGCCGTCCCGGGCGAGGGTGCGGGCGAGGTCCCGGGCCGCCTCGCCGGAGAGGGCGGAGAGCAGCGGGGGGTAGGGCGGGGTGCACAGGAACGCGCCCTCCGCTGGGCCCTTCTCCTCGCCGGTCCACCAGCCGTAGACCGGCGGCTCGTCGCCGTATCTGCCGCTGCCCGCGACCGTCAGGGAGGAGACCACCGTGAGCAAAGTGGTGTTCCGGGCCGGGTGGGCGCTCAGGAAGCCACCCGCCGCGGCCCGGAACTCCTCGAGGTCGTACGTCACCGTCCACGCCATGTGCTCCAGGCTGGCGCGTGACGGCGGAGCGGCGCACCTCAATTTCCTCGCTTCTGACCGGACGGGCCGCTCGGCGCCGGTTGCCGGCGGCCGGTTGCCGGCGGCCGGTTGCCGGCGGCCGGTTGCCGGCGGCCGGTTGCCGGCGGCCGGTTGCCGGCGGTCATTCGGCCGCCGGACAGGGGCGATCAGTCAGGGGCGACCGGTCAGCAGCTCAGATTGGAGCCGGGGGTGGTGCCGAGTATCTGGACGAACCGCTGGTAGGCGTCTATCCGGCTCTGCACCTGGCCGGGGTTGCCGCCGTTGCACTCCAGGCTGCCGTTGATGGCGCGGATGGTCTCGCCGAAGCCGCGCTGGTTGACCATGGCGTCGTGCGGGGTCATCGAACCGGCCCCGGTCTGGGTGTTCCAGAACCACAGGGCGGTCTTCCAGGACACCGCGGCGTCCCGCTCCACCAGCCAGGGGTTGCCGAGCAGATCGATGCCGAGCGCGTCGCCCGCGGCCTTGTAGTTGAAGTTCCAGCTGAGCTGGATCGGTCCGCGGCCGTAGTACGCCGCCTGGCCCGCGGGGCAGCCGTAGGGCTGGTTCCAGTCGCAGTAGTGCGGGTAGTTGGACGTGTTCTGCTCCACGATGTGGACCAGGCCGCCGGTCTCGTGGTTGACGTTGGCCAGGAAGGCCGCCGCCTCCTGCTTCTTGACGGTGTCGCTGCCGGTGTTGGCGAAGCCGGGGTAGGCGCTCAGGGCGGCGGTCAGGCCCTGGTAGGTGTAGAACGAGTTCCGGTTCGGGAACATCTGGTTGAACTGCGCCTCGCTCACCACGAAGCCGCTCGGGTTCTGGCCCTCCGAGCCGCAGTTGTAGGGCTCCCAGTACCAGGTGCTGATCACCGGGTCATAGCCCGGGTTGTCGTGCTCCGCGCGGTAGTACTTGCCGTCGGTGTACCGGACGATGTCGCCGGTGACGTACGCCTTGCCCGCCGCCCAGTTCGGGTAGTCGCAGGCCGCCTGGGCGGTCGTTCCCGCCGCCGAGGCTGAGGACATGGGCATGACAAGCACACTCGCGCACACCGCCGCGGTCGCCGCGAGCGGCGCCAGAACACGTCGTCTCCACATGGGGCCGATCTCCTTCGTGTGGGGGGCCCTGGAACTCTGGGGGACACTCAAGCGGCTTGGTCTATACCAGTCAAGGTATAGACCAAACCTTTGTGCCGGGATGAGTAAACGGGCCGTCCCCGGAGCGGCTGAGGGAGTGTGCCCCGGGGAGCTGACCCCGGATCAGGTCTCGCGCTCGGGGCGGTAGGTGTCGGCGTCCACCCCGAAGGTCCAGGCGACCCCCTCGCGGGCGGTCCGGACCCGGGGCGGCACGCGCAGCCAGTACGTGCGGTGCGTACCGTCCGGCTCCGGCGTGGAGTTGACCACCTCGACCATCGCCACCGGCTCGTCCCCGTCCAGCTCGATGCGCCACAGGACCCCGGTCTCGTCGCGGTGCACCGGCCGCGCCCCGGACTCCTCGAGATAGCGCTCATAGCCGTAGTGCTCCAGCATCACCCGGCGCAGCTCCGCGTTCTCCTCCTCGCGGATGCGGTCCGGGGTCAGCTCGCCGAGTTGCTGGAGGAAGGCCGCGGGCACCGGCATGCCCCGCCAGGCGCAGAGCGCGAAGCCGTCGGGGAAGGCGAGGGCGGGACCGTCGCCGCGGTCGAGGCGGCCCGCCTCGTCGCGGTGCAGCTCGACCGGGCGCTCCGCCACGATCACCGCCTTCTCGTACGGCCACCACCAGCCGGCGGCGCGGGCGACCGCGGCGAGCCCGGCCAACGGGCCGGGCTCCGCCCCGTCCGCCACGGCGGCCAGCCAGGGCGCGTCATGCTGCCCCAGCACCGCGTCCAGCAGGGCGAGCCGGACGGCCGTCCCCTGGTCCGAGTCCGGGTCCGGCGCCAGGGTCTCGACGACCCCGGTGCGGACGCGCTCGGTGAGGGCGCGGGTGACCTCCCACAGCGGCGCGGCCGCGAGCGCCCACCGCCCGGCCCAGCCGACCGGACCCAGGGCGTCATGGAGCCGCCGCCTGGCCCGCGCCCACGGATGGGTGCGCACGGCCTCCCGCACCGAGGCGCCCACGCCGCCCGCGACCGGTTCGACCCCGGCCGCCCGCAGCATGGCCGCCGCCCGCTCGGCGACATCCCCGGGCAGCCGCTCCGCCTGCCCGGCCAGCAGCATCACCGCCGCCGTGGCGGCCAGCGGTGAACCGGCCCAGACGATCCGCTCGGGCGCGGGGAGCCCGGCCTGCTCATAGGCGCGGCGGAGGCCCGCCGCGGCCGCCTCGCGGTCGGCCGGGCCGGTGGCCGCGGCGACCGCGCGCCAGTGCGCCGCCCGGTCCTCGTCCGCGAGTGCGTCCCCACCGCCCGTGCCGTTCTCCACCGCCACCGCCATCACCTTCGCCGTTGCCGTCGTCATCGCTTCCGCTCCCCCGCTCTCAATCCGCCACGACGCGCACGGCGCCCGGCACGTACTCCCGCTGGCGCACCACGCGGTACCAGCCCTTAGGCAGCGGTATCGCCGCGTGCTCCTCGTGCACCACCCGCCCGCCGTCGGGGAGATGGAGGTAGGAGACGCCGAACGGGCCCGACTCGCGCACCAGCACGCCCGGCCCGACCACCGCATGGGCGTGCCCGGTCACCTCGCCGAGCGCCAGCACCAGCCGGCCCCGCCCGTCCCTCGGCTGCCGCGGCAGCGCGTCGATGCCCTGCGGCAGCGCCTCCGCGGCCACCGGAACGATCAGGACGTCGCCCTGTCGGTACATGCCAATTCCCCTTCACCGCAGCCCTGTTGGACCCACCGCGCCCCGCAGGGCCGGTCGATGGTCATGACGTTAAGGGGAGGCACCGACAACGCCGTCCGGCGGCGGGGGCCGGCAACGGCGCCGCGGGGCGCCCTTCGCCACCGCCCGCCGGGGCCGCTGTCGGTGGCGCTTGGTACAACTCTTCGCACCTCATTCGGAATCAGGCATGCCCACGCGAACACATCAGGAGATACCGCCCATGTCGGTCCACCACCTGGACGAACTGCACGGTCTTCCCGCCTTCGACTTCCCCGCGTCCGACCAGGGCGTCGTGCTGCCCGAGACGGACACCGTCGCCTGGCGGATCTCCTACAACCCCTACAGCGACGAGGAGGAGGACGGCTTCGACGGGCGCTTCCAGCGCTTCCTCACCACGGTGGCGCCCGGCCGCGTGCGAGCGCTGATCATCGGCATGTGGGGCGAGACCTACGAGGGCGACGCCGACGACGCCATCGAGCAGCTCGTCATGGCCAAGGACCGGCTGACCTCGCTGGAGGCGGTGTTCATCGGCGACATCACCGCGGAGGAGTCGGAGATCTCCTGGATCGAGCAGTCCGATGTGACACCGGTCCTCCATGCCTACCCCGGCCTGCGCGAGCTGGGCGTCCGCGGTGGGAGCGGACTGTCCTTCCCCGCCGTCACCCACACGAGCCTGCGCGTGCTCCGCTTCGAGACCGGCGGGCTGCCCGGCGAGGTGGTCCGCGGGGTCGCCGCCAGCGAGCTGCCCGCGCTCGAGCGCCTGGAGATGTGGCTCGGCGTGGAGGAGTACGGAGGCGACGCCACCGTCGCCGACCTGGAGCCGATCCTGTCCGGCGGGCGCTTCCCCGCACTGCGCCACCTGGGCGTGCAGAACGCCGAGATCCAGGACGAGATCGCGGTCGCCATGGCGGCGGCCCCCGTGGTCGCCCAGCTCGAATCCCTCGATCTGTCCATGGGGGTGCTCACCGACGAGGGCGCGGCGGCGCTGCTCGACGGCCAGCCGCTCACCCATCTCAAGCGGCTCGTTCTGGACCACAACTACTTCTCCACGGCCATGGAGGAGCGGCTGCGCGGGGCCCTGGAGCCGTCCGGGGTGAAGGTCGAGATGTCCGAGAAGGGCGACCAGGACGAGTACGACAACGCGGTGTTCCGCTACACCGCCGTCTCCGAGTGATGACCACGCCCCGCCGAGAGTCCCGTCGAGAAACCCACCGAGAACCCGACCGGGAAGGCCCCCGCCCAGGCATGAAGGAGACGCGCTTCGCCGTGGTCGGCAATCCGGGCGGCCGCCGGGTGGCGCTGTTCACCGCCGCCGCCGTGGCCGCCGGACTGCCCGCGCCCCGGGTGCTGGCCTGGCGCGACGTGCTGACCGACGGCGCCGCGTTCGACCCCGCCGAGACCGTGCGGATCGACTCGCCGGGCGAGGACGAGGAGGTGGAGTGGCTGCTGCGCGGCGCCTCCGACCCCACCCGGGTCGAGGGCACCGGCCGCTGGTACGCGCGGTTCACCGAGGCCGTCCGGAGCGTCGCGGAGGCGGCGCGCACGGCCGGGGCCACGCTGCTCAACGACCCCGGTGAGCTGGCCGTCCTGTTCGACAAGCGGCTGTGCCACGGGGTGCTGGACGGCGCCGGGGTCCCGGTCCCGCCCTCGCCGACCTCCGGTCCGCAGGCGCCACCCGTGCGCGGCTGGGACGACGTACGGGCGGCGCTCGGCACCTCGGGGCTGCGGCGCGCCTTCGTCAAGCCGGCCCACGGCTCGTCCGCGTCCGGGGTGCTCGCCGTGGAGACGGCGGGCCCCGGCCGGGTGCGGGCCACCACCTCCGTGGAGCGCACGGAGGACGGCCGGCTGTTCAACTCGCTGCGGGTGCGGCGGTACGACAGCGAGGCGGAGGTCGCCGCGATCATCGACAGGCTGGCGCCGGACGGGCTGCACATCGAGCGCTGGCTGCCCAAGGCCACCCAGGACAAGCGCGTGGCCGATCTGCGGGTCGTGGTGGTGGGCGGCAGGGCCACCCATGCCGTGGTGCGCACCAGCCGCTCCCCCATGACCAATCTCCATCTCGGCGGGGTGCGCGGCGATCTGGCCGCCGCCCGCGCGGCGGCGGAGGCGGCCGGGGTGGCCTGGGGCGAGGTGCTGGGCATCGCGGAGCGGGCGGCGGACCGCTTCCCGCGCACGCTGTGCGTCGGGGTGGATCTGCTGCCCGGCCCGGGGTGGCGGCGGTTCGCCGTGGGCGAGGTCAACGCCTTCGGCGATCTGCTGCCCCGGCTGACCGGTCTGCCCGGCAGCGGCGCGGAGGGTCTTGACACCTACGCGGCCCAGGTCGCCGCCGTGCTCCGCGCCCGGAAGGAGGCCCACCCCGATGCCGCTGTCTGAGCCCGATATGAACGAGGTGGTGGGCAGCCACGATCTGCTGCTGCTCACCCTCGACACCCTGCGCTACGACGTGGCGGCCGAGCTGGCGGCCGCCGGACGGACACCCCACCTCAGCGCCCGGATGCCCGGCGGCGTCTGGGACGAGCGGCACGCCCCCGGCAGCTTCACCTACGCCTCCCACCAGGCGATGTTCGCGGGCTTCCTGCCGACCCCGGCCGCCCCGGGGCCGCACCGCCGGCTGTTCGCGGCCCGCTTCGCGGGCAGCGAGACCACCGCGGCGGGCACCTATGTCTTCGAGACCCCCGATCTGGTGTCGGGGCTCGCGGCGGCCGGGTACCACACGGTGTGCGTCGGCGGGGTCGGCTTCTTCAACCGGCGGGGGCCGCTGGGCTCGGTGCTGCCCGGTTACTTCCAGGAGAGCCATTGGGAGCCGGAGTTCGGCGTCACCTCCCCCACCTCCTTCGAGGCGCAGATCGACCGCGCCGAAGGGGTGATCGCCGGTCTTGACCCCGGCCGCCGGCTGTTCCTCTTCCTCAACGTCTCGGCGCTCCACCAGCCCAACTGGTTCCATCTGCCCGGCGCCACCCGCGAGACGGGCGACACCCGCGCCACCCACGCCGCCGCCCTCGAGTACGTCGACCGCCATATCGACCGGCTGCTGGCCGCCCTGGGCGGCCGCGGTCCCGCCTTCGCGATCGTCTGCTCCGACCACGGCACCGCGTACGGCGACGACGGCTACACCGGCCACCGGCTCGGCCACGAGGTCGTCTGGACCGTGCCGTACACCCACTTCTTCCTCGAGGCCCGATGAACATCAGCACGCCCGGTCCGACCGTCCGCCCCTACCAGTCCTACGTCTACGCCTATCCGCACAAGACCGCCTACCGGCCGCTCGCGGAGCGTCCCGCGCTGCGCGAGCTGTGGGCGGCCGAGCCGAAGGACGCGCTGTCGCTCTATCTGCACATCCCCTTCTGCGAGGTGCGCTGCGGCTTCTGCAACCTCTTCACCCGGATCGGCGCCCCCGAGGGGCTGGTGACCGCCTATCTGGACGCGCTGGAGCGGCAGGCGGGGGCGGTGCGCGAGGCGCTCGGCGAGGACGCCCGGTTCGCCGCCGCGGCGTTCGGCGGCGGCACCCCCACGTTCCTGGAGGCGGCCGAGCTGGAGCGGCTCTGCGACATCGCCGAGAAGGGGATGGGCGCGGACCTGGCCGCCGTGCCGCTCTCGGTGGAGGCGTCCCCGGCCACCGCCACGGCCGACCGGCTCGCGGTGCTGGCCGGGCGCGGCACCACCCGGCTGAGCCTGGGGGTGCAGAGCTTCGTCGACGCGGAGGCGCGTTCGGCGGTGCGCCCCCAGCGCCGGGCCGAGGTGGAGGCGGCACTGGCCCGGATCCGGGAGGCGGGCATCCCGGTGCTCAACATCGATCTCATTTACGGCATCGACGGGCAGACCGAGGACACCTGGCGCCATTCCCTGGACGCCGCCCTCGCCTGGCGCCCCGAGGAGCTGTATCTCTACCCCCTCTATGTCCGCCCGCTGACCGGGCTCGGCCGTAAGGAGGCCAGAGCGCCGGAGGCGCAGTGGGACGCGGAGTGGGACGAGCGGCGGCTGCGGCTGTACCGCTCGGGCCGCGACCATCTGCTCGCCCACGGCTATGAGCAGGTCTCGATGCGGATGTTCCGCGCCCCGGGCGCGCCCGCGACCGGCGGGGAGGACCACGCCTGCCAGACGGACGGCATGGTCGGCCTCGGCTGCGGTGCCCGCTCCTACACCTCGGCCCTGCACTACTCCTTCGACTACGCGGTCGACATGCGGGAGATACGCGGCATCGTCGACGACTACGTCTCCCGCCCCGCCGCCGACTTCGCCCGCGCCGAGCACGGCCGGTGGATGACCGGCGACGAGGCCCGCCGGCGCCATCTGCTGCAGTCCGTCCTCCAGGCCGAGGGGATGGAACACGCGGAGTACCGGGCGCGGTTCGGCACCGATCCCGCCGAGGACTTCCCCGCCGAGCTGGCCCGGTTCGCGGAGCGCGGCTGGCTGGACCCGGACGCGGCTCCCGGACGGCTGCGGCTGTCCCCCGAGGGGCTGGCGCACTCGGACGCGCTCGGCCCCGAGCTGTTCTCGCCCGCCGTGCGCGCCGCCATGGCCGCGTACGACCTGAAGTGAAACGAGGTGGGCATGGACTTGACCATCCTGTATCGGGGTCCGCTCGCCTCGTGCGACTACGACTGTCCGTACTGCCCGTTCGCCAAGCGCCGGGACAGCCCCGAGCGGCTGCGCGCCGACCGCGCGGCGCTGGAGCGGTTCACGGCCTGGGCGGCGGAGCAGACCGGCGACCGGCTGTCGGTGCTGTTCACGCCGTGGGGCGAGGGGCTGGTGCGCTCCTGGTACCGCCGCGCGCTGATCGAGCTCAGCCATCTGCCGCAGGTCGCACGGGTGGCCATCCAGACCAATCTGAGCTGCCGGACCGGCTGGACGGCCGAGGCGGACCCCGCCACCCTCGCCCTGTGGTGCACCTACCACCCGGGCCAGACGCCGTACGACCGGTTCCTCGCCAAGTGCCGGGAGCTGGCCGCGCGCGGGGTGCGCCACAGCGTCGGCATCGTGGGGCTGCCCGCCCATCTGGACCAGGCCCGCAGGCTGCGCGCCGACCTGCCCGAGCAGGTGTATCTGTGGGTGAACGCGGCCGAGGGCCACACCTACACCGATGCCGAGGCGGCCGAGTGGACCGCGCTGGACCCGCTCTTCGGCTACAGCCGCCATCCGCACCGAAGCGCCGGTCTGCCATGCCGGACCGGCGCCTCGGTGATCTCGGTGGACGGCGACGGCACGGTGCGCCGCTGCCATTTCGTCCCCGCCGAACTGGGCAATCTCTACGACGGGTCGTACCGCGCGGCGCTACGGCCCCGTCGGTGTCCGCTGGCCGTCTGCGACTGCCACATCGGCTATGTGCACCTGGAGTCGCTTCCGCTGTATGACGTGTTCGCGGGCGGAGTGCTGGAACGCGTCCCGGCGCCGCCCCCGCCGGGCGCTTCCTGGTCGGTCGGTCACACTGTCTCCCCCTCGATCCCCCTGGTCACGATGAGCGGCACGGAACCGGACGGCACGGCGGACGTCACAGAAACAAGAAGTCCGCGTCCCCGGCCTTCGCCCCCTGGATGAAGCGTTTCATCTCCAGATGGGTGTAGATCAGGGCCGGTCCGTCCGGGTCGGTCGACTGGCGCAGCGCCACCCGGCCGTCCTTCAGCCTCATCGCCTCGACGCAGCTTCCCCCATTGCCACCGCTCCATGGCTTGTGCCAGCCCTCGCTGCCGAGGTCCCTTGCCGGCATGCCACTGTAGACGCGGTTCCCGCATATGCGATCCATCGTTCAGATCTCCTTGCGAATGCGACTCAGAATGGCCTGAGTCGTCTGTGCAGGCGCGGCCTGCGCGCACATCCGGTCCAGGGCCTCCAGGAACGCCGATACGTCATCGCGCTGGTCGAAGTAGGAGCCGCTGACGAGCGTCTCCGTATACGCGATATCGGGCAGCTCCGGGATCGGGAACCGGAAGATATGGAAGGGGCCGTACATCGCCGGGTGCGGACCGGCGTCGAACGGCATGACCTGCAGCCGGATATGAGGAGCCTCGGCCTCCTCGATGAGCCGCGCGATCTGGGCACGCATGGTCTCGGCACCGCCGATGGGGCGGCGCACCACCGTCTCGTCCATGACCACCCACAGCATCGGCGGGTTCTCCCGGGCGAGCAGCGCCTGGCGCTCCATGCGGAGGGCGACATTGCGCTCGATCTCGGTCTCGGGCGCGTGCGGCATGCCCGCGCGGAGCACCGCGCGGGCGTAGTCCTCGGTCTGCAGCAGCCCGGGGACGTAGTGCGGCTCGTAGGCCCGGATCAGATTGGCCTCGACCTCCAGGCTGACGAAGGTGTTGAACCACTCCGGCAGGACGTCGCGGAACCGATGCCACCAGCCCGCCTTGTTGGCCTCGCGCGCGAGGGAGAGGAACCCCTCGACCTCCTCGGGGTCGGTGACGCCGTACGTCCGCAGCAGCTTCTCGACGTACGGGAGCTTCAGGCCGACCTCGGCCTTCTCCATCCGCCGGATCGTGGCATGGGTGACGTCCAGGGCGCGGCCGGCCTGTTCGAACGACAGCCCGGCCTTCTCTCGAAGGTCCTGGAGCCGTTTGCCGAGCACGACTCGCAGGACGGTCGGGGCTCCGCCCGCCCGCGCATCCGCCACTACCGTTCCCCTCCAAGTACCTTCACGACACAGCAGTCTGGCATGGGCTCAGCATTCCGAACAGCCTGCGCTTGCGATTCTGTAATTTACAGATTGAACCTTGCCATACGCGAGCGTGACAGAGCATAGTGTCGGCGTGGCTCCTTCCTATGAGGCTCTCCGGTTAGGGCGCGGCGGCACCGTGGTCGCTCCGCCCCGCCACGACGTGTTTCGTCTGCCGGCGCTGAGCACGTCCGTCGCCGAGGCGAGAAGGCATGTCGTCCGGCGACTGGGCTCATGGGGCATCGACCAGGACACCCGGGACAGCGCGGAGCTGATCGTCTCCGAGCTCTTCACCAACGCGGTGCGCCACACCTCCAGCGAGGACGTGCGCTGCTCACTCCAGCTCATAGGCAACCGGCTGCGGCTGGAAGTGGCCGACCAGGGCTGTGCGCGCACGGTGCCGGAGGCCCGGTCGGTGAGCGCCGACCAGGAGGGCGGCCGCGGGCTGATGCTGGTGGAGGCCATGTCGGAGGCGTGGGGCGTCAGGCCCAACCAGGGGGGCGCGGGCCGCGCCGTCTGGGCCTACCTGGCGGTCTAGCGACCCGGCGACGACGCGACGGACGAGCGGTGCCGAGGGAATAGGGGCAGCGACAGCGCACCGGGCGGTCAGCCTCGGGGCGCCAACGGGGGTCTGCCCCTATTCCTCCGGGACCGCTTCGGGTCACGGAACGTTCAGGGCCGCAGCGGCAGCAGATCGGGGCGCTTGGGCTCCACATGGTCACCCGACGACTCACCGCGCAGCCGTCGGCCGATCCAGGGCACCAGATATTCGCGCGCCCAGTGGATGTTGTCCCTGCGCACCTCGGCCGCGGTGCGCTGCCCCTCCGGGGGCCAGGGCTGATCGGGGTCGGCGGGGACGTCGAGGCCGAGCACCTGACCGGCCCTCAGCGCGACCCGGGTGTGCCCGTCCGGCGACAGGTGCAGCCGGTCGGCGTCCCAGGCCCGGCGGTCCTGCACCGAGCGCAGCGACCACAGGTCGAGCACCGGGCAGCCGTGCCGGTCGGCGATCGCCCGCACATGCGCCGTATACGTGGCGATCTTGCCCCGCAGATGGCGCAGCACCGGCACCCCTCTGGTGTCGAAGCCGGTGCACAGCAGCACCGTGCCCACTCGCGCCCGGAGGTCGGCGACGGCCGCCTCATAGCGCTCGGCCACATCGTCGGGGTCGCTGCCGGGGCGCAGGATGTCATTGCCCCCCGCGCAGAAGGTGACCAGATCGGGGCCGAGTTCGATGGCGCGGGACACCTGCTCCGCCACGATCTGGTCAAGGAGTCGACCGCGTACGGCCAGATTGGCGTAGCGGAAATCGTCGTGGGGTCGTTGGTCGGACAGCAGGACGGCGAGCCGGTCGGCCCAGCCGACGAACACCCCGTCAGGACCGGGGTCGCCGACGCCTTCGGTGAAGCTGTCGCCGACGGCTGCGTACGACCCGATGGGACCGTTGCTGAATCTCTCCTTATCGTCTGCCACGTCGGGACATCATTCACCCGATGGCGTGACTTACGCCACCGTAACCAGGGCTTGACGTGGGGTGATCTATCCCACCCGGTCAGTTTCGGCGAAGGTGGAATACGGCGGCGTCGAGGTCGCCGCGCAGCCCGGTGCGCAAGCCCCGGTGGGCGAGCACCGCTCCCCGGTGCACCTCCCCGGTCTCCAGGTCCCGGTACGTGGCCGCCGGATCGAGCCCGCGCAGCCGCAGCGGAAGCGGTGCCCGGCCGTGGTGCTGCGCCTGGAGCCAGGCCAGCACCACGGTCTCCTCGCCCCGGACGTACTGCACCGCGCTGAGCCCGTCGCCCTCCGGCGGCCGCAGCCGGTACAGCTCGCCGTGCTGGACGACCGGGCGCACCCGCTTGTAGAGCGCCACCCAGTCGCGGGCCTCGGCGCGTTCGGCCTCGCTCCAGCGGGTCAGATCGCCGCCCACGCCCAGCACCCCGGCCATCGCGCTGACGAAGCGGAAGCGCAGCGAGCTGACGCGGGCGTTGCCCATGGCGTTCGGGCTGTCGGTGACCCAGGCGGCCATCACCCGGGCGGGGTGGAGCTGACCGAAGCCGTGCTGGATGGCCAGCCGGTCCAGCGGATCGGTGTTGTCCGAGGTCCACACCTGGTCGGTGAGGCCAAGGACGCCCAGGTCGATCCGGCCGCCGCCGCCCGAGCAGGACTCGAAGGCGACCCCGGGGTGGGCGGCGCGGAGCCGCTCCAGCAGCTCGTACAGTCCGCGTACGTGGTCGATCCACAGCCGCCGCGGATAGCGGTCGCCGGGCCAGCCGGCGTCCGAGAAGGAGCGGTTGAAGTCCCATTTCACATAGTCGATCGGCGCGCCGCTCAGCAGGGTGTCCAGCCGCTCCCACAGATACCCGCGCACCTCAGGGCGGGCGAGGTTGAGCACGAGCTGATTGCGGAACTCGGTGCGGGCCCGGCCGGGGTGGTGCTGCACCCAGTCGGGGTGGGCGCGGTAGAGGTCGCTGTCGGGGTTGACCATCTCCGGTTCGACCCAGATGCCGAACCGCATCCCGAGCGCGTGCACCTCGTCGGCCAGCGGCTTCAGCCCGTGCGGAAAGCGGTCCGGGTTGGGCGTCCAGTCGCCGAGCCCGGCCCGGTCGCTGGTGCGGGCGCCGAACCAGCCGTCGTCCACGACGAACAGCTCGACGCCCATGGCGGCGGCCAGCCGCGCCAGCGAGCGCTGCTGCTCCTCGCCCACCTCGAACTCGGTGGCCTCCCAGGAGTTGTAGAGCACCGGCCGGGGCCGGTCGGCGCCGGGGATCACGTGCGCGAGCTGCCAGGCGTGCCAGGCGCGGCTCGCGGCCCCGAAGCCGCCGTCGGTCCACAGCCCCGCGAAGACGGGGGTGGTGAAGGACTCACCGGGGCCGAGGAGCAGCTGGCCCGCGTCGTCGTGGCCGACCCCGCCCACCGCCTGGACGGCGCCGTCGCCCAGCAGCTGGACGGCGATCCGCCAGGCCCCGGACCAGGCGAGGGCACAGCTGTGCACCTCGCCGCTCTCCTCGGTGGCCTCCCCGCCGTCCAGGGCGATCCAGGGCAGGTGGTGATGGCTCGTGTGGCCCCGGCGGCTGCCGATCACCTTCTCGCCGGGGGTGAGCTCGGTGCGGGCGAGCCGGCTCTCGGCGGCCCAGCGGCCGTGCAGATGGGACAGCCGCCAGCGGTCCCGCGCCGGGAGCGACCAGGCGGCGGAGTCGGCGCGCAGCAGCTCCACCGGCTCCTGGCCGGCGGTGCCGGTGTGGGTGAGGGTGGTCCAGCGCTCGATGACATCGCCGTCGTCCCGCATCCGGTAGTGGAGGGTGATGTCGAGGCGGTGCAGCGGATCGTGGAAGCGCAGCCGCAGTTCCTCACCCGTGCCGGGGTCGAGGACGGCGCCGCCCTCGAAGCGCCACTCGGTGCCGCGTACGCCCCCGGCGTGTACGGACAGGGCGGGGCGCGCGAAGCGCGGGCCGCCCTCCACCGGGTACTCCTCGCGCCCGTCCAGCGGTGATTCGAACGGCCAGTCCGGCGGCCCCGGCTCGGCGGCGAGGGCCTCGGCGTCCTCGACCGCGATCCTCGGCCCCCAGTGGAGATGGAGCAGCTCATCACGGTCGGTGAGGTGCAGGGCATAGCCGCTGTGCCGCCCCGAGAGCACCCAGAGCCGACCGCTTCCACCGGTTTCGATCATCCCGTTCCCCAATTCTCCACAGGTGTCAACATGATCGGGGAGGGCGGGCTGTGCGGCAATGCCCGCACCCTCACGAGACCGATTGCCCGGTGCACCCATGTCGTATGGTCAGCTTCAGCCGCCTCGTCGACGAGCCGCGTCGGCGGCCGATGGTGAAGGAGAGCCCGTGACGCAGCAGTCGCAGTCGCCGCAGGTCCCCCGGACCGAAACCCCGCTGGTGGGGGTACGCAATTTCCGTGATCTCGGTGGACTGCCGGCTGCCGACGGCCGCCGCGTACGGCCCGGTGTGCTGTTCCGCAGCGGCCATCTCGCCCATGCCACCGAGGCGGACACGGCCTACCTCGACTCGCTCGGCCTGCACACCGTCTTCGACTTCCGCAACGCCGCCGACATCAAGCTGGAGGGCCCGGACGTCACGCTCCGCGGGGTCCGGAACGTCAATCTGCCGCTGTCCGACCCGGCCGACGGCGCCGGGTTCTGGACGATGGTCCGCGAGGGCGATCTGAACACCCTGCGCGAGCTGCTCGCCGAGGGCCGGGCCGAGAAGCGCATGATCGGCTCCTACCGCTCCATCATCACCACCCGGCTCGTCGAGCACGGCCGGATCCTCCGCGATATGGCCGAGGACAGCTCACCGGTGCTGATGCACTGTTCGGCGGGCAAGGACCGGGCCGGGCTGTCCATCGCGGTGACCCTGCTCGCCCTCGGCGTCGACCAGGAGGCCATCGAGGCCGACTATCTCGAGTCGGCCGCCGCCCACCGGCGCTACAAGATCTGGCGCAAGGGCGCTCCGGGGGACGGCTCCGACCCGATGTCCCCCGAGGTGATGGCGCTGCTGCTGCCGCTCTTCGACGCGCGCGCCGAATATCTGGCGGCGGCCTTCACGACCATCGAGGAGACCTGGGGCGGCCCCGAGCGCTATCTCGCCGAGGGGCTCGGCCTCACCCCCGAGCAGCGCGAGCGGCTCCGCGAACGGCTGCTCACGGGCTGACGGCGCGGCCCGCCCCGGGCCGAAGGGCAACGCGAGCCGAAGGGCCACGCGGGCTCACGGGCTGACGGGCCGACGGGCTCACCACGGGGTGTCGGCCCCGGCCTCCGGCTCGGTGACCCAGCCCGCCGCCAGCACCAGACCGGTGGCGCGGTGCACGGCCAGGAAGCCGAACGGCCGCTCGTACCGCACGCTGATCAGCTTCGCCGTCCGCTGCGGCGGCGCCGAACCGGGCGCCATGGAGAACGCGGTCACCGCCGCGGCCCAGAAGCCCTCGGCGCTGAACGAGGCGGTCATGAACTGCTCCCCCGAGGACAGCGCCAGCGCGGCGGGGCTGATCCCCGGGAAGTGGCCGCGCGTGGTGTCCTGGGCGGTACGCAGCCCGAACAGCTCGGCCCGGCGCAGCAGATCGTGCCGCGCGGTCACGGTGAACTGCGGGGCGGTGAGCGCCACCCGGGGCGTGGGGTCCCAGCTCGGGACCTCGCTCACCCGGACCCCGGGCCCGGCCTCGCCCGGCGGCAGCGCCGAGCCGGGCCACCCCGCGTACCGCCCGGCCACCGCGCCGATCCCGGCCTCCAGCACCTCGCCGCCCGGAGCGTCCTCCGCGCCGAGGACCAGGTGCACATCGAGCCCGTTGCCGCCCGCGACCCCGGACAGGGTGAGCGGACCGGCCGGGGTGTCGGGGACGATCCGCAGCACCCCGTCCAGGTCGTCCGTGGACCGGGTGAGCCCGGCCAGTGACCGGTCCGCCCACGGTCCGCCCGTCGGCCTCAGCCAGCCCGGCTGGAACGGCTGCCGCCAGGCCGTCTCCACCGTGAGGGCTCCGGCCAGCACCAGCCGGGTGTCGGGGGTGAGCGGCACCGGCATCCCGGCGATCGCCCCCCGGGTGCGCCGGGACGCCCAGTCGTCCAGCTCCTTGCGGTCCCGCTCGACGTTCCCGGTCAGCGTGGAGCGTACGCCCGGGGGCAGCGCGGCCTCCCACTCGGGCCGGACCGGCAGGTCCTGACGGGTCCACAGCCCGGTGGCCGCGTGGACACCGTCCATGGCGTCCAGCGCTCCGAGCAGCCCTCCGCCGAGCGCCGTCGCCCCGTCGGCGGCGACGCCCAGCGCGCCCTCCAGCTCCTGACGGGCCGGGCCGTCGGCTCCGCCCGCGAGCAGGGCGAGCAGCGGCCAGACCCCGGTGGCGGCGAAGACCGTGCCCTGGTCCGCCACGACCGCCCGCGCCCACCTCGCCGTCAGCGCGTTGACGGCCCGTACGGCGGTCGCGTCGATCATGCCGGGTCCCCCATCGGTCAGCGGTTGGCCACCGCCTGTTTGACGAGCGTCCGGCCGAAGTCCCAGATCAGGCCGCCGCCGTCGTGTGCGTCGTCCATGACCGCGGTGAACGCCTCGACGAAGCGGTCCACTTCCCGCTCGCCGATGATCAGCGGCGGGATCAGCTTAATGACCTCGAGATGGTCGCCGGACACCTGGGTGAGGATGTGATGGCGCCGCAGCAGCGGGACGACGAGCATCTGCGCGAACAGTCCCTTGCGCGCCGCCTGCAGCATCGCCCACCGGCTGCGCAGCCCCAGCGAGCTGGGCCTGCCGAACTCGATGCCGATCATCAGCCCCCGGCCGCGCACATCGTGCAGCAGCTCGTAGCGGTCCACCAGGGCGGCGAGGCGGTCGCGCAGCAGCTCGCCGGTGCGGCGGGCGTTGGCCACGACCCCCTCGTCCGCCATGACGGCGAGGACCGCGAGCCCGGCGGCCATGGCCTGGGCGTTGGAGCCGAAGCTGGCCGAGTGGACCAGCACCCGGTCCATCGACGAATAGACCTTCTTGAAGATCCAGTCCTTGCCGAGGGTCGCTCCGACCGGCACATAGCCCCCGGAGAGTGCCTTGGCCACACACACCAGATCGGGTTCGACGCCGTCCTCGTGCTGGTAGGCGAAGAAGTCCCCGGTGCGGCCGAGGCCGGTCTGCACCTCGTCCGCGATGAGCAGGGCCTTGTGGCGGTGGAGCAGTTCCTGTGCGGCGCGCAGGAAACCGGGCGGGGCCTCGTGCACCCCCTTGCCCTGGATGGGTTCCACCACGAACCCCGCCACGTCCCCGCGCGCCAGCTCCCGCTCCAGCGCGTCGAGGTCGCCCATCTCGATCGGGGTGTCGGGCAGCAGCGGGGCGAACCCCTTGCGGAAGCCGTCCTCGCCGTTGACCGACAGCGAGCCGGTGGTCAGCCCGTGGAAGGCGTGGGCGCAGTACAGGACGCGGGGCTTGCGGGTGACGTAGCGGGCGAACTTCAGGGCCGTCTCGACGGCCTCGGTGCCGCTGTTGCCGAAGAAGACCCGGTCCAGATGGGGGGCGTGGGCCAGCAGCCGCTCGGCCAGCAGACCGGGCAGCGGCTGGCAGTCGAAGCGGGTCAGATCGGCCAGGTCGGCGTCGAGGACGTCGTGCAGGGCCTTGCGGACCACGGGGTGGTGGCGGCCCAGGCCCATCACCCCGAAGCCGGCGAGCATGTCGAGGTAGTCCTGGCCCTCGTCGTCCCAGAAGTACGCGCCCTCGGCCCGCTCGTAGACCTTGTCGAACCCGATGGTGCGCAGCATCCGGGGCAGCTGGTGGTTGAGGTGCCGGGTGTGCAGGTCGTACCGCTCCGACGCGCGCTCGGCCAGCAGCTTCCCGAGGTCGAAGCCCGAACGCCGCTGCTGCTGCTCGGCTGCTGTCATGCCTGGCTCTCCTTGGCGGCGGCGGTACGGTCCCCGGCCGGAGTACGGTCCCCGGCCGGAGTACGGTCCCCGGCCGGGGTACGGTCCCCGGCCGGGGTACGCGGCCCGGCGGCGGTACGGGGCCCGGCCGGGGTACGCGGCCCGGCGGCGGTACGCCCCTCGGCGGCGGCGCCCGCCCGCTCCTGGTGGGCCGCCCCGATCCGGGTCAGGGCCGCCCCGATCCGGCCCGCGATCTCGGCGGGGGTGAGCCCGATGTCGGCGAGCACCTCGCCGCGCTTGGCATGGGCCAGGAACGCCTCGGGGATGCCGAACGTCCGCACCGGCAGGTCGACTTCGGCGTCCCGCAGCGCCTGGGCGACCGCCGCGCCCACCCCGCCGGTGCGCACGTTGTCCTCGACGACCGCCACCAGCCGGTGGCGCGCCGCGAGCCCGGGCAGCTCGGGGTCGACGGGCTTGACCCAGCGCGGATCCACCACCGTGCAGCCGATGCCGCGCCCGGCCAGCAGCTCGGCGGCGCGCAGCGCGACGGGGGCCATGACCCCGGCCGCGACGAGGAGGACGTCCTCGCCCCGGCGCAGCACGTCCATCCCGCCGACCCGGTCGATCGCCGGAATCGGCTCCCCCACCGACTCCTTGGGGAAGCGGATGACGGTCGGCGCGTCGTCCACGTCGATCGCCTCCCGCAGCTGGGCACGGAGCTGGTCGGCGTCGCGCGGGGCGGCGATCCGCAGCCCCGGCACCACCTGGAGGACGGACATGTCCCACATGCCGTTGTGGCTCGGCCCGTCGGTGCCGGTGACCCCGGCCCGGTCCAGGACGAAGGTCACCCCGCACCGGTGCAGGGCGACATCCATGAGCAGCTGGTCGAAGGCGCGGTTGAGGAAGGTGGCGTAGACGGCGAGCACCGGGTGGAGCCCGCCGGTGGCGAGCCCGGCGGCCGAGACCGCCGCGTGCTGCTCGGCGATGCCCACGTCCCACACCCGCCCGGGATACGCCTCGGCGAAGCCGGCGAGGCCCACGGGGTGCAGCATCGCGGCGGTGAGCGCGACCACATCGGGCCGTTCGGCGCCGATCCGCACCATCTCCTCGCCGAACACCGAGGTCCACGAGCGGCCGCCGGAGGGGGTCAGCGGCGCGCAGGTGAGCGGGTCCATCGCGGCCACGGTGTGGAAACGATCCGCCTCATCCTCCAGCGCGGGCCGGTAGCCCCGCCCCTTCTCGGTGAGGCAGTGGACCAGGACCGGGCCGTGGAACCGCTTGGCGCGGCGCAGGGCCGACTCGACCGCCTCGGTGTCATGGCCGTCGATGGGGCCGACGTACTTCAGCCCCAGGTCCTCGAACATGCCCTGCGGCGCGAAGGCGTCCTTGAACCCCTTCTTGGCGCCGTGCAGCGACCCGTACAGCGGCTGGCCCACCACGGGAGTGCGCTGCAGCACCTCCTTGCCCCAGGCGAGGAAGCGCTCGTAGCCGTCGGTGGTGCGCAGGGTGGCGAGGTGGTTGGCGAGCCCGCCGATGGTCGGCGAGTAGGAGCGCTCGTTGTCGTTGACGACGATGACGAGCGGACGGTCCCGGGCGGCGGCGATGTTGTTGAGCGCCTCCCAGGCCATCCCGCCGGTCAGCGCCCCGTCCCCGATGACGGCCACGACGTGGTCGGTGCGGCCGTGCACCTCATTGGCCTTGGCCAGGCCGTCGGCCCAGCCCAGCACGGTGGAGGCATGGCTGTTCTCGATGATGTCGTGCTCGGACTCGGCCCGTGACGGATAGCCGGATAGCCCGCCCTTGTGGCGGAGCTTGGAGAAGTCCTGGCGGCCGGTGAGCAGTTTGTGGACGTAGGACTGGTGGCCGGTGTCCCACAGGATGCGATCGGCGGGCGAGTCGAAGACGCGGTGCAGGGCTATGGACAGCTCGACCACGCCGAGGTTCGGTCCCAGATGGCCCCCGGTCCTGGCCACCGCGTGGATCAGGAACTCCCTGATCTCCTGAGCGAGCGCGGCCAGCTCCTCACCGGTCAGCGCCTTGAGGTCGTGCGGGCCCCGGATGTTCTCCAGCAACGGCACGGTCGGTTCCCCTCCTCGGTGTATCAGCTCACGGTGACGTCCGGGGTACCCGACGGGACCCCCTCGTCCGCCATGCGCCGCGCGATGTTCATGGCCTCGTCGATCAGGGTCTCCACGATCTTCGACTCCGGCACGGTCTTGATGACCTCGCCCCTGACGAAGATCTGCCCCTTGCCATTGCCTGACGCCACCCCCAGATCCGCCTCCCGCGCCTCACCAGGACCGTTCACCACACACCCCATGACCGCGACCCGCAGCGGGACCTCCATGCCCTCCAGACCGGCCGTGACCTGGTCCGCGAGCGTGTACACATCCACCTGCGCCCGGCCGCACGACGGACACGAGACGATCTCCAGCCGCCGCTGCCGCAGATTCAGCGACTCCAGGATCTGGATCCCGACCTTGACCTCCTCGGCCGGAGGCGCCGACAG
>NZ_JAEEAP010001305.1 GCF_016103465.1 Streptomyces sabulosicollis
GGCCGGCCTTGGTCAGCACCGTCTTCGACCTGCTGCCGTTGCGGGCGTTGCCGTCGCTCGAGCCGCCTCGCTCGTGCTTGTCGTACCCCAGATGATCGGTCAGCTCGCCCTCGAGCGCGGACTCCACGACCAGCTTGGTCAGCTCGGCCAGCAGCCCGCCCTCGCCGTCGATGCTCACCCCGGCGCCCCTGGCCTGGCCCACCAGCTCGGCCACCAGCTTGCGATCCAGCAGCGGCTGCCTCGCACCTCGCCTCGACCCGGCGACCTGCTCACCGGACCGCTTCTTCTCGGCCGGCTCGACCGACTCCGACGTCACCACGGACACCTCTGCGACTCCCGTCAAGCCTCGCGTGTCGACCACGCCGTCACGCTCGATCTGCAC
>NZ_JAEEAP010001306.1 GCF_016103465.1 Streptomyces sabulosicollis
AATCACTGGTGATCTTCGATGTCGCCCTGGTGCTGGGCGCCACCGCAGCGGCCGGTCTGATCTGGCCGGTCTCCGGAAGCGCACTCGGTCCTTGGCCGACGATCATCGCCGGAATCGTATGGCTCGGCGCCCTGGCTGGGATCAAAGGCTTCGCCACTGAGCGGTTGGTGAAGCCGTTCCCGATGCTTTCGGTCTGGGCCGGCTGCGCGGTAGTCGCTTGTTTCGCCTTGATCGAAGTGCTTTTCGGCAGCGTTGTCGGCCTCCGGCAGCCGGTGGTCCTGGCGATCGTGCTGACCGTTGCCGACGTCCTCGGCCGCGCGGTCATCCGCCGCTTCCACCACCCTCGGGTGATCTCCGTGCTGCCGGCGCACCGTTACCAGA
>NZ_JAEEAP010001307.1 GCF_016103465.1 Streptomyces sabulosicollis
GCCTTCGACCGGGTGCCCGGGGGCGGCGCGCAGCTGGATCTGCAGCGGCCCTGCCAGCCCGTTGTCGATCCGGGCCTGCCATTGCGTACCGACCGGCTGCAGGCGCAATTGGGCCATGAGGGCGGCGCCCTCGGCACTGCCTGCGCGGGTGGCCGGGGCGGAAGGGGGAGCCAGTCCCCAGCCCTGGCGCCAGTCGCCGGCGTGTGCGGTCGCGCTAGCCAGCAGAGGCAGCAGCAGGCAGGACAGGGGCAGGCGCGACATCGGCGTTTCCAGCGGAATGGACCGCCCGGACTGTACCCGATCCTGAACAGGGCGACCGGGACGGCCTTCGCATAGCTGTCCCAAGAATATTCATCGCTTTATCCGCATGAAGGGATTGAC
>NZ_JAEEAP010001308.1 GCF_016103465.1 Streptomyces sabulosicollis
GCACCACATTCCGCAACATCGCCGGAACCGGCACACCAGAACGCCCATGGAACGCCCGCACATCCACACGCACCGGCACCACCACAGCACGCCCCACACCCTGAGCAGCATCGAAGAGAGCCAGACCTTCTTCAGTAGTGAGTCCGGTGGTGCCGCCGCGTGCCATGCGGGCGATGTCGGTCTGGCTGAGGTTCTGGGTGATTCCGCTGGCCTGTGCCCACAGGCCCCAGCCCAGGGAGAGGGCGGGTAGGCCCTGGGCGTGGCGGTGCTGGGCCAGGGCGTCGAGGAAGGCGTTGGCCGCCGCGTAACTCCCCTGCCCACCGGCCCCGAGCGTGGCCGCGGCAGAGGAGTAGAGCACGAACGCCTCCAGGCCCATGTCCC
>NZ_JAEEAP010001309.1 GCF_016103465.1 Streptomyces sabulosicollis
CCGGCCACGGCACCCTGGGCTGGACCATGGCCTGCGGCTCGGGCCGTTACCTGGCCGACCTGATGAGCGCGCGCCAGCCGCAGATCAGCACCGAAGGCCTGGATATTTTCCGCTACGGCCAGTACGGTCACGCCCCGCAACATGAGAACCGCACATGCGTCCTGCCCGCTCGCTGATCGATCTGGGCGCCCTGCGCAGCAATTACCGGCTTGCCCGTGAACTGGGCGGTGGCAAGGCCCTGGCGATCATCAAGGCCGATGCCTATGGCCATGGCGCGGTGCGCTGTGCACAGGCGCTGGAAGGCGAGGCTGATGGTTTCGGCGTGGCCACCATCGAAGAGGCGCTGGAACTGCGCCAGGCCGGGATCCGTGCGCCGATCC
>NZ_JAEEAP010001310.1 GCF_016103465.1 Streptomyces sabulosicollis
GTGCCGGGAGCGCGTGCTGGCGCTGGCTGCTCCGGCCTCGGCCGACGCACCGGGCCGCAGCCATTCCAGCGCACAGCAGGTGCTTGAGCAATGGCGCCTGGTGCGGCCGACCATCGACCTGCACCGCAACGATGATGCGCCGCTGCGGCTGCCGCTGGACCCGGGCGTAGGCCATCTGCTGATGGTCCTGCTCAACAACGCCGCCGATGCCGGCGAGAAAGCCGGCCGGCCACGCGTGGACCTGGACCTGCGCATCGAAGGCGACGACCTGATCGGCGAAGTCCGCGACTACGGCCATGGCTTCGACGCCCGTGCCGCCGTGCTGCCGGGCAAGCTGTTCGGCAGCAGCAAGAGCGAGGGCATGGGCGTCGGCCTGGCCC
>NZ_JAEEAP010001311.1 GCF_016103465.1 Streptomyces sabulosicollis
GAACAGGCGGTCCTGCACCAGCGCACCGGAAGCGAACACATTCAGCGCGCTGCGGCTGTAGTCGTCGCGGCTGGCGGTGATGTAGCGGCTGCCGCTGCCGTCGTAGCGGTCGCGTGCCTGCGACTGCCACGCGCGCGGCTCGAACACCAGTTCGGCACCGGCCTTGAAATCGTTGCTGCCCGAGCGGGTCACCGCATTGATGACGCCGCCGGTGCTGCGCCCGAACTCCACCGAGTAGCCGCCCGTCTTGACCTGGAATTCCTGGTAGAACGAGAACGGCACCGACGAGAAGCCGACCCGGTTGTAGAAGTCGGTGACGTTCAGGCCATTGATGTAGACGGTGTTCTCGGCCACCGACGAACCGCCGAAGGAAATGCCC
>NZ_JAEEAP010001312.1 GCF_016103465.1 Streptomyces sabulosicollis
GTCATGTCGCTGCGTTCGGCCCAGAAGCCCCAGGCCAACGACACCCCCGCGAGCCCACGCGCCCGACGGCGTGCCGCCAGCGCGTCCAGGAACATGTTCGCCGCCGCATAGTTCCCCTGCCCCGCCGCACCAAAGGTCGCAGCGGCCGACGAGAACATCACAAACGCCGACAGATCCAGATCCCGCGTCAACTCATCCAGATGCACCGCCGCATCGACCTTCGGCCGCAACACCGCATCCATACGCTCCGGCGTCAACGACTCCACCACACCGTCGTCCAGCACACCGGCCGCATGCACCACACCACGCAACGGACGATCCGCCGGAATCCGCTCCAGCACCCCCGCCAACGCCTCACGGTCAGCGACATCACACGCC
>NZ_JAEEAP010001313.1 GCF_016103465.1 Streptomyces sabulosicollis
AGGAGCACATGGCCGACTGCGAGCGAATGTCTTGCACGGTTGCTCATGGGTGGAACGTTGACTATTCGGCATTGTTTCGGATGCTTTCTCTGTTAGTACTGCTTCGGCGTGGAACACAGAGTGAGCGAAGAGGGGTGTCGGGCACGCTGTTGGGTGTCTGAGGGAATGAATCCCCTCGGCAGGCCGGAGTCCATGTAGGTGGTGGGCGACTGGTCGTTGCTTGAGAACTGCACAGTGGACGCGAGCATCTGTGGCCAAGTTTTTAAGGGCGCACGGTGGATGCCTTGGCACCAGGAACCGATGAAGGACGTGGGAGGCCGCGATAGGCCCCGGGGAGCTGTCAACCG
>NZ_JAEEAP010000133.1 GCF_016103465.1 Streptomyces sabulosicollis
AAATGCGAGGAGCTGTTTGGAGATAAAATAAGTGTTTTTTTTTGTTATAGCATAAGACGGCATACGAGATTAGCGAGTGTCTCGTGGGCTCGGAGATGTGTATAAGGGACAGTACCCTCTACCGCAGCGAGGTGGTCATCAAGGCGATCGAGGGCGCCCTCTACGCCGTCCGCCAGGCCCCCGCCGACCACCCGGTGCTGCCGCACGTCCGCCACCTGCTGGTCTTCTTCCTGGTCCGGGCGGAGCGGTACGCGGAGGCCCTGGAGCAGCTGCGCCATGTGGACGGCCACGTGGGCGCGGTCCCGTGGTCGTACGGGGCGGATCCGGCGGCCGAGTACACGGTCTACCGGGCGCTGGCGGTGGCGGGCTGGGAGGGCGGCGGCGGCACGCCGGCGACCCTGCCGCGGTGACGCCGCCGTGGTGACACCGCCGCGGTGGAAGTACCACCGTGGTGCGGGGGCGGGAATCCCCATCGCCCCGTACCCGTTGAAGTGAAGGCGCCGCGCACTCGTCGTATACGACGAAGAAGGTACGACTACGACGCAGAACGTACGACGAAGAACGCCGCGACCGCCGTACCCGTTACGCGAGGAGCCCCACGATGCTGTTCAGCCGCCACAAGAACCACCTCCCCACCGCCGAGGAGGCGCTGAAGGGCCGCCCCGAACCGGGCTTCCGCGTCCCCGACCGCCACACGGTCCTCGGCAACCCCCTGACCGGCCCGTACCCGGAGGGCCTGGTCGTCGCCGACTTCGGCCTGGGCTGCTTCTGGGGCGCGGAGCGGAAGTTCTGGCAGGCCCCGGGCGTCTGGACCACGCTCGTCGGCTACCAGGGCGGCCACACCGAGAACCCCACCTACGAGGAGGTCTGCAGCGGCCTCACCGGCCACACCGAGGCCGTCCGCGTCGTCTTCGACCCGACGATCACCTCCTACGCCGCCCTGCTGAAGCTCTTCTGGGAGTCCCACGACCCCACCCAGGGCTTCCGCCAGGGCAACGACGTCGGCACCCAGTACCGGTCGGCGGTCTACACCCACTCCCCCGAGCAGAAGTCCGAGGCGGAGTCCTCCCGCGCCGCCTACCAGTCCGTCCTGACCGGCTCCGGCTACGGCGAGATCACCACCGAGATCCTCCCCGCGGGCCCCTTCTACCCGGCCGAGCCCTACCACCAGCAGTATCTCGACCGCAACAAAAACGGCTACTGCGGCATCGGTGGCACGGGCGTCAAGCTAAGTGACCCGTCGGACGGCGGCTCATGCCCCACCGGGATCGCGCCCGCTGACGGCTGACGCTGCCGCTTCGAGGGCCAGGTGCCACGGATAGTTCTCCGGTCGGCCCTGGCCCGGCTTGTTGGGTACGAATCCGCCTTCCCCGTACAGCACGTGCACCCCCATCGCGCGGAGCGTGGCAATGCTGGTGTCGAACTGGGTGTGCTGGACGTAGGCGGCGTTAACGCATGGCATGGTCACGGTGGGGATGCCCTTGCCGATGGCCTCGGCCACGAATCCGACGATGAACTTCTCGGTGATCCCCAGGGCCCACTGGTTGATCGTGTTGAAGGTGGCAGGTGCCAGAACGGCGACGTCCGCGGGAGGCCAGGCGTCCGGCTCCCAGGGCAACTTGTACTGGCTGCGCACAGGGTGTCCGGTCAGCTCTTCCAACGCTGGTAGCTCGTCGTCAAGCCAACGTGCGGCCGTGGGGGTCAATCCGAGGCAGACATCCCAGTCGGCCGCCTGCGCACGTTCGATCACACCAGCGATGTTCAGCACCGGCGGGGCGGCACTTCCGAACAGGTAGAGCACACGGTTCGCGGTCATGCGGGCAGTCCACCGTGCGGCGCCCTCCCTCCGCAAACCCTGCCCCGCTCAAGGTTGAGATCGCCGTTCAACGTCTTCTGCCGTGGCCTGGCGGGTAGCGTTTCCGTTGAGTGAGTCATGAAAGGGAGGGATGCATGCCGCTCCCCGACGACGAGCACACGGGCGCTCGGATCGCACATCACCGGAAACGGGCTGGGCTGACTCAGCGGGGGTTGGCTCAGAAAGTCCCCTACTCCTACAGCCTGCTCACCCAAGTTGAGTCCGGGCACAAGCCAGCCAGCCCTGACCTGGTGGCCGCTGTAGCGAAAGCGCTGTGCATCGACGTCACGGCGCTGACCGGCCAGCCCTACGTGGCCGAGCTACAGCAGGACCGGTTGGCCGCGCTGGTCCGCCCGATCCGTGAAGCCCTCGACCTCTACGACCTGGGGGTCGATCCGGCGATCACACCGCGCCCCACTCCTCAGCTCGTCGCCGCTGCCCAAGCCCTGTGTCAGCAGGTCCGGGCGACGAAGCTCCATGACGCTGCTCTTGATCTCCCAGGAACGATGGCGGAGATCACTACAGCCGCGTATCGGACGCCGTCGTCCGAGCTGTGGGCAGCCCTGTCGAGTACCTACCGCACCGCGCATGACCTGGCCGTGAAGCTCGGCTACTACGACCTGTCCACGGTGGCTCTGGACCGTATGGACTGGGCTGCCTCGCGGGCCTCCGATCCGTTGCTCTCCGCAGTGCGCCAGTACATGCGGGCCCTCGTCTACTTCCGAGAGGGCGAGTACACCATCGGTCAGCGGCTCGTAGCCTCCGGGCAGGGGCTGTTGGAGCAATCCCCGCAGACGCGAGAGCGGCATGCCGTTGCCGGGCAGCTTCACCTCGGAGCAAGCATCATCGCTGCCCGCGCTCATGACGAAGACGCGGTGAAGAACCACCTCACCGAGGCCCGGTCTTACGCGGACAGGACAGGCGAAGCAACGGACGTGCATTGGCTGTCCTTCGGCCCTACGAATGTCACCGTGCATGCGGTGTCGGCTCATGTCGAGATGCGGCACTACGGCGAAGCTCTGCAAGAGGCCGCGAAGGTGCGGATACCGAAGGACTGGGCAGTCTCCCGCGCCGCGCACTTCTACGTGGACCAGGCACGCGCCCAGATGGAAGCAGGGCGCTCTGAGGCAGCCTTGAAATCGATCGTGACCGCGCGGAAGCTGGCGCCGCAGCAGACCAGGTACCACGCGGGCGCTCGCGAGACCATCCGGGGCCTGATCCACTTGTCCCGTCGCACCCCGGACAGCCTGGATCACCTGGCTGCTTGGGTGGGCCTCTGACACTTTCACCGCAACAGCCCCCGGCTTTCACTCAACTGTGAAAGTTGGGGGCTTCGCATGTCACCAGCATGAATACTCAGCCGGTTTTTCATCCGCCACAGGACCCCGGCGACGCGGGCGTGCGCCCCGGGGCGTGGCCAACCTGAGGAAGCAGGTCGACATGCGGAACTGTATCGGCAGGGTCTTCGCACCGTTGGTGAGAGTGCTGCGGCCCGGCCGGGGACGTCATCGCACGGTTGGGGCACGTCAGCCGGTGCACTGTGCTGACGCCCCGACGTTGCAACTGCCTCGTGTGCACCAGATGTCGCGTAAGCCTCTGCTGCGTGGTGAGGATGTGCAGCTTGTCCGGCCGTACCTGGTGGCTCATGAGCGTCGGAAGGGCGTGCCTCGGGTGGAGCTGTTGTGCGCGCCGCACGGGATGGTGGTGGTCAGGTGAGTGCGCAACCGCGATTGCTTCCGTGGCCCGGTCCTGCCGGGAAGCCGTGCTACTTGATGTCGGATGGGGACGGCACGGGGTATCTGTCGCGGCTGGCCGACGAGATGGAAGCGGTACAGCTTCAGATGGGCGCTGAGCTCATCGGTCACGCTCGCTTACTGCTCCGCGACCGGAAGGCGGACCCGCGAGAACTCCGCTACCTCTCGAACCGCCTGATCGAAGCGCTGCAAGACGCTCTCCGGATCGCGGAGAGTCGCGGTGGGCGCCTTCCTGGACCGGACGAGTGCGAGAGCGACGGACCGCCTCAGACGAGCAAGGGGCCGAATGAGTAGGGCGTCAGAGGGCTGGCAGGTCGGTCCCGCACCGGGGCGCGGTCTGCGTCCCGGCAAAGACGGTCTGTTCGAGTTGCCGCTTCAAGTCCTCCGGCCCGGTCGCGCATCCCTGGCATCGCTGGTGCTGACGGTGGTCGAAGCGGAGCAACTGCATGCCGCCTTGTGCTACGCACTTGGCGGCGAGCCCGCGCCCGAGGACGCGCCAGAGTGCCGGAAGCCGGTCCGTTACCCGGGTGGCCGACAGAAGTACTGAGGTCGCTCGGCAGAGTCACGCGCAACAACCGAAGAAGCGATACCGGACCACCCCTTTTCGCCTGGACAGCTACCGGGGTGGTCCGGCTGGGGATCGATCACGAACCCCGGTGCCGATGGTACCGGGGTCGTCGTCGTGCTCCCGCTCGACGCGGCCCGGTCATGGATTGTCAGGCGGCGTGCAGAGAAGGGAACTTGACCAAATGGGCGGCCCTGAGGACGACAGGTTCGACGGAGAGGCGGCAGACCTGGAGGCGGGCATATGGGTACGCGGAGTGGACTACATGAGCGGCTGGCGGAACGCGAGGGAGGCTGCGGCCGAGCTGGGCGACGCGCTGAGGCTCGTCGGCGTGGAGACGGCAGGGCTGCGGCTGCGTGCCGCTTCGGGCACGGACGGCTCCGGGGTCGTGCGGCTGGAGTTGTCGGCGGCTTCGGCGCGTGAGGTGGCGATGCTGGCGCGGGTGACAGCGGCCCGGCTGGGCAGGGCCAGCTGATCGGGGTGGCCGGTGGCGGGCGTGCGGTGCTGGATCGGCGCACTGTGGGCACGCCGCCGGCCGTAGCGGATTTTGGGCGGGAGCTGCCACGGGGCGAGAGAACAGGGGGCCTTACGCTGGCCCGGCGAATCGGGCGGGTCCGTGATCCTGCCCGCGTTTGCGACCGATCGGCCCCCTGTTCTTAGAGGCTCGCCCCGTGGTGGCTGCCTAAAATCCGCGTAGGCCGTCGGCCCCAGCCACAACGCCCCCGCCCCGGACGGCGGTCGGCTCCTCGGCGAGCGATCACGGGTGCGCTGGGAGTGCGGGCGGTGGGCGCCCGACGGGACCGGCGGCCACGCCGCAGCCCGGCGGGGCGACCAGACCGCCCGGCGCGCCGCAAGGCGCGCCCTTGAGTAAGTGAAGACAGGTTTCGACACCGTCAACAAGGTCGGGGACCGTCCCGGCCGGGTCGTCCGCTGCTGAACGGGGGGTTGGCTTCCTTACTGCATGATTCATCCGCATCTAGTGATACTCAGGGGTTGATTGGGCAGCATATAAGTGAGATTCGGAGATGAGCGCCTTTCATTCGTCGTGCCAAACGTGGGGAGAGTAATGGACGAGCGGGGAACTGAAGGCAGAATGTACGGCTTATTCGATGGCTTTGAAGAGCATCGCACGCCAAGTGAGATCGATTACAAGCGTCTATTTGAGACGGGGATGATCGCACTCGATAGTAATGTTCTATTGAATTTGTATCGCTCCAGTCGGCGAACCAGGGAGGATTTATTAGCCGTACTGGAACACCTTCGCAAGCGCATTTGGGTTCCCAATCAGGCGGTGGTTGAATTTTGGAGAAATCGCGGGAGTGAGGAGACCCTTGATCATCACCGCACGAAATCAAATCAAGCACGACAACTCTTAACGAGAGGGCGAAGAGGAGCACTCGACATCCTGGAGCGCTGGGCGAAGGAAGTTCAGGTCCCCTTCGAGGATATAGAATCCCACCGCGACGAGTTGAATTCGGCCTTTGAAGGCGTATTGGGAATGATTGCAAAGCAGGCTGAGGTTAATTCGATCAAAGAGGTTGGCGATACCAGCAAGGACCCTGTGCTCACTCGCCTGGAAGATATTTTGCGAGGCAGGGTCGGGCCACCAATGGATAAATCTTCGTACGAAGAGGCACTAAGAGAGGCCAAGCGACGAGGCGAATCCGAAGAACCGCCAGGCTACGAAGACTACAAGGAGAAAGATGATGAACGAGCTGCTGGCGACTATCTCATCTGGGAGCAGACACTGAGCGCAGCCACAGAAAGAGATTGTGAACTCCTGTTTGTGACTGGAGATTCCAAGAAGGACTGGTGGCGCCAGCGCACAGCATTCACTCCGGCGATGCCAAGAATCGAACTCATGAATGAGATGAGGCGCAGAACAGGTCAACGTCTATTCATGTTGACACCGAGTGACCTGTTGAGGCTCGCTGAAGAGATTCTGGAAATTAACGTAGAATCCTCTTCGGTTACCGATCTCGAACGCCTGGAAAACGCTGAACGCGATAAGCAATCTTCATGGAGATGGGATTACGACCCGGATCGTGAAAGTGTAGTTGGGGATCTCCCTCCCGAGGCGGTGAGTCAAGTCGAAGCAATGGCTGAAAGTCTGACAGAAATAGGTGACGAAATATCCAGGGATGGAGGAAGTGGGGCGAAGAACTTTGTCATGCCCGACGTTATAATCCAAGCCTTGGTTCTCGAGGACCGGCACCAGATTCTGATTATCGGCGCATTGCTTATTCCTGGAGTCGGATAGCGAATAAAAGCGGGAACTGGCAAAAGCTCTGATTAGAAAAGCTTGTGTGCCGTACACCCGGCCCGCATCGCCTTCGGCCACTCGGCGCAGTGCCAACTGCCGCGCGGCTTAGTCAGTTGGACACAGCGCGGAGTTGGCGGGGGCTGTCGGCGGTGACGCGGTAGCCGAGTTGGGCGCGGTCGGCGCTGGCGCGGAGTTCTTCGAGGATTAGCGGGCGGTCGTCGGTGCCGTGGGTGACGCGGGCGGTGTGGAGGATCGGGGTCGCGTCGGGGATGTCCAGGGTGCTGCGCTCGTCGGGTAGCGGCATGCGGGCGCTGACGGTCTCGTGCCAGGTGAGTTTGTGTCCGGCGGCGGTGAGAATGGCGTAGATCTGTTCCGGCTCGGTGTCCGGCGCTTCGGCTAGCTGCTCGGCCTCGTCGGCGGTGGCGAAAGGGATCAGCGTGCGATGGAGGGCGCGGGTGCCGGTTGCGGGGTCGGTGAGTAGCCGGTCGACGCCGAAGAGGGCTTCCCCCTCGTCCAGTCCGAGCAGCGGGGCCGTGGTTGCCGTGGTCGTGGTGCGGTGCACGGCGGGTTCCTCGGTCTGCTCCCACGCGTGGTGTCCGGTGTGGAATGCCTTGCCGGTGCGGGTGATGGTGCGCTCGATGGTGACGGCGGGGGCGGGGAGAGCGCGGACGTAGCTGCCTTTGCCGTGGATGACTTCGATGAGTCCTTCGGCGCGGAGTGCGGCGATGGCCTTGCGGACGGTGGGGCGGCTGACCTTGTAGCGGTCGATGAGCTGGGCCTCTGAGGGGAGTGGGCTCCCGGGCTTGTACTCGCCTGCGGCGATGCCGCTGCGGATCTCGGCTGCAACCTGCTGGTACAGCGCTCCGGGGCGCTGGATCTCTCCCATGCCTAGCTCTCCTCGTCACCTGTCGTCGGTGGTCCTGACGTGAGCTGATGTCACTCGTAAGCATAAGTACTTGCCTCTCGCCGTCAAGACAGGCATAGTCGGAACTCGTAAGCACGAGTGACGTCACGTGACGTGTGACGTCCCGACTGGCCAAGGAGGCCCACAACCCATGCAGTCCATACCTGTGGACACCACCCGGCTCGGCGTACTGCGCTGCGCCGTCGGGCCCGAACCGAAGATCGCGGACTTTGAGAGCAAGGAGGTCAAGAAGGACCGGGACGGCAACACGATCTACACCGTCGCCGTGACCGTGCGGCAGGACGGGCGGCGCGTCTCGGTGATCGAAATCGCCGTCCCCGGAGAACCCAAAGGCGTCGTCGAGGGCACAGAGGTCCGGGTCACGGGCCTGGAGGCGTTCGCCTGGGCCATGGGCGACCGTCACGGCATCAGCTTCCGCGCGGCAGCCATCACCCCCGTACCGGCCTCGTCGGCAACGGCGTCGGCGGGCAAGAGCGGTGGTGCGTGATGAGTCAGCTTCTCCTGTCGCTCGCACTGGTGGCGCTGGCCTGGACGGTGGCGCTCGCCACCCGTCTACCGGAGCGGTGGCCCAACTGGCGCTGGTACCTGATGGGGTACCCGCGTACCGCGCTGCGGGTGATGGTCACCTGGCGCAAGGTCGCTCACCTCAATGACCTCACCGTCTCCCACCAGCCCAACCGGCGCCTGCTGGGTGACCTGGCGGTCAAGGGCGACCCCCTGCGGACCCATGCCCCGCGCTGCTCCTTCCCCTGGCCCACGCCGAACGGGCTGTCAGTGCGGGTGCGGCTGCACGCGGGCCAGACCCCGGCCCCGTTCCTGGCGGCGGCTGAGGCGTTAGTGCATGCCTGGCGGGTGCACTCGGTGCGGATCCTCTCCCCCGAACGCGGCATCGTACTGATCACCGCGACCGCCCGTGACCCGCTGGAACACCCCGACCGGCCTACGGGTGAGGTGTCGGCGTCGCTGCTGTCGGCGGTGGTCGGCGCTCTGGAGACCGGTGGGGCGTGGGTGATGGACTTCCGCCGGGTGCCGCACTGGCTGATCGTCGGCGCCACCAGGTCGGGCAAGTCCACGCTGATCGCCCGGCTGATCACCGAGCTTGCCCCGCAACCCGTCGCCATCGTCGGCATCGACTGCAAGGGCGGCATGGAACTGGGCCTGTTCGAACAGCGGCTCTCAGCCCTGACCACCTGCCGCAGTCAAGCCGTCGCCGTACTCGGCGCACTGGTGGTCGACATGCAAGACCGCATGCGCACCTGCCGTGCGGCCGGGGCGCGCTCGATATGGGAGCTCCCGGAGAAGGAGCGCCCGGTGCCCGTGGTGGTGGTCGTGGACGAGATAGCCGAGCTGTACCTGACCAACGGGACCAAGGAGCAGCGGGCGGAGGCTGAGCAGTGCTCGACCTACCTCCTGCGGCTGGCCCAACTCGGGGCAGCCCTCGGGATGCATCTGGTCGTGGCCGGTCAACGGGTCGGCTCCGATCTCGGACCGGGTGTCACGGCGCTGCGGGCCCAGTTGAGCGGTCGCGTCTGCCACCGCGTCAACGACCCCGGCACAGCCGAGATGCCCCTCGGAGATCTGAACAAGGACGCCGTGGCGGTGGCGCAGTCCATCGGGGAGGCCGAACAGGGCGTCGCCGTGACCACGGGCGATACGGGCGGCTGGATGCGCGGGCGGTCCCACCTGACCACCCCCGCCGAGGCTCAGGTGACAGCGGCCGAGTACGCGGGGCTGGCGTTCCGCCTGGCTGGAGTCGTCCGTGCGCTGGAAGACCTGGACGGCGGTGAGGGCACATGAGTCAATCCCTGGTGCTCTCCCTGGCGCTGCTGTTCGGGCTCGGCACGGTCCTACTCCTGCGCTCCCGCGCGGTGCGGTGGTGGGAGGCGCTGTTGATCGGCCTGTTCGGCATGTACCTGGGCCAAACCCCCGTCATCGACAGCACCAACGGGCTCGTGAACTGGCTCCTGTCCGGCTTCACCCACACCAGCTAGACCACCCCGGGAGGCCCCACCAGATGCCCATGCGCCGTGTCCGCTGTCCCATCTGCAAGGGGGAGCGCTACCGCAGGACCCGCACCGGCCACCGGCGGCGCTGCCGCTGCTGCCGGGGCACCGGCACCATCCGCTAACCCACACCCCAACCCGCTCACGAACGGGAGTGATCGCCATGGACGACACCCACCCAACCGCATCCATCCGTGCCGCTGTGGCGGCCCACCCTGGGAGGTCCCCACCATCACCGCCGAGACCACCTCGGCTGACAGGCGCGCCGTGCTCGATCGCGCGGCGCGCCTGCGTCAGCTCTCCGAAGTTGACCAAGACCTGATCCGCCTCGTCCAAGACCCCCGCTTCGACCGCTGGGTGGAGCAGATCACCGCTACCGGCGGCTGCGCTCACCCGATCCACCTCACCGGCTCCACCACCACCCGCGACACGCTCACGGGCGAGGTACTGCACCACTACGACACCCGCAACGAGCCCGGTGAACGGCTCTTGATCCGCTGCCGCAACCGCCGCCAAACCGTCTGCGCCCCCTGCTCCCGCCTCCACGCGGGCGACACCTTCCACCTGGTGCGGGCCGGACTCGTCGGCGGCAAGACCGTACCGGCGGACGTACGCGAGCGGCCCCGGTTGTTCCTCACGCTTACGGCTCACAGCTTCGGCCCCGTCCACCGTGCCACTGCTGACGGGCAGCGCTGCCGACCGCGACGCGATGGCGGAGAGTGCGAACACGGGTGTCCCCTCAGCTGCCCGGCCGTCCATGGCGCGGATGCCCCGCTCACCGGCCAGCCGCTGTGCCCCGACTGCTACGACTACCCCGCACACGTCCTGTGGCACGCGCACGCGGGGCGACTCTGGAAGGCGTTCACAGACAACCTGTACAACCACCTCGCCGCTCGCGTCGGCCGCACGCGTACCGGCCTGCGGCGCAGCCTGCGCATCTCCTACGCCAAAGTCGCCGAGTACCAACGGCGCGCGGCCGTGCACGTCCATGCTGTGGTGCGGCTCGACGGCGCACGGGGGCCGGATGATCCGCCCCCGGCCTGGGCAACGGCCGACGTACTCACAGCCGTGGTCCGCACCGCCGCTGCTGCCGTACGCCTCGCAACGCCCTACAGCGCGGCCCTGGGGGAACACGAACTGCGCTGGGGCGCCGAACTCGACGCCAGGCCGCTCCGGGCCTTCGGCGGCGGTGAGGGCCCGGCAGACGACGCGGTAGCCGCCTACGTCGCCAAGTACGTCACCAAAGGGGCCACCGACACCGGGGCCGGACTCGACCACCACATCACCACCCCCGACGACATCACAACCGCCCCCGTGTCGGCACACGTACGCACCCTCATGCACACCTGCTGGCGCCTCGGCGGCCTCCCCGAACTGGAACCCCTCCACCTACGCGCCTGGACTCACACGCTCGGCTACCGGGGTCACATCCTCACCAAGTCCCACGCCTACTCCACCACCTACACCGCACTGCGCGCCGAACGAGCCGATCACCAAACCGGCAGGACCCAACCCACCGACCCCGACCTGATCACGGACGCCCACTGGCGATACGTCGGCTCCGGCCACACTCCCGGAGCCACGCTCCTGGCTGCCGGGATCGCCGAAGATCACGCCCGGAACCGCGAGATCGCACGCGAGGAAATGGCGGCTGACTCCAGGGGGCCCGTTGGCTCCGGATGACCTTCGTCGGCGGGTAGCCGCCTCTCGCGCCCGGCAGGGACTTCCTCCGGTCATTGAAGACCTGGCGGTGATCGAACGAGCGGTGCGGGTCTTCGCTCTCGTGGAGTCCGAATCCCGCACCGCTCGTCCCTATGTCAGGCGATCCAATCGATGACGAACCGGTCCGGGTCCCACTTCTTGCGCGGGTTCGCGGGAAGTACCTCGATGGATCGGACAGCGGCGGTAATGATCGCGCGCCGCTGGGAGTCGTTCATCTTCTTCCAGCGGCTCAGCATGTCCTCAAAGCTGCCGACGAACCCGCGCAAGACGGCTTTCCGGGACACCTTCGCAAGCCTGGCCCGGTTGCGCTCCAGCCGCTCCTGGATCGGCGCGCGGGCCACCATCCACTCTTTGCGGCTGATCGCCTGGTTGCCGTAGTCCTGGGCCAGCTCCTCCAGCTCCTCCTCATCGGCCCGAACCTTCTCGTACAGATCGCTGCCGTCCTCGTCCGGCTCGCGCAGACGCTTCATGAAGGTGGGCGACTCGAACGCGGCCAAGACCATGTCTCGGACCTGATCATCGGTCCGCCCGGCATTCGTCGCCGTACCACCACAGGCATCCGTGCCGGGGGTGTTGGGGCAGACGTAGCGCGGTACGCCAGACCGAGGACGACCGACCATCCCCCACCCACACGCCTTATCGGGCTCCCCCGTCGGCTTGCCGCAGCGAAGGATGCCGGAGAGAAGGTAGCTGCGGTTGCCGCCGTCGCTGGTCCGGCGCCGGTCGGGGTCACTCAGCAGTGCGCGCAGTCGATCGGAGTCCTCATGGCTGATGATCCCGGGCCACACGGCGTCGCCAACGATCTCCCCCAAAAGGGGGCGAGTGCTCTCCCACGAGCGGCGCGGGGTGTGCTCCCGGCGTCCGCTGATCCTGGCCGAAGCGAGCATGCGGCGCAGTCCGCTCGGCTTCCACGGGATACCCGCCACCGTGACGATCTCCCGGCTCTTCCAGTCCCGGCAGATGCTCGCCAGGCTCTCCCCCGCCAGAACGCGACGGGCGCCCTCTCGGACGATCTCGGCCTCGTCCTCGCGCACGGTGATTCGGTCGTCCTCGTACCCGAAAGATCGCTTACCGCCTCCGGCGACCTTGCCCGCCTCGGCGGCCTGGCGCCGCTGCCGCTGCTGACGTTCGGCCTTGTGCTCCGCCTCGTGCCGTGCGGCAGCCCCCAGCATCCGGGCGATCATGCGGCCGGTGGGGGTCGCAAGATCGATCTCGCCGCTGACTGTGGCCAGCTCCAGACCATGCCGGTCGGCAAGATCGATCACGTCTTCGAGCTCCCGTGGGGAGCGGGTAAGGCGGTCCACATGCCAGCAGACGACAGCGTTGACCGTGCCTTCGTTGATGTCCTCCAAGAGCTCCTGCCACTTCGGCCGGGGCGCTCCGGAGTACGCGCTGACGTCGTTGTCCGGGTAGACGTCCACGACTTCCCAGCCCTTGCGGGCGCACAGCGCGCGGCAGTCCTCCTCCTGACGCGCGATGCCCAGACCCGCGCCGCCCCGGTCCTGACTGATCCTGACGTAGATCGCTGCTCGTATCGCCATGGGTCACATAGCTACACCCTCGTAGGGACCGGTGTTGCCTGCCCGATCGGCGTAGCTCCGGCGGACGGCTAGTCCACCCGGTAGGGGCGGCTGTGTCGGCCTGATCGCGCAACGGCCCAAGATCGTGCGTCAGCAGCGCCTCCTGTAACGCGCACGCAGTGCCTGACTGGCAAACTGGCCTACTTCCGCAGCGTTCCGGCCAATGGAGCGCTCTGCGTGCATGACAGTGACGTATGCGTCACGGTTCTGCGCGGGCCTGTTCTCCGACGGAAAAGCCACCATCGTCACCCTGGCAGGGATAGGCAGCTTCGTATCGGGCCTTGTCGCCCTCGTCCCGGGTGTCGTCGTGCACTGATCCATACGCACAAGCCCGCGCCGGACGCCTCTGGCCACGGATGATGTGGGGCGTCCGGCTACTCGCACGTCGGGAACACGCCCGCAGGCCACTCGACCACGCCCGTAAGCAGAAGCGCCGACACTGCCGCACGCTTGTCACCGAGCTTGGCGCAAGCGCGGGCCTCCAGCGCCGAGCGGATCGGTGATGCCCGCCCGCTCGGGTCTGTCGCGGACGACGAGATCGGCGAGGCCCTGGAACTGCTGTGAGGCACCGCGGCGGTCAACACCTGGAACGCCCGCCGGGCCGCGGTGCTGTCCTGGCTGGGCTGGTGCGCGGCCGCCCCGCGGCCCGGTGCTCGTCCTGCCGCTGCCCACCGTCCCGGTGCGCTGCGCAGGAGGGAATCGCCGCAGCGTGAGCCAGCGCACCAGGCAAGGGTGGCCCTCCCAGTACCTGTATCACCAGGGTCTCCCAGACCTCCAGGACGCCTGTCAACCTTTATAAGTCGGCTCCCAGCTGCACAGAGGAGAAGTAATAGGTCCACGGGAGGCGCGCACGGCGGCCGTCCGAGAACCCGTCCCAGGCGCCCTGAACGAAAGCGCCGACCACACTCCATGGACACGCACTGCAGCTTTACCCCCATCAGTTCACTTCAGCTGCACCGGACGCGCGACCGTGTCAGCACATGCTTCCACGAAGAAGAGACGAAGACCAATGGCAGACAACCAGTTCACCACTCACGCAGACCTTTTCGATCTGAGGGGGAAATACGCACTTGTCACTGGCGGCACCAGGGGCATTGGGATGATGATAGCGCGCGGCCTTCTGCAGGCGGGTGCCCGCGTCATTATCAGCTCACGCAAGGCAGACGCGTGCGCGGAGGCACAGCGTCTACTGTCCGAATTCGGCGACGTTCAAGCATTCCCTGCCGACCTGTCCAGGTACGACGAGTGTCAGCGCCTCGCTGATCTTGTCAAGGTCGACTCGGAACGCCTGGACATCCTCGTCAACAACGCGGGAGCGATGTGGCGCGAGCCGCTAGAGACATTCCCGGACGAGGCATGGGACACAGTGATCGACCTCAACCTCAAGTCGCCGTTCTGGCTGGTGCAGGCGCTGCTCCCCGCACTTCGCAGGGCGGGCACCGCCGATGATCCCGCGCGGATCATCAACATCGGCAGTATCGCCGCCATCCACGTCGCCGAGTCGCCCAACTACTCCTACGCCAGCAGCAAAGCGGCACTCCATCAACTCACCAGAGTGCTTGCCAGGGAACTGGGCCCCCAGCACGTCACGGTGAACGCGGTAGCCCCAGGACCGTTCCCGTCGCAGATGATGGCGTCCACGCTCGATGCCATCGGCGACAGGATCGCGGCGAAGGCCCCTCTGCGCCGGCTCGGCCGCGACGACGACATGGCGGGCATCGCCGTGTTCCTCGCCAGCCGGGCCGGAGCTTACCTCACCGGCACCATCATCCCGGTCGACGGCGGCATCGCCACGACCGCATCAGGTACCTAGGCGTCGGCGCGAGGCTTTGCGATCGCGGGGTCGGCCCCTCTGCGCCGGCTCGGCCGCGAGGGGGTGCGTAGCCGTCGGGGTACCAGCAGAACCTCCCTTCGACTGTGGACAGGGCCTATGGTGAAGGGGTGGCCACGATCGATCTGCGCACCGAGATCAAGGAATTCCTGAGCTCGCGTCGCGCTCGGATCGCGCCCGAGCGGGCCGGACTGCCCGCCTACGGCGGCAACCGCCGGGTCAAAGGTCTGCGTCGCGAAGAGGTGGCTCTCCTAGCAGGGGTATCGGTCGACTACTACGTGCGTATGGAGCGCGGCAGCCTCACCGGCGCCTCCGACGCGGTGCTCGACGCGTTGGCCTCTGCCTTGCAACTTGACGAGGCCGAGCGCGATCACCTGTTCCACCTTGCGCGGCAGTCCAGGGCGCCCAGCGGTCCACGCCGCCGGCGCCCCGCCGTGACGGTGCGTCCGGCGCTCCAGCAGGTGCTCGACGCCATCACCGATGCGCCGGCTTGGATGTGCAACGGCCGTTATGACGTCCTGGCCATGAATCAACTTGCCCGCGCACTGTATTCACCGGTGCTGGCCGACACGCGACGGCCGGCGAACACCGCGCGGTTCGTGTACCTAGATCCCGAGGCGGCAAAAACATTCTTCGTCGACTATGACCGAATCGCCTGCGATGTGGCCGCGAAGCTACGCATGGAAGCCGGCCGCAATCCGCACGACGAGGAGCTGATCGCCCTAGTCGATGAACTATCCACACGCAGTGAACTGTTTCGGCAGCGGTGGGCATCTCAGGACGTTCGGCTCCACCGGTCCGGACGCAAGCGTGTGCACCATCCGGTAGTGGGCCAGCTCGACCTGGACGTCGAGTCGATGGAGATGCCTGCCGAACCCGGTCTGCTCCTGAACGTCTACACCGCGCCCGCTGGCACGGCGACCGCGGACGGTCTGGCCCTATTGGCGTCGTGGGCGGCTAGCCAGGAGAGGCTCGGACGCTGATGAGGCCGAGCGGCACCCGTTCCCGCGCTGCCTGGCCGAGCCAGGCTCGCCAGGTCAGGAGCGGCTGCAGACCGGTTCCGGCTCGGACGCGACGTGGTCGTGTCGGGGGAGCAGGAGCGGAGTGGTCAGGATGAGCAGTCCCGCGACCGTGAGAGCGGTGCGCGGGCCGGTGACGTCGGCGAGCAGCCCGCCGAGCGCGGTGAGGACGGCGATGGCCGCCTGCTGGCCGATCGACCAGGCCGACAGGGTGCGGGCGAGGAGGTGCTTGGGGGTCTGTTCGAGCCGGTAGGTGGCGAGTACCGGGGTGTACAGGCTCATGTTGACGATGATCGCCAGCTCGACAGCGATCACGGTGACGAGCCCGACGACGCCGGGGCGGACGAAGACCAGGCCGATCAGCCAGATGGCGCGCAGGGTGCCGACGGTCCGGAAGACCGCGTGCCGGCCGTAGCGGGCCACGACCCTGCGGGCCAGCCGGGAGCCGATGAGTCCGCCGAGGCAGGGGGCGGCGAAGGCGAGGCCGTACTGCCAGGGCGGGAACCCGAGCCGGCGGAGGAGGAGCACGGCCAGCAGCGGCTCGGTGGCCATGATCAGACCGGCGACCAGCATGTTGTTGAGGTAGAGCGCCCGCAGGCCGGGGTGGCCCATGATGTGTCGCCAGCCGTCGGACAACCCGCCCGCCCGGGCCTGGCCCTTGTCGGTTGTCCGGGGCGCTTCTTCCCGGCCGCGCACCGCGGTGATGCCCAGCGCGGAGAACAGGTAGCTGAGCGCGTCGGCCACCACGGTGGTGACGGGCCCGAACAGGCCGATCGCCGCCCCGCCCAGCGGTGGCCCGACCGCGATGGAGCTCCAGTTCGTGGACTCGAACCGGGCGTTGGCCACGAGCAGGTCATCCGGCCGGACCAGGCCCTTGAGGTAGGCGCCGGCGGCCGCGTTGAAGGCGATCTTGGCCGCGGCGACCACGGCCGAGACGACGAGCAGCTGGACGAAACCGAGCCAACCGAAGGCGTAGGCGACCGGGACCGTGGCCATGACCGCGAATCGGGTCAGATCCATCGCGATCATGACCGGGCGCTTGCGCCGGAACTCCACCCACGGCGCGAGTGGCACCGCGATCAGCACGCCCATCGCGGGCCCCACCGCGGACAGCGCGGACACCTCGGCGGGGCCGGCGTGCAACACCACCACGGCGATCAGCGGGAAGGCCCCGAACCCCAGCCCGGACCCATAGGCGCTCACCGCGTATGCCGCCCACAGCCAGCCGAAATCCCGGCCCAACGGTCTCCTGCCCACCATGCTCAGCGCGCCCCTTGATGTCCCCCGAACGGACCAACGTCGACCGGTGAGAGCTAAGCGAGCGGTCCGGCGGCGGGTCAAACAACCGCCCTGGCAGCGATTCACAACCATCCGTTGTTCACTAAGGTGGCTCGGCGTGGACCTCGAAGCCGTACGCACCTTCGTCGCCGTCGCGGAAGCGGGCCAGTTCCAAGAAGCCGCCGCCGACCTGTCGATCACCCAGCAGGCCGTCTCCAAGCGCATCGCCGGGTTGGAGAGAGACCTGGACGTGCGGCTGTTCACCCGCACCGCCCGCGGCGCCCGGCTCACCATCGACGGCCAGGCATTCCTGCCCCACGCCCGGGAACTGCTCCGGGTGGCGGAGCGGGCCGACGCGTCCGTCCGTCCCGGCCGGCGCGCTCTGCGCATCGATGTCGTCAACCGGCGGATCGTGACCGCGGGGCTCGTCCAGGACTTCTACCGCATGCGTCCCGAGATCGAACTGGATGTCGTGACCCTGGACGCCGACGTCGACGGCGCGATCGCCGCTGTCGAAGCCGGGACGCTCGACGCCACTTTCCACGCGGTGCCCCCGTGGCAGCACCTACCGGAGCCGATCAGGACCGCCCGAGTGATCGACGAGCCGCACGAGCTGCTCATCGGACCGCGCCACCCGCTCGCCAACGCCCGTGCCGTCGCGCCGGGGCAACTCGCCGGACACCGCATCCGGATGCCCGGCCTGGACGCCCGCGGCGAGGTGGCCGTCTACTACGACGAACTCGCCACCGCCTTCGGCATCACGATCGACGTGGTAGGACCCGTCTTCGGGAACGAGGCACTGCTGGCCGAGATCGCCGACTCCTCCGACCTGGCGACCCTGGTGGGCGAAGGCTCGCGGTATCTGTGGCCGGACAGCTACGACCTGCGGCGCATACCGGTACGGGGCCCGGCGCCGGTCTATCCGATGTCCTTGATCTGGCGCGACGACAATCCCCATCCCGCGCTCATCGAACTCCGCCGCTACCTCGACTCCAGACGAGGCGACTCCAGACGGACCGACTCCAGACCAGGCGACTCCAGACGAGGCGACCCACCCGGTACGGATGTCTGGGTGCCGACGTGGGAACAGCGGGCAGCCCCGAGGTCATGAGCGAGAGGTCGTCGCGGGCCCCCGAGCCGCGCGGCTACTGGCCGGAGGGCGTCGGCGCCGGTGCGAGGCCGTCCTCGACCAGACCGGCGAGGACCGCTTCGCCCAGGGCGTGGACGGCGGACTGTGGGCGGACCATGACGGTGAACTCCTTGATGCGGCCGTCGTCGGCGAAGTGCAGCAGGTCGATGCCGTGGATCTCCTTGTCCCCCACCCTGGTGCGGAACAGCAGCACCGCCGACGGGGCGGACGTGCCGTCGGCGCTGGTCCGCGCGGTGCCGGTGTAGTCGCCGATGTAGCGGAAGTCCTGGAACGTCCGCAGCAGGACCCCGAAGAGGCCCAGCACCATCGGCTTGCCCTCGAAGGGGGTGAACTTGACCGGGCTGTAGAAGCGGACGTCCTCGGTGAACAGGTCGTCCAGGGCCGCGAGGTCCCGGTTGTCGATGGCGGCGCGGAAACGGTCGGCAGCGGTCATCGCACATCCGCCTTCCTAGTCATGGATGTGAGTAGTCACTTTCATGACTATCATGGTTGCGTGCCCGGCGGCAGAGGCGCGGAGGCATGGAGGCACGACGCAGGCATGGAGGAGGCGATCCGATGGCCCTACGGCACGCCGTGCTGGCCGCGCTGCTCGAGGGGGAGCTCAGCGGGTACCAGCTGACCAAGGCGTTCGACATCGGCGTGGCGAACTTCTGGCACGCCCAGCCACAGCAGCTCTACGCCGAGCTGACCCGCCTGGAGAAGGACGGGCTCATCGCGGGCCGGGCGGTGGTCCAGGAGACCCGCCCCACCAAGCGTCTGTTCCATGTGACCGATGCGGGGCTGGCGGAGCTGGAGGAGTTCACGGCGGCGTTCGCGAAGCCCTCCTTCATCCGCGACGACCTGCTCGTCAAGGTCCAGGCCGCCGACCACGTCGACAGCGAGACCCTGATCGACCAGCTCACCGAGCGCGCCGCCTTCGCCGAGGCCAAGATCCAGCTCTTCGGCAAGCTGCTGCGCAAAATGCGCGGTGACCTTACGGAGGAGGAGTTCCTGCGCCACGGCCGCCGCATCGGCCCGTACCTGACATGCCTGCGCGGCCTGGCCCTCGAACAGGGCAACCGCGACTGGTGCGAGCGCACGATCACGGTCCTGCGGGAGAGGCAGCGCACCCGTGCCCGGCACTGACGCGGCGTACAGCCGCTACGTCGCCCTGGGCGACAGCCAGACCGAGGGACTGGGCGACGGCGACGACACCACAGGTCTGCGCGGGTTCGCCGACCGCCTCGCCGAACACCTCGCCCTCGGCAACCCCCATTTCACCTACGCCAACCTCGCCGTGCGGGGCCGCCTCGCCGCGCAGGTCCACGCGGAACAGCTCGCCCCCGCCCTGGCGCTCCGCCCCGACCTGGCCACCGTCGTCGCCGGGGTCAACGACTTCCTCCGCCCCCGCTTCGACGCCGACCACGTCGCCCCCCGAGCCGCGCGGCTACTGGCCGGAGGGCGTCGGCGCCGGTGCGAGGCCGTCCTCGACCAGACCGGCGAGGACCGCTTCGCCCAGGGCGTGGACGGCGGACTGTGGGCGGACCATGACGGTGAA
>NZ_JAEEAP010001314.1 GCF_016103465.1 Streptomyces sabulosicollis
CAACCTCCGGATGCCGCTCCACATGCTCCAGCAGCCGCCTGGCCTGAGCCCGCAGCGCCCCCTCGGACTTGCCCGACAACAGCCAGGGGACCAACGGCAGCGCCACCCGGGGCGTCTCCGTCTCCTCCGCCATGTCGTCGCCGGACGCGGCGTCAGTGGTCACGGTGACGGCGGACCGCGGCGGTGGCGCCTGTTCGATGATGGCGTGGGCGTTGGTACCGCTGATACCGAACGAGGACACACCCGCCCGGCGCGGCTCCTCACCCTCCGGCCACGCGGTGGCCTCCGTGAGGAGCTCCACGGTCCCCACCGACCAGTCCACATGCGGGGA
>NZ_JAEEAP010001315.1 GCF_016103465.1 Streptomyces sabulosicollis
CTGCCCTGCTTTGGCGCTGCGTATGAGGGCGGCGAGGGCGGTGGGGTTGGTGGTGAGGATGGTGTCGGGTTCGTCGCTCTCACGGAGTCGGATGGTGGCGTTGTCGAGTGCGGAGACGTAGAGGCAGTTGGCCCCTTGGGCGCTGTACGAGGACTTCCGCCAGCGGTGGGTGCGCATGGGCTCCGCCCTATGCCGTGCCGAGGTGGTCGAGCTGCCCTGCTTTGGCGCTGCGTATGAGGGCGGCGAGGGCGGTGGGGTTGGTGGTGAGGATGGTGTCGGGTTCGTCGCTCTCACGGAGTCGGATGGTGGCGTTGTCGA
>NZ_JAEEAP010001316.1 GCF_016103465.1 Streptomyces sabulosicollis
GCCATGCCGGTGTCGGCCCACGGTCCCCAGGCCACCGAGGTGGCCGGGAGCCCCGCACCACGCCGCCACTCCGCCAACGCGTCCAAAACCGCGTTCGCCGCCGCATAGTTCGCCTGCCCCGCGGCACCCACCGTCCCCGAGAACGAGGAAAACAGCACAAACGCCGAAAGCTCCAGCTCCCGCGTCAGCTCATGCAGATGCCACGCCGCCTCCGACTTCGCCCGCAGCACACCCTCGAACCGCTCCACCGACAGCCCGTCCAGCACCCCGTCATCCAGCACACCCGCCGCATGCACCACCCCCGTCAGCGGGAACTCC
>NZ_JAEEAP010001317.1 GCF_016103465.1 Streptomyces sabulosicollis
AGGTGGCGGATGCGGTGGGTCAGCCGGTGGTCTCCATTGGATCGCTGGCCCTGCGGCCCATCTCGGCCGAGCAACTGCAGGCCGCCCAGACCCGTCGTTATGACTCGCTGTTCCAGTTGGACTGGCAACCCTTGGACTTCTCCGGCACATCGAACACGTCCGGGGGTTTGTGGGCGGTTGTGGGGTCGGATGCGGGGCTGGGTGAGGCGGTGGTCCGCGCGGGTGGATCGTATGCCCGCTACGCGGATCTTGCCGCGCTGATCAGCGCGCTCGATGAGGGTGAGGCGGTGCCCGGGACCGTGGTGCTGTCCTG
>NZ_JAEEAP010001318.1 GCF_016103465.1 Streptomyces sabulosicollis
GTTCCTGGTGCCAAGGCATCCACCGTGCGCCCTTAAAAACTTGGCCACAGATGCTCGCGTCCACTGTGCAGTTCTCAAACAACGACCCGTACCCCGTCACCCACACCCATTACAGCGTGGTACACCGAGACCGGCCGAAGGAACAAGCATCCCTGCCCGCACCCTCAGAGACCCAACAGCGTGCCCGACACCCCTCTTCCGCTCACTCTGTGTTCCACGCCGAAGCAGTACTAACAGAGAAAGCATCCGAAACAATGCCGAATAGTCAACGTTCCACCCATGAGCAACCGTGCAAGA
>NZ_JAEEAP010001319.1 GCF_016103465.1 Streptomyces sabulosicollis
GCCCCGGCCCGGGATTCCGCTTCCAGGCCCCGGCCCGGGCCTCCGGCCCAAGGCCCTCGGGTGGGGCTCCGCCCCCAGGCCCCGGCCCGGGATTCCGCTTCCAGGCCCCGGGGTGGGCCTCCGGCCCCAGGCCCTCGGGTGGGGCTCCGCCCTCAGGCCCCGGCCCGGGATTCCGCTTCCAGGCCCCGGGGTGGGCCTCCGGCCCAAGGCCCTCGGGTGGGGCTCCGCCCCCAGGCCCCGGCCCGGGATTCCGCTTCCAGGCCCCGGGGTGGGCCTCCGGCCC
>NZ_JAEEAP010001320.1 GCF_016103465.1 Streptomyces sabulosicollis
TCTTGCACGGTTGCTCATGGGTGGAACGTTGACTACTCGGCATTGTTTCGGATGCTTTCTCTGTTAGTACTGCTTCGGCGTGGAACACAGAGTGAGCGAAAGAGGGGTGTCGGGCACGCTGTTGGGTGTCTGAGGGTGCGGGCAGGAATGCTTGTTCCTTCGGCCGGTCCCGGTGTACTGCACGGTGTGTGTGGGTGACGGGGTACGGGTCGTTGTTTGAGAACTGCACAGTGGACGCGAGCATCTGTGGCCAAGTTTTTAAGGGCGCACGGTGGATGCCTT
>NZ_JAEEAP010001321.1 GCF_016103465.1 Streptomyces sabulosicollis
CCGGTGTTCGCGGAGCGGTTGGGGGAGTGTGCGGCGGCGTTGGCGCCGTTCGTGGACTGGTCGTTGGTGGAGGTGCTCGGCGATCCCGTGGCGTTGGGGCGGGTGGATGTGGTGCAGCCGGTGTTGTGGGCGGTGATGGTGTCGCTGGCGGAGTTGTGGCGTTCGTACGGTGTCGAGCCTTCGGCGGTCATCGGTCATTCGCAGGGTGAGATCGCGGCGGCGTGTGTGGCGGGTGCGTTGTCGTTGGAGGACGCGGCGCGGGTGGTGGCGTTGCGGAGCA
>NZ_JAEEAP010001322.1 GCF_016103465.1 Streptomyces sabulosicollis
AAACTGCTCGGAACCGACTCACCTCGTGGGCGAGCGCGGGGCCCTCGGAAACGGTCCGCCACACTGACCACCGGGGCCTGCAGGGCACCGCTCACCCGCGCGGGCCACCACCGAAACCCTCGCAAGCACCCCGCCACCCGGCGGACCACCGAAACTGCTCGGAACCGACTCACCTCGTGGGCGAGCGCGGGGCCCTCGGAAACGGTCCGCCACACTGACCACCGGGGCCTGCAGGACACCGCTCACCCGCGCGGGCCACCACCGAAACCCTCGCAAGC
>NZ_JAEEAP010001323.1 GCF_016103465.1 Streptomyces sabulosicollis
ACCGCGGCTCCCAGGAGGGGGTGTTCAAGGGTTTCCAGGCCCAGGCCGCTGGCGTCGGCCGCCACGGTCGGCGCATCGAGCCAGTAACGCTCCCGCTGGAACGCATACGTCGGCAAGGACACCAACGCCTCACCACCTGACCCGACCACCGTGCCGAAGGCAGGTGTCCAGTCAACGGTGGCCCCGTTGACATGCAGCTGGGCCAAAGAGGCCAGAACCTGCCGGAGCGTGTCCTGGTCACGGCGCAAGGTCCCGGTCACCACCGCCTGA
>NZ_JAEEAP010000134.1 GCF_016103465.1 Streptomyces sabulosicollis
GGATGACGCTGGGCGGGAGGGCCCGGCCGGACGGCGCGGCGCCGGGGGCGGCGGCGCGCGGTGGGGAAACCGGCTGGTTCCGGCTCAGCGGCGACAGAGGCCGTCGTCGACGCACCACGCCGAGCTCGCGAACAGCGCGAGACAGAGCAGACGGGCGGGTGCGGACATGTACTCCAGGATATGGTCCGGGTTTCAAGAATTGGACCCCGGTCTCACCATGCGATCTGTGGGGTGGGCCACAGGTGCGGATGGCCTCGGGTCAGCCGTCGTCGCCCCGCTCGGCGGTGTCCGCGAGGCCGACGTACATCGAGTGGTGCAGCTCCGCCACGTGGGCGTGGAGGAGGGCGGCCGCCGAGGCGGCGTCCCGCGCGGCGAGCGCGTCCCTGATGGCCTTGTGCTGCTCGTTGCTGCCGCGGAGGTAGTCCAGCGGATAGGGCAGGAAGTACGCGTACAGCTCTCCGGTGACCCGCTGGTACATCCCCAGCGCGGAGGGTAGCCCGGCGCCCTCGGCGAGGGCCAGGTGGAACCGCCTGTCGCCGGCGTGGAACTCGGCCCAGCTCTCGGCCGCGTCCATCTCCCGGATGCAGCCGTCGAGCCGGTCCAGCCCCGGCTGATCGAGCCGCTCGGCGGCCAGCTGGGCGAAACCGGCCTCCAGCACGATGCGCTCGTCGATCAGCCGGTGCACCCGTTCGCTGTCCTCCCGGTAGGCCGCCACCTGCGCCACGGTGCGGCGGCGGGGCCGCTCCGCGATGAAGGTGCCGCCCGTACGCCCCGGGCGCCGCTGGACGACGCCCTCGCGCTCCAGGGTGCTGAGGGCCCGGCGGACGGTGATCTCGCCGACCCCCAGCGCCGCCGCCGTGGCCCGGACGTTGGGCAGCCGCTCCCCGGGCGCCAGCAGGCCCAGGTCGACCGCCAGGGAGATCCGGGCCCGCACGGTGTCGACGGCGCTGGTGCGGCGGATCGCGGCGAGGGCGCTGCTGGTCAGTGCGCTGGGTGCGCTGGACGGTTCCTGGGTCGCCATTCCCTCAGCGTAGGCACCCCGCCCGGCAGCCTCCCCACGCTCTCAGGAGGGGGACCGGCGCTTTGCGGAACCGTAACCTCCGGGGGTTTACCTGATCAAAGTGAGCATGTTTTCATGGCTCGCATTCACCCCTGGACGCCCACTGTCGAAGGCACTGATGAAGATCTCCGGACTGCAGACGGCGGGAACGCCCGGCGACGTCGACGCCAACCTCCGCGAACTGGACGCGGCGTGCCGCCGGGCCCGCGCCGAAGGCGCCGAACTCCTCATCACCACCGAGCTGTTCGTCACCGGCTACGACATCGGCGACGCCGTCCTCGACCTGGCCCGCACCGATCTGCTCTCCCCGGCACAGGAGATCGCCGCCGCCCACGGCATCGCACTCGTCCTCGGAGCGCCCGAGTACGACGACGGCGCCTACTACAACAGCGCCTTCTTCATCGACCCGGCCGGAGCGATCCTCGGCCGCCACCGCAAGACCCACCTCTTCGGCGAACTCGACCGCAGGTACTTCACACCGGGCGACCGGACCGCTCCGGTCATCGACCACAAAGGCGTCCGGATCGCGATGCTGATCTGCTACGACGTGGAGTTCCCCGAGAACGTACGGGCCGCCGCCCTGGCCGGCGCGGACCTCGTCGCGGTCCCGACCGCCCAGATGCAACCGTACGAGTTCATCGCCGAGCACCTGCTGAGGGTGCGTGCCTGGGAGAACCAGATCTACATCGCCTACGTCAACCATGACGGCGACGAGGGTTCACTGCGCTACGTCGGCCGCAGCTCCATCGTGAGCCCGTCGGCGACCGTGCTGGACAGCGTCGAACACGGCAACCGGCTGCTCCTCGCCACCGTGGAACCGCACACGGTCCGGGAAGCGCGCAAGGCCAATCCGTATCTGGCCGACCTCCGGCCAGACCTCTTCACCCCGTCCGCCCGCGCCACCAAGGACCCGTCATGCTGACCGACCCCGATGTGCACGAACCCACCGCGCGACCGACCCGGACGAATCTCTCGGGGCGGCTCGGCACCGGTGCCATCGTCTTCATGGTGATCGCCGCCGCCGCGCCCCTCACGGTGGTCGGCGGGAACGTCCCGCTCGCCATCGCCGGCGGCCCCGGTGCCGGAGCCCCCGTCGGCTTCGCCCTCGCCTCGCTGGTCCTGCTGGTGTTCGCGGTCGGCTTCGTCACCATGACGCCCCACGTTCCGCAGGCCGGGGCCTTCTACGCCTACGCCACCCGTGGCCTGGGGGACCGGGTCGGAGTGGGCACGGCCGCCGTCGCGCTCGTCGCGTACACCGCGATCCAGGTCGGCGTCTACGGCTATCTGGGATGGGCCGTGAACGATGTCCTCCACACCTTCGGCGGGCCGTCCCTGCCCTGGTGGGTGTGGGCGCTCGCGGCGCTCGGCATCGTGGCCTTCCTCGGCTACCGCCACATCGACCTCAGCTCCAAGGTCCTCGGCGTCGCACTCGTCCTCGAGATCGCGGTGGTGCTCGTCCTGGACGCCGGGATCTTCGCCCGGGGCGGCGCCCACGGTGTCACCGTGGAGTCGTTCACCCCGCACGCGGCGTTCTCCGGACCGCTGGGCGTGGCCGTGCTCTTCGCCATCACCGGATTCATCGGCTTCGAGGCCACCGCCGTCTTCCGGGACGAGGCCCGCGACCCGGAGCGGACCATCCCCCGGGCCACCTACCTCGCCGTCCTGATCATCGGTGGGTTCTACACGCTGTCCTGCTGGGCGCTGGTCCTGGCGGCGGGCACCGAGGACGCCCCGGCCGTGGCCCAGAAGACCCTGGACGGGCAGGGCAACATGCTGATGGACACCGCGCAGGCTTACGTCGGCACGGCGCTGCGGGATGTGATGCAGGTACTGCTGCTCAGCAGCCTCTTCGCCTGTGTGCTCTCCTTCCACAACGTCATCGCCCGCTACACCTTCACCCTGGCCCGCAAGGACCTCCTTCCCGCACGGCTGGGCGTCGTCCATCCGCGCCACCACTCGCCGTCCGTCTCCTCGGTCGTCCAGACCGTCACCGCGCTGGTCCTGGTCGTCTGCTGCGCGGTCGCCGGACTGGACCCGCTGGTGGGGGTCTTCGGCTCCATGGCGGGGGTGGCGACGGTCGGCATGATCCTGCTCATGCTCATCACGTCCTTCGCCGTGGTCGCCTTCTTCGCGCGTGAGGCCCGGCTCTCCTCGGGCCGGGTCTGGCAGACCCGGATCGCGCCGCTGCTGGCCGTGGCCGGACTGCTCACCGCGCTGTGGCTGGTGTTCTCCAACTTCACGCTCGTCACCGGCGTCGGTGTGGGCGCGAGCGTCGTCCTCGGCGTCATCCCCTTCCTCGCGCTCGTCGCCGGTCTGGTGCGAGGGCCCAAGGGCGCGCGGGGGAGTGGGTGAGAACCGCCCGGTCCGGCCGGCCGGGCAAGGCACCGGCGGCCGGACCGGATCACGGTACGGAGCGTCAGACCGCGGTCCGCTCGACGGGGATCCACAGCTCCGCGTCCGCCCGCGCCCCGTCCTGCGACAGCCGGGTGCGCAGCATCTCCGGCCCCGGCCTGCTCTGGTAGGGGTTGGACGGGAACCACTGTGTGAAGACGTCCCGCCACAGGTACTGGAGCGCCTGCGGGAACGGCCCGGAGTTCTCGAAGACGGCCCACGCCCCGGCCGGGACGGTGAGCGTGTCCAGGTCGTCCGGGGCGGCGGCCCCGGTCACCACCCCGTGGTAGTAGTCGAGTTCGGTTCCCTCGGCCCGGCTCGGGTCGAGGTTGTCGCTCACCCCCAGGATCCCCTCCGGCTCCTGGTCGGACAGTTCGGCGATGCGCCGTATCGTCTCCTGTCCGAGGCCCCGGATGAACTCCGCGATCCGCGGATTCACCCCCTCATGGACGAGCGGAACGCGGACCTTCCTGCCGACCACCTGGAACCGCTCCTTCTCCACGACCCGGTACCGCATACTGCTGCTCCCTTCGACGATGAGGCGGAAGGACATCCGCGGCTGGGAGCTGAGCGAGGCACCCGCCCGCCGGGCCTCGCCCGGGCCCACACCGTGCATGGCCCGGAACGCCCGCGCGAACGCCTCCCCCGAGCCGTAGCCGTAGCGCACCGCGATCTCCAGGAGCGTCCGCTCCCCGGCGAGCACCTCGGCCCCCGCGAGGGTGAGCCGTCTGCGCCGGACGTACTCCGACAGCGAGATCCCCGCCAGCGCGGAGAACAGCCGCCGGAAGTGGTACTCCGACGTCATCGCGATCCGCGCCAGCCCGGCCACCTCGATCCGCTGATCCAGATGCGACTCGATGTGGTCCAGGGCCTCGTTCAGCCGCTCCAGCACCTCGGTCTCCTTCCTTGACGCTGATCACGTTAGGAAGCCGGCACCCTGCCGGACCCGACATCCTGTGCCCGGTCCGGTCGGGTACGCGGGCTCGCCACGGACCGTCCCCGGCCGTCGCTTTGCCCGGGTTACGGCGTGGGTTCATCCGTACGCCCGTTCGGTCACCGTTTCATCACAACGCATACCCGGCTCTCCCGGCCCGCCGCCCCCGCGCCGCATGATGCACCCCACCATCCACGCACCTGGGAGACACATGGGCACCCGCACCGTCCACGCCGCGGCAGTCATCGCCATCACCCTGCTCCTGACCGGCTGTTCCACCGGCGGTGACGCGCACGACAAGAGCACCCCGAGCGGCACTCCGGCCGCCGCCGAGAAGGCCGAGGTCACCCGGGCCTGTGTCGATGCCATCGCCGACCGGGCCGCCGCCCACAAGGGTGGAGCGGTCCGCTCCCACCCCGTCCCGGCGCCCTGTGCCCGCCTGTCGGACGCCGACTATCTGGACGCCTATATGAAAGGTCTCGAACAGGCGCACCGCGCGCGGAAGACCCCTCAGGGGGAGACCGACAAGGCGGCCGACGCCGGGGGAAGCTGACCCGAGGACCGTTTCTCCGCCCGGTCCAGATGGTCGGCGCAGGAGACCCGTGCGCTCGACCGGGAGCCGTCCGGGCAGAGGACGTTCTCCCAGCTCGTCGTCGCGATGTCGGCATCCCGCAGCCGCGCGCCGCGGAGATCGGAGTCGGACACCGTGGCTCCGGCCAGATCGGCGCCGTGCAGATCCGCTCCGTTGAGGGCGACATGGGTGAGGGACGCCGCCCGCAGATCCGCGTCGTCCAGCTGTGCGCCCTCGAAGCTGACGTCGGTGAGCAGACCCCTGCCGAGCCTGGCGCCGCTCAGGTCGGCGCCGCGCAGATCGACCCGGGAGAGGGTGACGGAGCTGAGGTCCGCCCGCCGCAGGTCGGCGCCCCGCAGATCGACGTTCTCCAGCGACACCCCGGCCAGCCGCGTCTCGTAGAGATTGCCGCGGCGCAGATTGGCTTCGGACACGAACCCGGTCAGGGTGGACCGTTCGAGGTTGACGCAGCGCAGCTTCTTCTGCCACAGGTCGCCACCGGCCACGGTGCGGCTGGAGAGATCCTCGCCCGCGCGGCCGGTACAGCTCCGGCCATGCCGGTCGCCCTCCCCGCACCCGGCGAGCAGGGCCGAGGCCAGGGCGGTCACGATGAGGCAGGAGAACGGGCGGGGCCACCGCGCGGTCATGGGCCGACCCACCATGGGTGTCAGACGCCGATCAGATCCACCAGATCGTCGGCGTGCTCCTCCTCTTCCTCCAGGATCGACTCCATCAGCCGGCGGGTGGTCGGATCGTGTTCGCCCAGCCAGCGGATGATCTCCTGATAGCTGGCGATCACGATGCGCTCGGCGAGCAGGTTGTGCTCCAGCATCGCCCTCAGGTCGTTGTCGGCCGGGGTGGTGTAGTCGGTGTGGGCGCGCTGGGTCAGCGAGGCGGGGTCGAAGTCGGGGTCGCCGCCGAGCTGGGAGACGCGTTCGGCGGCGCGCAGCGCGTGCTGCATCTCCTCCTTCGCGTGCTCGGTGAACTCCGAGGACACCTGGGCGCGGTCGATCCCGCTGGCCGAGATGGCGTGGCGGGTGTAGCGCAGCCAGCACACCACCTCGGTCGCGATGACGTCATTGAGGATGCCGATGACCCGGTCCTTGTCCAGACCGTAGGTGTCCGTCACCGGCCCGGCCGCCATCTTCCGCCGGGCGTCGTCACGGATCCTGGTCACGTCCAGCACGAAGTCGTCGCTCATCGGTGCCCTCTCTGCTCTCCTCGGCTTGGCCGAGTGTTCCCCGCCGGGGCACGGAGGGGAGCGGGCGGAGCGGGAAGATGACTGGATCGCCGCACAGTGCCAGCCGATCGGCGGTATCCGGCGCGGGTGCGGCGTCGACCCGGTGTCGGCTGTGGCCGCCGGACGCGTTCACGCCTCACCCATGAGCGCGGCGCCGGCCAGGCGGGGGACCTGGCCGGCGCCGCGCACTCGACGGTGAGGGTCAGCCCGCGTGGCCGGGCTCCGGCACGTTCGTCCCCGCCGACAGGACCCGGTCCGGGCGGATCGGCAGGTTGCGGTGGCGGACGCCGGTGGCGTGCCACACCGCGTTGGCGATCGCCGCCGCGGCCCCCACGATGCCGACCTCACCGACGCCCTTGATGCCGACCGGGTCGTCCGGGTCCGGGTCGTCCACCCAGTCCGCCTCGACCAGCGGCACATCGGCGTTCGCGGCGAAGTGGTAGCCCGCGAGGTCGGGAGCGACCAGGCCGCCCGAGGCCCGGTCCCGGACCGCCTCCTCGTGCAGGGCCATGGAGATGCCCCAGATCATCCCGCCGACGAGCTGGTTGCGGGCGGTGAGGGGATTGACGATCCGGCCCGCCGCGAAGATGCCGAGCATCCGCCGCACCCGGACCTCTCCGCTGGTGACGTCCACGGCCACCTCGGCGAACTGGGCGCCGAAGGAGTGCCGTTCCTTGTTGGCCAGGGCGCCGATGGCCTCCGTGGTGTCGGAGCGCGCGGTGATTCCCTCGGGCGGGATGTCGCCGCCCAGGGCCAGCCGCTCGCGCAGTTCGCTCACCGCGATCGCCACCGCCCAGGCCCAGGAGCGCGTGCCCATCGAGCCACCGGCGAGCATCGCCGGGCCGAGGTCGCTGTCGGCCATGACCACCCGGACCCGCTCCGGATCCACCGCCAGCCCGTCCGCGGCGACCAGGTTGATGGCCGTCCGGGCGCCGGTGCCGATGTCCGCCGCGTTGATGCGCACGGTGAAGGTGCCGTCCGCCTCCGCCGTCACGGCCGCCGTGGACGGCCCGGCCCCGGAGTGGAAGCTGGCCGCCGCCATACCGGTCCCGAGCAGCCACCGGCCCTCGCGGCGCACCCCCGGACGGGGGTCCCGGTCGGCCCAGCCGAACCTGCGGGCCCCCTCCTCGTAGCAGGCGACCAGATTGCGGCTGCTGAACGGCAGGCCCGAGACGGGGCCCCGGTCGGGTTCGTTGCGGACGCGCAGCTCGACCGGGTCGATGCCGGACTTCTCGGCGAGCTCGTCCATCGCGCACTCCAGCGCGAACGACCCCGGTGCCTCGCCCGGTGCGCGCATGAACGTCGGTGTCGGCACGTCGAGCCGTACCACCCGGTCGCTGGTGTAGTGCGCGTCGGCGTCGTACATCACGCGGCCCACCGTGGCGCTCCGCTCGATGAACTCGTGGACCGTCGACGTGACGCACTCGGACCGGTGGTCGAGCGCCCGCAGCCGCCCTGACTCGTCGGCCCCGAGCCTGACCCGCTGCACGGTGGGGCTCCGGTAGCCGATGGTGGAGAACATCTGGCGGCGGGTCATGACCACGCGCACCGGGCGCTGGAGGATGGTGGCGGCCATGGCGGCGGCCACCTGGTGCGGGCGGGTCGTCTTGGAGCCGAATCCGCCGCCGACGTGCTCGGACCGCACCCGCACCGACTCCGCGTCGAGGGAGAAGATCTGCGCGAGCTCGGCGGCCACCATCGTGCTGCCCTGGTTGGAGTCGAAGACCTCGAGCCGGCCGCCGTCCCAGTGGGCCGTCGCCGCGTGCGGCTCCATGGGGTTGTGGTGCTCTTCCGGGGTGGTGTACTCGGAGTCCACGACGAACGTGGACGCGGCGAGCTCGGCCTCGACGTCGCCCTTCGTCGCCACCGCCGGCCCGAAGGGCGAATCCGCGGGGGTGTACGCATCCGGGTGCCCGGAGGTGAAGGCGATGTCGTGCGGCTCCTGGTCGTACCGGACGACCAGCGCCTCCGCGGCCTCCCTGGCCTGCTCGGGCCGCTCGGCGAGGACCAGCGCCACCGGCCAGCCCATGAAGGGGACGCGGTCGTTCTGGAAGACCCCGAGGATCGGGTCGGGCTTCCCGATCATGCCCATGTAGTCCAGGTTGACCCGCGGGGCGTTCTCGTGGTGGATGACCGCGAGGACACCGGGCATCGCGAGGACCGGCTCGGTCTCGACCGCGCTGATACGGCCGCGGGCGACGGTGGACAGCACCATCCAGCCGTGGGCGAGGTCGGGCAGGGGGATGTCGCCCGCGTAGCGGGCCGCACCGGTGACCTTCTCCCGGCCCTCCACGCGGGTGCGCGCGGTGCCGAAGGCGCCCGTCGTCGTGGTGGCTCCGGTCGTCGTGGTCATCGGGCGGCCTCCTCGGTGAGTTCGGTCAGCAGGGCCACGACGAGGTTGCGCATCAGCGGCACCTTGTATCCGTTGTGGGGCAGTGCCTCGGCGGCGGCCAGCTCCGCGTCCGCGGCGGCGGCGAACGCCTCCGCGGTCGCCGGGCCCCCGGTCAGCGCCCGCTCTGCCGTCAGGGCCCGCCATGGCCGGGAAGCGACCGCTCCGAGGGCGAGGCGGACCTCGTGGACGGTCCCGTCCCGGACGTCGAGGGCGGCGGCGATCGAGCCGATCGCGAAGGCGTAGGACGCGCGCTCGCGGACCTTGCGGTAGCGGGAGTGGGCGGCCACCGGGGCCGGGGGCAGCGTGATCCCGGTGATCAGCGCGCCGGACGGCAGCGCGGTCTCCAGGTGCGGGGTGTCGCCCACGGGCAGATAGAAGTCCGCGAGCGGCAACTCACCCGGGCCGTCGGTGGTTTCGTACCGTACGACGGCGTCGAAGGCGGCGAGCGCGACCCCCATGTCCGAGGGGTGGGTGGCCACGCAGTGCGCGGAGGCGCCGAGGATCGCGTGGTTGTGGTGCTCACCCTCGATGGCCGGGCAGCCGCTGCCGGGGAGGCGCTTGTTGCAGGGCCCGGCCACATCGGTGAAGTAGCCACAGCGGGTGCGCTGCAGGAGGTTGCCGCCGACGGTGGCCATGTTGCGCAGCTGCCCGGACGCACCGGCCAGGACGGCCTGGGCGAGGGCCGGATAGCGGCGCCGCACCTCGGGGTGGGCGGCCAGGTCGCTGTTGGTGACGGTGGCCCCGATGCGCAGGCCCCCGTCCGGGGTCACCTCGACGTGGTCCAGCGGCAGTTCGCGTACGTCGACGAGGCGCCCGGGCCGCTCGACGCCGGTCTTCATCAGGTCGACCAGATTGGTGCCGCCGCCGAGGAAACGCGCGTCGGGGTCGGCGCCGAGCACGGAGACCGCCTCGGAGACGTCCAGGACCCGCTGGTAGCCGAACTCCTTCATGCGAGGGCCTCCTCGGTCCCGGCCGTGCGCGCCTCGGCCGCCCGCGCGACCGCCTGCACGATCGACACATAGGCGCCGCAGCGGCACAGGTTGCCGCTCATCCGCTCCCGGATCTCGTCCGGGCTCAGGGGAGGGGGGCCCGCTTCGGGGCGTACGTCGGCGGTGGCGGCGCTCGGCCAGCCCGCCGCGTGCTCCTCGAGCACGGCGAGGGCGGAGCAGATCTGCCCCGGGGTGCAGTAACCGCACTGGTAGCCGTCGAGGTCGAGGAACGCCTGCTGCACCGGGTGCAGCTCGTCGCCCTCGGCCACGCCCTCGATGGTGGTGACCTCGCGGCCCTCGGCCGCCACCGCGAGCTGCAGGCAGGAGACGGCCCGGCGGCCGTCGAGCAGCACCGTACAGGCACCGCACTGGCCTTGGTCGCAGCCCTTCTTGGTCCCGGTGAGGTCGAGCTGCTCCCGCAGGGCGTCGAGCAGGGTGGTGCGGTGGTCGACGGGCAGCGTGTGTTTCTCGCCGTTGATGGTCAGCGTGATGACGCTGGACGTCGATGGGGCCATGATCAGCCTTCTTTCGCGGATGTGGTGCGCGTTGACGTCGTCCGATGGAGGGTCCCGGGGCCTAGGGAGGGAGTCCCGGGGGATATGGGATGCGGGACAATGCCGGTCGGCGCTCGGTTTCGGCCATCCACACCGGCCGTTCCAGCCGGTAAGGTGGACCTAAGCGGACAGCTGTCCGCTATGCATGAAACTTAGCGGACAGCTGTCCGGTGAGCAAGGTCGGCGCTACGGCGGGGTCAGGAAGGAGGACGGGTGCGGGCAGAGAAGGACGCGCGTCTGCGCTCGGACGCAGCTGCGAACCGCGAGCGCATCCTGGACGTGGCGCTGGCGGAGCTGACGCGCTCGGCGGACGTGCCGCTGAGCACCATCGCGAAGAAGGCGGGCGTGGGGCAGGGCACGCTGTACCGCAACTTCCCCAGCCGGGAGGCCCTCGTCCTGGAGATCTACCGCCATGAGATGCGGCAGGTGGCGGACACCGCTGCCGAGCTGCTGCGGACGCGTACGCCGGACCAGGCGCTGCGGGAGTGGATGGGGCACCTCGCCCGGTTCGCCATGGCCAAGGCCGGGCTGGCCGACGCGCTGCACAAGGCCACCAGCGCCCCCTGCGGCCAGGAGAAGCCGGGGCACGGCCAGGTGACCGAGGCCGTGGCGCTCCTGCTGCGGGCCAACGAGGAGGTCGGCACCATCCGCCCGGGCGTCACCACCGACGACTTCCTGCTGGCCATCGCCGGCCTGTGGCAGATCGGCCCCGATGAGAACGGGCAGGCGCGCGCCCGGCGGCTCCTGGACCTGGTCATGGACGGGCTGCGCGCCGGCGCGCCCGGGGCTGCCCGGCCGGGGACGGCAGCCGACCCGGCGGGCTGAACCCGGCCGGGGACCCCGCCCGCCGACGGGCGGGGGCACTCCGTGGTGCGGGCCGTCTCGCGGATCAGCCCGAAAGCCGAAGCGCGGCACGGGGCCGGGGCGGGAAACCGGCGGCGCGGTAGCACGCGTCGATCAGGGACATGGTGGCCAGCGCGTCCTCCGCGTCCAGCGGAAGCGGCGCCCCGTGCCGCACGCGCGCGGCGTACGCCTCCAGTTGGTAGGTGTACGAGGAGCGCCTGCCCAGCTCCTCGGTCCGCTCACCCGCGGGCGTACGCACCACGACGCGGTCGTCCAGATGGGGCTGGACGAAGTTCATGGCCGTGGCCTCGCCCCGCGAGCCGATGACCGTGAAGCTCATCCGCCACTCCTCGCACGCCATATGGCAGCGGGCGGATCCGGTGGCGCCGCTGGGGAAGGCCAGGTCCGCGTCCAGCCACTCGTCCACCTCCGGTGCGCCGTGCCGTGCGCCGCCCCGGGCGGTGACCAGGCGCGGGGGACCGCCGGCCCAGGGGGCGAGCGTGGCTTGCCCGTGCAGGCCGTAGCAGCCCAGGTCCATCAGGGCGCCCCCGGCCAGGGCGAGGGACCAGCGGGGGTCGGACCCGGGCGGGGCGGGCATGGCCACCATCGTCTCCACATGCCGCAGCTCCCCGAGTTCCCCGGAGCCGAGCAGGTCGTGGAGGCGGCGGGTGACGGGGTGGAAGAGGTAGTGGAAGCCCTCCATGAAGACGGTGCCCGCCTTGGCGGCGGCGTCGCGCACCTCGGTGGCCTCCGCGGTGTTGCTCGCCGAGGGTTTCTCGGTCAGCACGTGCTTGCCCGCGGCGAGGGCGGCGAGGTTCCACGGCCCGTGCAGGCTGTTGGCCAGGGGGTTGTAGACGACCTCGACATCGGGATCGGCGATCACATCGGCATAGGAGTCCAGGACGCGCTCGACACCGTGCTCGGCGGCGAAGGCATCGGCCCGGCCGCGGCCGCGGGCGGCCACCGCGACGAGACGGTGGCCGCCCGCACGGGCGGGTCCGACGAGGGAGAGCCCGGATATCCGGGCGGCGCCCAGGACCCCGATGCGCAGCGGCTCGGCTGTCGTCATGCCTTCCGTACCTCCTCCATGCTCACGGGGCGGTGTTCGCGCAGCGACAGGGTGCACGCCTCGGCGATCCATCCGGCCTCGACGGCGTCGGCGATGGTGCAGGGGGAGGGGCGCAGACCCGCCGCGACCTCGGTGAAGGCGGTGAGCTCGGCCCGGTAGGCGGTGGCGAAGCGGTCCATGAAGAAGTGGTGCGGTGTGCCGCCGGGGAAGGTGGCGCCCGGTTCGGCGGAGCGCAGCGGCAGCCTGTCCTCCAGGCCCGCGGCGATGCTGTCCGTCATGCCGTGGAGCTCGAGCCGCGCGTCGTAACCGCGGGGATTGTGGCGGGTGTTGGAGACCACGGCGAGGGTGCCGTCGTCCAGGGTGAGGAGGGAGGAGGCGGTGTCCACGTCTCCGGCGGCCGCGATGTACTCCGCGCCGCGGTTGGCGCCGGTCGCGTAGACCTCGGTGACCTCGCGGCCGGTGACCCACCGGACGGTGTCGAAGTCGTGGACGGCGCAGTCGCGGAAGATGCCGCCGGAGACGGCCACATAGGCGGCCGGCGGCGGCTCGGGGTCCAAGGTGGTGGACCGCACGGTGTGCAGTGGCCCGAGCTCACCGCTGACCACCGCCGCCCGCGCGGCCACGTACCCGGGGTCGAAGCGCCGGTTGTAGCCGATCTGGACCTCCACACCACTGCCCTCCACCGCGCGGAGCACGTCGAGGCTCTCCTCGATCGTGCGTGCCACGGGCTTCTCGCAGAAGACCGGTACGCCCGCCCGCACGGCGGCGAGGAGCAGTTCGGGGTGGACGTCGGTGGCCGCGGCGATCACGACGCCGTCCACACCGGCGGCGAGCACGGCCTCCGGTGAGTCGACCGCGCGGGCGCCGAAGCGCTCGGCGGCGGCGGTGGCGGCCGCGGCGACCGGGTCGGTGACCACGAGGGAGTCCACCGCGTCGAGCGTGGACAGGGTCCCGGCGTGGAAGGCGCCGATCCGGCCCAGGCCCATGATGCCGATACGCATGGGAGTTGTGTCCCTTTCTGACGGTGCGGGTGGGGCTTTCCGACGGTGCGGCGGTTCAGCCGAGTCCGCCGAGGACGATCTGGTCCCAGTCGATGACCGAGCCGGTGACGACCCCGCTGCGGTCGGAGAGGAGGAGGACGACGAAATCGGCGATCTCGTCCACCTGGCCCAGCTTGCCCATCGGCTGGGCGCGGGCCGCCTCCTCGCGCCAGTCGTCGCCGGCGCCGTGGAAGGTCCGCTGGATCTCGTCCTCGCCCTCGGTGTCGGTCCAGCCGAGGTTGAGGCCGTTGACGCGGACGCGGTCCCAGCGGTGGGCGTGGGCGGCGTTGCGGGTGAGGCCCGCGAGCCCGGCCTTCGCGGCGGAGTACGGCGCCAGGAACGGATATCCGCCGTGTGCGCAGTTGGAGATGATGTTGACGATGGTGCCCGGGGACTTCCTGGCCACCATGTCGGCGACGGCGGCCTGCATCGCGAAGAACGGGGCGCGCAGGTTGATCGCGATATGCGCGTCGAACAGTTCGGGCGTGGTGTCCAGCAGGGTGCCGCGGGAGGTGAGCCCGGCGGAGTTGACCAGGCAGTCGATCCTGCCGTGGGCCGCCACCACCCGTTCCACGCTGCCGCGTGCCTGCGCGGGGTCGGTCAGATCGGCGCGGAGGAAGGAGGCCGTGGCCCCCCGCGCGGTGACCTCCCCGGCCAGCGGCTCACCGGCCTCGGGGCGGCGTCCGGTGAAGACCACCGTGGCCCCCTCGCGGGCGGCGGCGCGGACGATGCCCGCGCCGACTCCCTGGCTGCCCCCGTTGACCAGGATGATCTTGTCCTGCAGCAGTCCCATGAGCGGTCCGTCTCCTTCAGCTCCGGCGGCGCTCGGCACCGGCCCGCAGTTCCGTACGCAGGGTGTCGGGGGTCCAGTCCCGCTCCAGGGCGCGCTGGACGAGGTCGGCCTGGGAGTCCGGGGCGAGACCGTCGACCGGCGGGTCGAGGTCGAGGTTGGTGGGGAAGGGGTAGCCCTCGGCGCAGGCCGCGACCACGTTGTGCAGCCAGTCCTCGGTGGCGCCCTCGGCCTTGCGCCGCCGCAGTACGGGAAAGACGGCGTTGACCACCGCCTCGCGGTCGACGGTCTCCATGGCGCGGCCGAAGGCGGAGGAGATCTGCAGCAGGTTCGCCATCCGCCGGATGTCGGTGGAGCGATTGTGCCCGGCGGCGTGGAAGAGCGCGGGGTTGAAGAAGACCGCGTCGCCCGCCTCCAGCGGCAGCTGGACGTGGTGCTCGGCGAAGTAGTCCATGAACTCCGGGCGGCGCCAGGCCAGATAGCCGGGCTCGTACGCTTGCGAGTACGGCAGATAGAGCGTCGGGCCGGACTCGACGGGCATGGCGCAGTGGGCGACGGCGCCCTGCAGGGTCAGCACCGGGGAGAGCCGGTGGACATGGGCGGGATAGGCCGCGGCCCGCGCCTCTGAGAGGAAGCCGAGGTGGTAGTCGCGGTGCACGCTCTGGGCCGCGCCCCCCGGGTTGACCTGGTTGATCTGCGAGGTGACCTGGTAGCCGGGGCCGAGCCAGGCGGTGGCCACGAGGGCGAGGAGGTCGTTGGCGTAGTAGTCGGCGAACACCTCCGGTGCGCTCAGGGCCAGCTTCTCCAGCGCGTTCCACACCCGGTCGTTGGCGCCGGGCTTGGCGAAGTGGTCACCCCGGTCCGCGCCCGCCGCCCGCTCCCGCTCGATCAGCGCCGTGAACGCCTCGGTGGTCCGGTCCAGGACCGACGCGTCGGGGAAGGCGTGCTTGAACACCACGATGCCGGGGCCGTCCAGCAGGGCGTGGACCAGCTCCGCCTGCGCCTCCCGGCGTCCGGACGCGGTGGCGGCCCGGGCACGCAGGCGGTCGCCGTCGTAGACGGGGACGTTCCGCTCCACGGCATCGGCGCCGGGGTGGTCGCCGGGGTCGGTGGTCCGCTCGACCAGGGAGCGGAAGGAATCGAGGGAGCAGTCGGCCTCAGTGAGCCAGGCATGAGACCTCGAGGCGATGAGGGGCATTCCGTTCCGATCCTTCCCGTAGGCTGCGGCTTTCTGTCAGTGTTGTGATCGGCTGAGCATCGAGCAATCCTCAGCCATCCATCAAAAACCCCTCAGAGAGGCGCGCCGATGGCCCATCCGTATCCCATCCGGGAGATCGCCCGGCAGGCGGGCCTGAGCGAGGCCACCGTCGACCGGGTGCTGAACAACCGGGGCGGGGTGCGCGAGAGCACCAGCCGGGAGGTCCACCAGGCCATCAAGGACCTGGACCGGCAGCGCACCCAGGTCCGCATCGGCGGCCGCACCTTCATGATCGACATCGTGATGCAGGCGCCCGAGCGCTTCTCCTCGGCGGTCCGCGCCGCCCTGGAGGCGGAGCTGCCCTCGCTGCGCCCGGCGGTGATGCGGTCGCGCTTCCACTTCCGCGAGACCGGGCCGGTGGAGGAGCTGATCGCCACGCTGGACCGCATCGCCGCACGCGGCGGCTGCCAGGGAGTCGTCCTCAAGGCGCCCGACGTCCCCGAGGTCACGGCAGCCGTCGGCCGCCTGGCCGCCGTCGGGCTCCCGGTCGTGACCCTGGTGACCGACCTGCCCAGCAGTGCGCGCCGGTCCTACGTCGGCATCGACAACCGCGCCGCCGGAGCCACCGCCGCGTACCTTCTGGGCCAGTGGCTCGGCGACCGCCCCGGCAATGTGCTCACCACCGTCAGCCGGGGCTTCTTCCGCGGTGAGGAGGAACGCGAGATGGGCTTCCGCAGCGCCCTGCGCAACGCCCACCCCGGGCGCACGCTCGTCGAGGTCACCGACAGCGACGGCCTGGACGCCACCCAGCACGACCTGGTCCTGCGGGCGCTGCGGCGCGACCCGGACATCCGGGCGGTCTACTCGATCGGTGGCGGAAACACCGCGACGATCCAAGCCTTCGAGGAACTGGGCCGCACCTACGAGGTGTTCATCGCCCACGACCTCGACCACGACAACACGCGGCTGCTGCGCGAGCGCCGGCTGTCCGCGGTGCTCCACCACGACCTGCGCCAGGACATGCGCCGCGCCTGCCAGATCGTCATGACGGCCCACGGGGCCCTCCCCGACCACGGACCCTCCCTGCCCTCGCCCATCCAGGTGGTGACGCCGTACAACATGCCGCCCGACGCGGCCTGAGACACCTGGCCACGGCACCCTCCGGCGCTCTCCGGTCCGCTTGGCGATATCCCGTTGGACCCTGTCACTCGTGCCACTGGGAGCCGCTTCCGCGCTCGCATAGCGTCGGGGACAGGGCCAGACAGACTGGCCGTAACCGCATGTGAGGGAACATTTTCATGCTCGCCCAAATCGTCCTGTTCGACGGCTTCGACCTCCTCGATGTGCTTGCCCCCTTCGAGGTGCTGCACGCCGGTGGCATGGCTTCCGGAGGAGCGCTGCGCGCGGAGCTGGTGTCCGCCGAAGGGCCGCGTGAGGTGGTGAGCGGGGTCGGCGGCGTCCCGCTGCGCGCCACGGCCGCGCTGGATCCCGCGAGGGCGGACCTGGTGGTGGTCCCCGGCGCCGCCGGCCGCGTCGGGGAGCCCGGCGAGGTCCCCGACCACGACGCGGACGCGGACGCGGGCGAGTGGCGGGAGGACGAGTTCATCCCCGTCCTGCTGGGCCGGACGCTCAGCACCGGGCTGCCGGGGCTGCTGAAGGCCGCCATGGACCGCCCGGAGGTGACCGTCGCCACGGTGTGCGGCGGCTCGCTCGTCCTCGCCATGGCCGGTCTGCTGGAGGGCCGCTACGCCACCACCCATCACATGGGCATGGACATGCTGGACGCCACCGGCGTCAAGGCGGTCCGGGCCCGCGTCGTCGACGACGGCGACCTCGTCACCGGCGCCGGTGTCACCTCGGGGCTCGATCTGGGCCTGTACCTGCTGGAGCGCGAAATGGGGCCGCGGATCGCCCACGCCGTCGAGGAGCTGTTCGCCTACGAGCGCCGTGGCACCCCCTGGCGCCACCACGGCTTGTCGCCCGTCGCCCGGTGACGACACCGCCCCCGGCGCAACCCGGCCCCACTCTTGTGAGCCCCACCCCCGTAAGCCCCTTTACCGTGAGGAAACACACCACCATGTCCGTCGCAGGCTCCGTCGAAGGCACCTGGGATCTGTCCATCTCCACACCCATCGGCCGGATCAAGGCCGTGATCGAACTCCGCGACGAGGACGGCACCCTGACCGGTACGGCCCACGGTGCGGGAGAGGAGGTCCCGCTGGCCGATGTGACGCTCGACGGCGACCAGCTCACCTGGCGTCAGGCGATCACCAAGCCGATGCGGCTGAACCTCGCCTTCACCATGACGGTCGAGGGCGAGACGATGACCGGCACCTCCAAGGCCGGGCGGCTGCCCTCCTCCAAGGTCACCGGACAGCGCCGCGCCGTCCCCGTGGCAGCGGAGAGCTGACCGGGCACGCGGGTAAGGGAACCGGGCCGATGGCCCGGTTCCCTTGCGCCTTCCCTCGGTCAGTGGCGCACCGCGAGGCTCATGAGATCGGCACCCACGATCAAGCGGCCCGAGTAGCCCTTCTGGGCCAGCTGCCAGCGGCCGACCTCGTTGTTGGCGGGGACGAGATGGGTGAGCACGAGATTGCGGGCGCCGGCTGTCTCGGCCACGTCCCGGCCCACCTGCTCGATGGTGGTGTGCGAGGCGAGGAGGTGTTCGCGCAGCGCGTTCGCTTGTTCGGGCGGCAATTGCGAGACCGTATCGTCGACATATTGCTTATCGATCACTTCGTGCACGAGGTAGTCGGTTCCGTGTGCGAGGTCGATGAGGTTCGCGGTGACCGTGGTGTCGCCGGAGACCACCACGGACCCGTCGGGGGTGTCGAACCGGTAGGCGAAGGCCGGGGCCGTGGGGTGGTGGTCGACCAGGGTCGCGGTGACGCGGACCTCACCGTCCTCCCACACCGGAATCGGTCCGCTCAGACGCGGTGGCTTTCCGGCGGCGTCGACGTCCCATACCCCGGTCAGGTCGATGTCCCGCAGGTCGAACATGCCCGAGGGGTCGGGGGTGGCGCTGTCGCGCGCCCGGTCGTTCAGGTCCGCCGCGAACGCCTGGCGCAGATACGACGTCATGGCCGAGATTCCGGGCATGGGGTCATCGGGGTTCACGATCGGGGGCTCGGGGGACCCGGGCGGGAAAACGCGTGGCAATGCGGCACGCCGGCCCGGGCCGAACACGCGAATCGGCGGTTGCGTACGCCCGATGGAATTGAATGCGGCCGTGGCGTACAGCGAAGGCCAGTCGACCATGTGGTCGCTGTGCAGATGGGTGAAGAAAATCCCGCGCACATTGGCCAGCAGATTGCCCTGCCCGGCCGGGTCGAGACCGGCCTGCCCCAGCCGCCGATACGACCCCACGCCGAGGTCCACGACATAGACCCGATCCGCGTAGACCACGGCCGTGGACACACCCGCACGACCGGGATCGAACATGGACGGACCGCCGGCGGTGCCGAGCAGGACGACACGGGTCCGGCCCGCTTCACGCGGCGTCGCCGCGGCGGCGGTCAGCGCTCCGCTCGTCGACAGGGCGGCCGTGGCCGAGGCCCCGGCCAGAAGGGACAGAACACGGCGCCGATTCGTGTGCGCCAAACCGCCAAGGCGATTCTCGGGTTTCGGAATTCCGTCGCTGCCGACATTTTCCGACGGAGCCTCGGGCATGGGGAAGTACCTTTCGCTGGCGAACGCGTGTGTGGCGTCCGGGAGATGAGCGAAATCGAGGCTAGACGGGCTGTTCGGGTGCAAGAAGAAGCGGCAGTGCCAACTTTCAACGGAAAAGTGCCGCCCCGGCTCAGACGAACTGCTGGACCATCAGCACGGTCGCGCTCGCCACCGCGAGCACCATGGCGACGGCCCTGGTGCGCCGCATGTCCAGCCGGTTCGACAGCGGGCGCGCGAGCAGTACCCCGATCGCCGCGGCCGGGGCCAGCAGGGCGGTGCGCCACAGGCTGTACGTGTGCACCGCCCCCGTCGCCGCCAGGGTGGCCAGACTCATCACCGAACCGGCCAGGAAGAACCCGCTCATCGTGGCGCGCAGCCGCGGTCCGCTCAGGCGCTGCCAGACCATGGCCATCGGCGGCCCTCCGATGGCGGTCGCCGTGCCCATCAGCCCCGACATCAGACCGGCCAGCAGCACCGACCGCCGCCTCGGCGCGGGCACGAAGCCGCGCAGGCTCACCGCCACGCCCGTGAGGACGACGGCGGCCACGAGGAGGGCGAGGTGCCGGGCGGGCAGCACGGCCACCAGCGCCGCGCCGCCCAGCAC
>NZ_JAEEAP010001324.1 GCF_016103465.1 Streptomyces sabulosicollis
GTTCCTGGTGCCAAGGCATCCACCGTGCGCCCTTAAAAACTTGGCCACAGATGCTCGCGTCCACTGTGCAGTTCTCAAACAACGACCCGTACCCCGTCACCCACACCCATTACAGCGTGGTACACCGGGACCGGCCGAAGGAACAAGCATTCCTGCCCGCACCCTCAGACACCCAACAGCGTGCCCGACACAATCCCGGATCCGATCCGCGTTCCACGCCCCTAAGGACAGTACTAGCGATCTCCC
>NZ_JAEEAP010001325.1 GCF_016103465.1 Streptomyces sabulosicollis
CCCCCCCCCCCCCCCCCCCCCCCCCCCCCCCCCCCCCCCCCCCCCCCCCCCCCCCCCCCCCCCCCCCCCCCCCCCCCCCCCCCCCCCCCCACCCCCCCCCCCCCCCCCCCCCCCCCCCCCCCCCCCCCCCCCCCCCCCCCCCCCCCCCCCCCCCCCCCCCCCCCCCCCCCCCCCCCCCCCCACCCCCCCCCCCCCCCCCCCCCCCCCCCCCCCCCCCC
>NZ_JAEEAP010001326.1 GCF_016103465.1 Streptomyces sabulosicollis
TGCAGGGCGGCGTCGAGGAGGGCCGGATGCAGACCGAACCGGCCCGCCTCCGCCCGCTGCTCCTCCCCAAGCACCACCTCGGCAAACACCTCATCACCACGACGCCACGCAGCCCGCACCCCCTGAAACACCGGCCCATACTCCAAACCCACCCCAGCCAACCGCTCATACACCTGTCTCTTATACCCATCTGACCTGCCGACGACTAGTCGAGT
>NZ_JAEEAP010001327.1 GCF_016103465.1 Streptomyces sabulosicollis
CTGGTGAGGAGTCGCAGCTGGCGGTTCGGGGCGAGATGGTCCTGGTCCCGCGTTTGTCGCGGGTGGCCGAGCCTGCAGGGGCCCCCGAGGGGGCTGCGCGGTTGGTCTCGGGTGGGACGGTGTTGGTGACGGGTGCGTCGGGTGTGCTGGCGGGTGTGGTGGCCCGGCATCTGGTGGCTGAGCATGGGGTGGAGCATCTGTTGCTGGCCAGT
>NZ_JAEEAP010000135.1 GCF_016103465.1 Streptomyces sabulosicollis
CCCCACGCGCCGCCGGTGCCGCCCGCACCCCACGCGCCGCCCGCGCCGCCCGCTCCCGGTGGCGCGCGCTGTGCGCGGCGGTCGTACTCGCCCTGGCCATCGGCCTCCTGGCCACCCCCGCCCAGGCCGAGGTCCAGCACCCCCGGCAGGAGTGGCTGCGCCAGTCCACCGCCGGACTCTTCCTGCACTGGGGCATGTTCACCCACCCCCGGCACAGCGACTGCGCCACCTGGGAGCGCGATGTCACCGAGGGCGGCTGGAGCGCCGACACCTGGGTGGACGAGGCGCGCAAGCTCGGCGCCTCGTACATCGTGCTCGCCACCTTCCACAGCAGGCTGGGCTATGCCCGCCCCTGGCCCTCGAAGATCCCGGGCAGCTGTGCCACCGAACGCGATCTGCTCGGTGAACTCGTCGCCGCCGGCAAGGCCAAGGGCGTGCGCGTCATCCTCTACATGACCGACGATCCGCAGTGGCACGACGAGTCCGGCACCGAGACGCTGGATTCGGCCGCCTACTCGACGTACAAGGGCCGGCAGGTGGACCTGACCACGCGCCGCGGCTTCGGCATGTACAGCTACGACCTGTTCCTCGAGGTCATGGACAAGTACCCGGAGCTGTCGGGGTTCTGGATCGACAACGACAACGAGTACTGGGAGGAGAACGGTCTCTACGAGAAGATCCGCGAGCGCCGGCCGGACTGGCTGCTGAGCAACAACAACGAAGACACGCCGATCATGGACACGGTCAGCAATGAGCAGAAGACCGGCATGACCCCGGGGTACGACTACCCCGCCGCCGTGACGGTCCCCATGCCCCGGCTCACCGAGGCCGACTACAAGCTGCCGACCACCGGGAACTGGTGGTACGACGGCGGTGACCACGAGGTCGACGCCCGGCTCAGCACCGGCCGCTACATCACCAACGCGGGCTCCTCCATCAAGTCGCTCATGGCCGAGACCCCCATGGTGAACGGCGAACTGCCGCCGCAGCAGGAGGAGTTCAACGACTTCATGGGCAAGTGGGTCGAGCCCATACGGGAGTCGGTGTACGGCGTCGAGGGCGGCGGCTACCTGTACGGCGGTATGCAGCCCGGCTTCTGGAACGACGGCGCCCACGGCGTGGTCACCGTGGGCCGGGGCGAGAACGGCGACCGCACCCAGTACGTGCACGTGGTCACCCGCCCCCGGACCGACATGGTGCGGCTGGGCGACAACGGCTACACCGTGCGCCGGGTCACCGACCTGCGCACCGGCGAGGCGATGCGCTTCAGCCAGTCCGGTGGCCATCTGTCGATCCTCGGCATCCGCGACTGGGATCCGTACGACACCGTCTTCAAGGTCGAGACCGACGGCCGACGGCCCTTCCACCCGCAGTCCGGTGTCGGCGCCACCGCCACGTCCGCGCGCACCGGCCACCCGGCGGCCGACCTCGCCGACGGCAACTACGAGACCTACTGGGACAGCGGCGGCGAGCTGCCCGTCTCCGTCACCCTCGACCTGGGTGCGCGCGAGCACGCCACGGCGCTGGCGGTGAACCAGCGCGAGTGGTCCCCGACGCACGCCCGGTCCTCCTTCGGCCGCCCCGAGGACTCCGCGCGCATCAAGGACTACCGCGTCTACGCGAGCGGCGACGGAAAGCACTGGTCGCGGGTGCGCTCCGGCACGCTGCCCAGTGCGCGCGGGGTGCGCACCATCGACATCGGCGACCGGACCGCCCGCTATCTGAAGCTGGAGGTGCGCAGCCTGTGGGGCGGTCCGCAGGCGCCGGAGTTCTACAACCAGCTGCGCATCGACGAGATCCAGGTGGCGTACGGCCGCTCGAAGACCACCCGCACCGCGCTGCCGCTGGAGGCCGAGGCACGGCAGAACCGGCCGTCGGGCGCGGCCCACTCCGTGGCATGCGGCGCCTGCTCGGGCGGCTGGCGCGTGGACGGCCTCGGCGGCGGGGCGCGCAACGCCGTGACGTACCGCGATGTACGGGCGCCCGAACGGGGCGACTACCGGCTCGAGTTGGACCACACGGCCGCGTCCGCCTCGTCCCTGTCGGTGAGTGTCAACGGCGCGGCGCCGACCGAGGTGCCCGTGGTCGCGGGCAGCCCCGAGGTGCCGGAGAGCACGGCGGTGTCCGTGCCGCTGGAGGCCGGTGCCAATACGGTGAAGGTGTTCAGCACCGCCCGCCGCGGCCCCGGTCTGGACCGGATCGCGGTGGCCCCGCTGCCCCCGGCCTCGTACGCGCCCAAGACCACGCTCACCGTCCGGCCCCACGGTCTGCAGTGGGTCGGCCCCGGTCAGCGGTCCCTCACCGTCACGGCGACGCTCCGGCTGGACGACGACGAGCAGCTCGACGACGTCAGCCTCGCCCCCCGGCTGCCGGCCGGCTGGACCGCGGACGGCGGGCCGGTCACGGCCGGGTCGCTGCGGCTCGGCCAGACGGTGCGGGGCACCTGGACCGTCACCTCCCCGCCCGGCCAGGACGCCGGGTCGGCCGACATCCCCGTCACGGCGGACTTCGCGCTGCTCGGCCGGCCGAAGTCGGTCTCGGACCAGGTCCGGGTGCGGCCACTGCCCGCCGGCCGGATATGGGCCCGTGAGGCGGAGGACTCGGCCAACCAGTTCGGCAGTACGGGCATCACCGGCTGCGGACCCTGCTCGGGGGCCGAGAAGGTGCGCAACATCGGCGGCAGTGAGCAGGCGGCCGTGGTCTTCCCCGATGTGGTCGTCCCCGACGGCGGGGAGCGCACGCTGCACCTCGACTACACGGTCAACGGCACCCGCTCGTTCCAGGTGAGCGTCAACGGCGGCCCGGCGGCCACGGTGACGGTGACCGACACCGGGAACACCACCCCGCGCACGACCTCCCTCCCCGTCACCCTCAAGCCCGGCGCCAACACCATCAGGATCTCCAACGCCACCGAGTCCGCGCCCGACCTGGACCGGATCTCCATCAGCTAGAGCGTTGTCAAGGAGGCAGGCCATGCACCCGAGACCTTCCCGCCGCGCGGCGCTGCGCACCGGCGGTCTGCTGACGGCGGGCGCACTGCTTCCGCCACTGTCCGCGGAGCGGGCGTACGCGACGGCCCCGCACACCGGCGCGGCCACCCCGCACACCGGCGGGCCAACTCCGCACACCGGTGGGGCCACTCCGCACACCGGCGGGGCCGCCGCCTACACCGGGGCGTGGCGCGCGGTGCCGGGAATCCTGGCCCGGATCAGGCCGCCCGCCTTCCCCCGGCGCGTGTTCAGGGTCACCGACTACGGCGCGGTCGGCGACGGGCGGACGATGAACACCGCGGCGTTCCGGGCCGCCATCGCCGCCTGCCACCGCGCGGGCGGCGGCCATGTCGTCGTCCCCGAGGGCCGCTTCCTCACCGGCGCGATCCATCTGCGCGGCCGGGTGGACCTGCATGTCACCGCGGGCGCCACCATCGCCTTCAGCCCCGATCCGCGCGACTTCCTGCCGGTGGTGGCGACCCGCTGGGAGGGCACCGAGTGCTACAACTACTCGCCCTTCATCTACGCGTACGGCGAGCGGGACGTGGCGGTCACCGGCCCCGGCACGCTCGACGGGCAGGCGCGGCTCGGGCCGTGGGAGAGCTGGTACCGCGACAGCGGGCCGCAGGGGGCCGACCAGAAGCTGCTGCGCGAGATGGGCTCCGCGGGGGTGCCGGTGGCGCGGCGCGTCTTCGGCGACGGCCACCATCTGCGCCCGAAGATGGTGCAGTTCTACCGCTGCCGCAACGTCCTGGTCAGCGGCCTGACCATCGTCGACCCGCCGATGTGGACCATACATCCGGTGCTCTCCAGCAACGTCACCGTGCGCGACATCACCGTGGACAGCACGCTGTACAACACCGACGGCTGCGATCCCGAGTGCTGCTCCGATGTGCTCATCACCGGCTGCCGGTTCAACACCAACGACGACTGCGTGGCCGTCAAGTCCGGCCGGGACGAGGACGGCCACCGGGTGGGCGTGCCGAGCCGGAACATCGTGGTGCGCGACTGCCGGTTCTCCGGCCGCTGGGGCGGGATGACGGTCGGCAGCGAGATGTCCGGCGGGGTGGCTGACGTCTTCGCCGAGGACTGCGCGGTCAACCCACCGGACTTCCCCGGCCGTTACCCCGTCAAGTACGCGCTGTACGTCAAGGCCAACAAGAAGCGCGGCGGCTCCATCGACGGCGTGCACATACGGAACTTCACCGGGCGGGGCGTGGAGCGTGACATCGCCTTCGTAACCATGGACTACAACGGTGGCGAGGGCGGGACACTGCCGGTGTCCGTGCGGAACATCCAGCTGGACCGGATGGCCATCGACGGCGCCCGGACCGTGCTGCGGCTGACCGGGCTGGAGACCGACCCTCTGCGCGGTGTGCACCTCTCCCGCTCCACGTTCACCGGCATCCTCGGCCCCGACGCCATCGCCCACACCGACGGCCTGACCTTCCGGCGGGTGTTCGTCAACGGGCAGCAGGTGCCCCAACCCTGACCGGCGCGCGGGCGCGCCGTACAACCAGGGGACCACTCACGGCCGTCACATCCCTCCCAAGAGGGAGGGGAGTTGGGGACGCGCGGCCGATGTTCCCCGGCGCACACCACCTGAATGATCGTTCCTGTCCCGATACGCGACCGGAAGGAACGATTTCGTGCGTAGACGAGGTCTCGCGCCGCTGTTGGCCGTCGGTGTCACGGCCACGCTGGCTCCCGCGCTCGCCACCTCGACGGCCAACGCCGCCCAGACCGGCACGGTCCGGGCCGCCGCCCCGGCGTCCGCCACCGCGAGCGCCCTGGACCCGTACGTCAAGCAGAAGCCGAAGTGGCAGCGGTGCGAGGCCGACCAGCCGGCGGAGTACCAGTGCGCGACGATCAAGGTGCCGCTGGACTACCGGGCTCCCGGCGGCAAGCGGATCGACATGGCCATATCCCGGATCAGGACCACCACGCCGGACCAGCGGCACGGCGTCCTGCTCGCCAACCCCGGCGGCCCCGGCGGGCCCGGGCTCGACATGCCGCTGCGCCTGAAGGAGATGCTGCCAAAGTCCGCACGGCAGAAGTACGACCTCATCGGCTTCGACCCGCGCGGGGTGGGCCGGTCCACGCCCGTCACCTGCGGTCTGGAGCCGGAGGAGGAGAACTGGCTGCGGCCGTACAAGGAGGCGACGTTCGACAAGGACGTCGCCTGGGCGCGGGACGTCGCGCGCAAGTGCCGAGAAAAGTCGGGCGCCACGCTCCAGCACATCACCACGCGCAACACGGCGCGGGACATGGATCTGCTGCGGGCGGTCCTCGGTGAGAAGAGGCTGTCGTACTTCGGCTACTCGTACGGCACGTACCTCGGCGCCGTCTACACCCAGCTGTTCCCCGGCCGGGCCGACCGGGTCGTGCTGGACAGCGCGGTCGATCCGGCGCGCGCCTGGCGGAAGATGATCCAGTGGTGGGCGGAGGGTGCCGAGCCCGCGTTCGACCGGTGGACCGAGTGGGCCGCGGCGCGCTCGGAGAAGTACGGCCTCGGTGACACCTCGAAGAAGGTCGACCGGACGTTCTGGGACCTGGTCCGGCGGGCGGACGAGGAGCCCATCGAGATGGACGGGCAGAAGTACACCGGCGATGACGTCCGGAGCATGATGCGCGGCGCGGTGTTCAGCGTGCGGGAGGGCACCGAACTGGTCGTGGAGCTGAAGAAGGCCGCGGCCGGCGAGCCCGCCACGGCGAAGAAGCTCCCGGATCCGGCCGGAACGCCACGCCCGGCCGCCGGTTCCGAGGTCCCGCGCGACAACATGACCGCGAGCTTCTGGGCCGTGGTGTGCAACGACAACTCGGCCGCCTGGTCCCGCGACCCCGAGAGCTATCGGCGGGACGCCATCGAGGACAAGGGCCGCTACCCGCTCTACGGCGACTTCGCGTCCAGCATCAAGCCCTGCGCGTTCTGGCACAGGTCCGTCGAGCGGGCCACCGTGGTGCACAACGAGGTCGGATCGCTGGTCGTGCAGAACGAATGGGACTCCCAGACCCCGCTGCCGAGCGGGCAGGCCCTGCACGCCGACCTGAAGGGCTCGCGGATGCTGACGGTCCTCGGCGGCGAGGGCCACGGCGTCTACCCGAGCGGCAACGCGTGCCCGGACGGCACGGTGGCGGACTACCTGACCACCGGCAAGCTGCCGACGAAGGACGTGACCTGCGAGGCGACGGGCGACTCCAACGCCGGCGCCCGGGAGGACGGGAAGCGGGACATACTCCCCGGGGCCCCGCTTCCGCGGCGCTCCCCGGACCGCTTCTGACCACCGGCACCTGACGCACAGGGGACGGGGCGGGACCTCCGGCGGGTTCCGCCCCGACCGCCCCGTCCGCGCCGTCCGCCCCGACCGTCCCGTCCGCACCGTCCGCCCCGACCGCGCCGACCGCGCCGACCGCGCCGGGTCACCGTCCCGGCGCTCGCCGCGCCCACGCACGCCAGGGCCGCCCACTGCACCCCGCTCAGGTGCTCGTCCAGGACCAGCGCTCCCGCCAGGCCCGCACTCGCGGGCTCCAGGCTGGTCAGCACGCCCACGGTCCGCGTCGGCAGCCGCCGCAGCGCCGCCAGTTCCAGTGAGTACGGGAGCACCGCCGAGAGCACCGCCACCACGGCCCCGGCCGCCAGCGCCCGGGGGGTGAGCAGCCGCGTCCCCTGACTCACCACGCCCAGCGGCACCGTCAGCACGGCCGCCCACGTCACGGCCAGGGCCAGTGGGCCGCCTCCGGTGCCGCGCGATCCCGCCTTCTTGCTCAGCAGCAGGTAGGCGGCCATGGACGCCCCCGCGGCCAGGGCCGGCATCACCCCGGACAGCGGGAAGCGGGCGCCGTGCGGGGCGTGGAAGAGCCACACTCCGCATCCGGCCAGAACCGCCCAGCCCACGTCCCGGAGACGGCGCGAGGTGAGCAGCGCGAGGGTGATCGGGCCGAGCAGCTGCAGGGCGCTGGCCAGGCCCAGCGGTAGCAGGAGCAGCGCGGGATAGATCAGGTTCATCCCGGCGATGGCCGTTCCGAAGCCGAGCACCAGGACCGTGTCCGTACGGCTGCGCGGCAGCGAGGGCCGGTACACGAGCAGCAGGAGCGCCGCGGCCGGTCCGAGGCGCAGCGCCACGGCTCCCGGCGCGCCGACAGCGCCGGAGAGCTGCTTGCCGATGGCCTGCCCGAACTGGATGCTCAGCACGCTTCCGACCATCAGCGCGGGGGCGGGGAGCTTGGTCATGCCCCCAGGCTCGATGCCGCGATCATGCACGTCCAGCGACACTTTCGGGACATCACTGTTTAGGTTTGACTGCATGATCGACCATCGACTGGACGTCCTGCGGGCGCTCGCCGAGCACGGCACGGTGACAGCGACCGCCGCCGCGTCGCATCTGACCCCCTCGGCCGTCTCCCAGCAACTCCGTCTGCTGGCCCGCGATCTGGGAGTGGAGCTGCTGCGGCCGGAAGGGCGGCGCGTGCGGCTGACACCGGCCGCGCACATCGTGCTCCGGCACGCCGACGCGCTGCGCGTGCAGTGGGAGGCCGCCCAGGCGGAGCTCGCCCAGCAGCACGCGGCCACCCGCGGCACGCTGCGGCTGTGCGGGGTCTCCTCCGCGCTGGCCGCGCTCGCCGCCCCGGCCGTCTCCCGGCTGCGCACGACCCACCCGCAGGTGGAGTCGCTGATTATCGAGGAGGAGAGCGCCGAGTGCTACCGGCTGCTGCTCACCGATGAGGCGGACGTGGCCCTGGTACTGCCCGGCCCGGACGCGCCGCCCGTCACCGACGCCCGCTTCGAGCAGGCCCCCCTGCTGACCGATCGCCAGGTCTGCTGGTCGCCGAGGGGCACCGGCTCGCCCGGCCCGAGGGAATCGAACTCGCCGAGGCCGCCGGGCAGTCGTGGATCGTGAAGAAGCGGAACAACGACACCTACCCGCTGGTGACGGCGGCGTGTGCGGCGGCCGGGTTCACTCCCCGGGTCGTCCACCAGGTCAAGGAGTGGTACGCGGTGTCAGCGCTCGTCGCCGAGGGGCTCGGCGTCTGCCTGGTGCCGAGGATCGTGCCGCTTCCCCGGCACCCGGTCACGCGGGTCCCCCTGCGCGGTGAACCGGTGCCCGCGCGGCGGTTCCTGACCGCCGTACGGCGCGGCAGCGCCGCACACCCGCTGGTGTCGGCCGGGCTGGAGGCGCTGCGCGGGGCGGCGGAGGAGCAGACGGCCGGGCGAAGGAGCGGGGCCGACGGGACATGAGCGGGCCGGAGGCCCGGCCGCCGCGACGCCGCGGCCCCCGCCACCTCGCCCGGGCACGGGTCACTTCGCCTGGTCGAGCCGGACCGCGTCGGGACCGGCCGGGAAGCGCAACTGGCCGGTGGTGTCGTGCACCGCGCGCCACACCGTCTCGGCGACGTCGCTCTCCTTGGTGAACACCTCCTGGCCCGCGAAGTCGTCCATGACCTGCTTCGTGAACGCCGCGTACGGCTCCGGGACCAGCTCCTCCAGTGGGGCACCGTTCGTCGCCCTGGCTCCGAAGTTCGTCGTCAGGCAGGCGCCCGGCTCGACCGTCTTCGCCCGCACGCCGAAGGGCGCGAGCTCGAGCGCGAGGGACGAGGTGAACCCCTCGACGGCCATCTTGCTCGCCTTGTAGACGGCCGTCAGCGGCATGTGTCCCAGCACCACGCTGGAGGTCACATTGACCACCACACCGGAGCCGCGCTCGCGGAACTGGGGCAGCACCGCCTGGGTCGTCGCCATCACGCCGAAGGTGTTGGTCTCGAAGACCTCCCGCACCCGGGCCATGGCGAGGCCCTCGAACACGCCCATCGAGGGCACGCCCGCGTTGTTGACCAGGGCGTCCACGGGGCCCGCCGCCTCGAACGCGGCGGTGATGCTGTCGGGCCTGGTCACGTCGAGCTCGACGACGCGGAGCCGGTCCGACTCGGGGAGGATGCCCGGACGCGGCGTCCGCATCGTGGCGATGACGTTCCACCCCCGCGCGTGGAAGTGGAGGGCGGTCTCGCGACCGTACCCGGACGAGGTACCGGTGATCAGAACGGTGTTCATGCTGTGGCCCCTGGGATGTGGTGGGATCCGCGGAGGGACAGGCACGTTCCTGCCCCGCGGGAGAGCTTGCACTCCCATTGCACCGCTCCGACCTGCGGAAACAGTAGAACTATCCTCGCTTGTCCATGCACGATCCTCCCGGTGGCCCGGCCCCGTCTCCGGGACCGGCCCGCAGCGGCAGTCCGGTAACGGCGGACGGCTCCAGCGCGAGACCGAAGCCGAGGGCGGACTGTTCGACCGCGAGCACCGTGCCGGCACCCATCGTGCGTCCGGGCTCCCGCCAAAGAGAGGATCGTGCAGGTCCTGGCGAGCATCGTTCAAGCGTTTCCACAGGTCACCTCGGTTGAATGAGGTCATCCCGCTCCACCGCCGAGCCGAAAGGTGACGACCATGAACACCGCACGCCCCGCCCTCGACCCCGAACTGCGCGAGCTTCTCGCCGACGTGCCCCTCATGTCCCGGCTCACCCCGGAGGTCCTGGCGGAACTGCGCCGCCTCCCCTCGACTCCTCTCGAGCCCCTCCTCGCCCATCGGCGCGTCGACCGGCGCGAGATCACCGTGTCCGCGAAGGACGGTGCCCCGATTCCCCTGTCGGTCTTCAGCCCCGCGGACGCCGATCGGGCCACCGCCGCACCGTGCGTCTACTGGATTCACGGTGGCGGGATGGTCATGGGCGACCGCTTCTCGCAGCTCGACATCCCGCTGGAGTGGCTCGACGAGTTCGGGGCGGTGGTGGTTTCCGTGGACCACCGGCTCGCCCCCGAGGCCACCGGGACCACCCTCGTCGGCGACTGCTACCAGGGACTGCTCTGGGTGGCCGGGCACACCGCCGAGTTGGGCATCGATCCCGCCCGGATCGTCGTGGCGGGCGCCAGCGCGGGCGGTGGCCTCGCCGCCGGTACCACCTTGCTGGCCCGCGACCTCGGCACCCCGGCGATCGCCGGGCAGATGCTGATCTGCCCCATGCTCGACCACCGCAACAGCACCACCTCCAGCCGCCAGTACTCCGGCCTGCCCGGCGTCTGGACCGGTGAGATGAACGCGTTCGGATGGCGCTGTGTCCTCGGTGACCTCGCCGACGACGCGGTCCCCGCTTACGTGTCACCCGCGCTGGCCGACGACCTCTCGGGCCTGCCGACCACCTACATCGACACCGGCTCCGCCGAGGTCTTCCGCGACGAGGACACCGACTACGCCACCCGCGTCTGGGCGGCCGGCGGCCAGGCCGAACTCCACGTCTGGGCCGGTGGCTTCCACGGCTTCGACGCCCTGTACCCGCGGGCGCGCGTCTCGGCCACGGCCCGCCGGACCCGCACCGACTGGCTCGCCCGGCTCCTGTCCACGCCCTCCCCCGCATGACGCCACCACGCCCCGAGGACGGGTGCCTCCTCAGGCCCGTGCACGTTAAGAACAGAACTCCCTGCCCGATGGTGCCGGGAGAACAGGTGTCCCTAACATCGCAACGCCTGGCGCGAGGGATCGCCACTGAGGTCAGGAGCGTTGCTGTGCACAGCTCGAGTCGGAACGTACCGTCCTTCCCGCGAAGCCTGACGCGTGTGCGGCGCACCGTGGCATCGGCCGTGGGCATCGCGGGCATCGTCGCGGGGACGCTGGGCAACGCCGGTCCGGTCCAGGCGGCCCCGTCGCGCCCCGCACCGGTCGCGTGTCCGGCGAGCGTGGGCGAGAAGGCCACGTGTTACACCGGCCAGGACGGCAACGGGGCGTACTACGCGATCGCCGTCCCCAAGAAGTGGAACGGATCGCTGGTCGTCCACGCCCACGGCGGCCCCGACCTGGGCGAGGGGTCCGATCCCGAGCGGAGCGTCAGCGACCTGGAGCGCTGGTCGGTGATGGTGTCCGAGGGCTATGCCTGGGCGGGTTCGTCCTACCGGCGGGGTGGCTACGGAACGCGCATGGCGGCCGCCGACACCGAGAATCTGCGCCGCCTGTTCGTGGCGGACTTCGGCGAGCCCGAGCGGACGTACGTACACGGCCAGTCCTGGGGCGGAGACGTCGCCGCCAAGGTCGTGGAGACGTACGGGAAGAAGCACGGCCCCTACGACGGCGCCCTCCTCACCAGCGGTGTCCTGGGCGGCGGCTCCCGGGGCTACGACTACCGCGTCGATCTGCGGGTGGTCTACCAGTACTACTGCCGGAACCTGCCGCGCCCCAGCGAGCCCCAGTACCCGCTGTGGCAGGGGCTGCGTCCCGGGTCGACCCTGACGACGGCCGGGCTGCGCGCCCGGCTTCAGGAGTGCACCGGCTACGCCTCCGCCCCCGAGGAGCGCACCGCGGTGCAGCGGCGCAACCTCGACGACATCCTCGCCGTCACCCGCATCCCGGAGCGGACCCTGGAGTCCCATCTGCGCTTCTCGGTGTTCACCTTCCGCGACATCGTGCACAGCCGGCTCGGCGACCGCAATCCCTTCGGCAACCAGGGCGTGTGGTACTCCGGTTCTCACGATGACACGGCCCTGAACGCGGGCGTCGAGCGCTTCTCCGCCGCCCCCGACGCCCGGCGTGACCTCTCCTACGACAGCGATCTCACCGGGCGCGTCTCCATCCCGGTGCTGACGATGCACGCCATCGACGACCCCACGGCATTCGTCGAGCACGAGGCCGCCTACCGGGCGACCGTCGACGGCGCGCACCGCGGGAAGAACCTCGTGCAGACCTTCACCAGGGAGAGCGAACACAGCGAGCTGAGCAACGCGGAGTACGCCAATTCCCTCGCCGCGCTGGACTCCTGGGTGCGCACGGGAAGCAAGCCCACCCCGCGGTCCATCGCCTCCTCCTGCGCCACGTTCGACCACGTCTACGGCACCGGGTGCTTCTACGACTCCGCCTTCCGCCCGGGGCCCTACGCCTCTCATGTCCGGCCCCGCCCGGGCGGACTGACCTGGCCGGCCATGACGTCCGCCCAGGAGCGGGCCTGGAGCCGGATCGACGGCGTGGGCATCGCTCCCTGACCCGGCCGCCACCGGACCGCGGATGGCCGTTCACCCCGGTGCCGGGCCGGTATCGCGCGCATGCTGACCACCCGCCCCGCCGGACAGCCGTCCGGCGGGGCGGGTGGCCACGTCGGTGACGTGGACGGGCGGTGCCGCGGACTCCGGCGCGTACCGGACCGGGACGGCCGCCGGGGTCACGGACGCCGGGGTCACGGCCGCCGGGGTCACGGACGCGCCCCGACCCGGTCGGCGGCGGCGCCGGGCGGGCCGATGCGCCGGGTGCGTGAAGGGGTGGGACCGCGGAAAAGAAGGGGTGGGACCGCGGAAGTCCGTACGCCGGGGTTCGGCCCTCGTTCCGGCCTTCCGGGCCGGACCTCAGCCGTTGCCCAGGGAGCGGTCCAGGAGCGGGAGCAGCCGGTCCCAGTGGCGCCGCAGCGCCGAGGGGTCGAAGGCGTCGGTGTCGGACATGGTGAAGCCGTGGACGGTGCCGGGGTAGATCTCGGAGGTGTGGTCGACACCCGCGGCGTCCAGGGCCTGGTTGAGCTCGCCGAGGGCCTCGGGTGTCATATCGGTTTCGGCGTGGCCGAGGTGGACCCGGGCGGTGATCTTGGAGAGAAAGCCGTGCAGGCCGTCGGGCCCGTCGGCGACCACGGGGCCGTGGAATCCGGCGACGGCGGCCACCTGGCCGGGGTGGGCCGCGGCGGTGCGCATCGCCAGGAGGCCGCCTATGCAGTAGCCGATCACGCCGACCGGCCCGGCGGCGACCTCGGGCCGGGCGGTGAGGAAGCCGAGGTACGCCTCGGCGTCGCTCCGGATGCGTTCGGCGGTGTGCGCCTCGATCAAGGGCATCAGCCGCCCGATGATCGCCGGCCGGACCTCCTCGCCGATGTGCTCGGGGAGTTCGATGACCGGTGCCGGGCCGTGCCGGTAGAAGACGTTGGGGACGAGCACGTAGTACCCGTGGCCGGCCAGTTCGCGGGCCAGCTCCCGCAGCACGGGCCGGATGCCGAAGGCGTCCGGGTACAGCAGCACCCCCGGGTGCCGTCCGCCGCGGTCGGGGAAGGCGGCGAAGGCGTCGGCCTGACCGTCGGTCGTGGGGATCCGCAGTGTGGTGGTGGGCAAGGTCTTCCTTCCTCGGAGTGCGCTCGACAAACGTTCGTCGCACTAACGCTGTCGGCGCCAGCGAACGTACATCGTTAGTGGGACTAACGCAATCGGTAGGATGGGCGCCATGAGCAGAGCGGAAGCCGTGGACCTGCCCGACGACGGCGCGCCCCGGACGCCCGACCGGCTGCGCCGACTGCCGAGCCGGCTGCTGTCGCAGCTGACCACGCGGTCGGACCGGCTGATCACCGAGGGGCTGGCCCGGGCCGACGCCCGCAAGTGGCACTACGCCGTGCTCGCCTCACTGCGGGAATACGGGCCGGGCAGCCAGGCAACGCTGAGCAGGCGCACCGGCATCTACCGCAGCGACATGGTCAGTGTGCTCAACGAACTGGCCGAGCGTGATCTCGTCGAACGGTCCCCGGATCCCGACGACCGGCGCCGCAACACCATCACGATCTCCCCCCGGGGCCGCCGCCACCTGCGCCGCCTCGACAAGGTGCTGGACGACCTCCACGACGAACTGCTCGCGCCGCTGGACCCTGCCGAACGCGGCCAGTTCGTGGGGTTGCTCACCCGCTTGCTGGACCACCACACCCGGATCTCCTGACCCCGGCTCCGCCCTCGTCCGTCCCACGACGGGGAGGCCCGGACCACGGAATTGTGCGCGTACCGGCCATTGGGCGGTGCCTGTCTGCATCAATGGGCCGAGGCTGGGCACACGAGGGCGAACCCGAAGGGGGGACTCTCCCGAAGGAGCACCGTCGTGATCAAGAAGCTGCACGATATGGGCCTGCGCAGCGAGCACGTCTACACCGCCGCCGTGGTCTCCATCGGCCTTTCCGTCGGCACCTGGGCCGCTTCGCTCCGGGCCGAGCCCGGCGCCGGACTGGACCGCGCCGACCGGTGGGGCATCTTCGTCGGCGAATGGGCTCCCACGCTCTTCGGCCTCGGCCTGGCCCTCTCCCACTACGAGCAGGACGAAGGCTCTCTCATGGGCAAGGCACACACCAACGGAGAGCGGCAACGCCGGATGGCACACGCCGCCGACTAGCGCCCCGACTCGCATGAGCCCAGGAACAATGGTTCAGCCCCGGCGCCAGTCGTCGTTCCGCAGATGGGATCCGGCCATCGGGCCCATGCGGAGCATGCCCCCGTCCACCGCCCAGGAGGCGCCGGTGACGTAGGTGGCGTCGGGGCCGGCGAGGAAGGCGATCACGGCCGCGACCTCCCGGGCGTCGCCGGGCCGGCCCGTCGGCACCCCCGGGCGGTCCTCGGTCCGGACGTCGGTGTCCTCCTGGCCGGTCATCGGTGTGGCGATCTCGCCCGGCGCCACCGCGTTGACCCGGATGCCGTGCTCGGCCAGCTCGAGAGCCATCACCTGGGTGAGCAGGCCGAGCCCGCCCTTCGCCGCGCAGTAGGGTGCGGCGCCGACGCGCGGCTGGTGCTCGTGCACGCTGGTGACGTTGACGATGCGACCGCCTCCGCCCTGGCGGATCATGTGCCGGGCAGCGCGCTGACCGCACAGGAAGGGGCCCACCAGGTCGACGTCCAGCACCTGCCGTACGGTCGCCAGGTCGATGTCGAGAAACGGGGTGGCGGTGCCGGTGCCCGCGTTGTTGACCAGCACATCGAGGCGGCCCAGGTGCTCGGCGAGCCGGTCGACCGCGTCCGCGGCCTCCGGGAGTCCGGTCAGGTCCATCCGCTCGACGGCGGCCCGCCGCCCGAGCTCCCGGACCTCGGCCGCGGTCCGCTCGGCGCCCTCGCGGTCGCTGTGCCAGGTGATGCCGATGTCCATGCCCTCGGCGGCCAGCCGTACGGCGGTGGCGCGCCCGATGCCGGAGTCCGCGCCGGTGAGGACGGCGACGCGGGTGGTGCCGTCGGGTGTGGTGTTCGGGTGGGTGGCCATCCGTCGACTCCGATGAGAGTGAGTGGTGGTCGGGTACGGGCCCGCCCCGGTCAGGTCCGGTGGTCCTCCACGCCGAGCCCGAGAGCCCGTGCGATGTCCTGGACGTTGCGGTAGGTCTCCCCTTCCGGGAGCCCCGCGGCGAGGCTCAGGAGCCGGTCGGGGGCGTTGTTGTCCCGCAGCGTCTCCAGCACCGTGCCACGGTCCGCCGGGTACAGGTCACGCCCGAGATACCTGGCCAGCTCGGAGCGCGACCGGACGTCCTCGGCCGTCATGCCGGGCGGTGTGCCTCCGGTGAGACCGGTGTCCGGGGCACGCTCCGCCACCGGCTGGTCCTCGCCGGAGGGCTGCGGTTCCCGCTCCTCCTCCACACGCGTGGCCCGGTCGGCCCTGATCTCTCCCTGCGTCCGCTTCTTGAGCTCGTCGTCCCGCAGCGGGCCGGTCTTGTCCTTCCCGTGTTCCGCCATCTCCGTCGCCTCCCGCGCATCTCCTCGTACCGCCGAGACCTCCGTATGCGGCGCGCGGGTACCCGCCGATCGCGGGCGGTAATCGGAGTCCGGCCGGAGCCGGGCCGAGTCCCGGACCTGTCCGGTCAGCACACCTAGGACCGAGCGCCGGCCGCGGGCGCGTCGAGGTCTGCGTGGACCACGCGGGCGACGCCCTCGATGGTGGCGACGCCGGCGTCCATCGTGGCGTTGTCCTGGGAGAGCACCATGATCGTGTAGTCGTGGTCGGCGCCGGTGAAGGCGCCGATGCTGTGCACGCGCCAGCCGTTCGTGGCCCGCTCCAGCCAGCCGTTCTTCACATGCACCTGGGCGTCGCTCGGCGCGCCGGCCGGGGTCCCCCAGCGCTGAGCGGGGATGACCTCGCCCATCAGCTTCAGGATGTAGCCGCGCGAGTCCTCGCCGAGCACCGGGTTCGCGTGGGTCACCAGGTCGAGGAGTTTTTCCTCGTCGTTCGCGGTGATCTGGGTGAGCCCCCAGTGCCCCTCGCCGTCGAGGACGGTGTCGGTCATCCCCGCGGCCCGCAGAAACCCGGTGATCCTGGCTGCCCCGAGCTGCTTCCACAGCGCGGTGGTGGCATCGTTGTCGGACTCCGTGATCATGGCGGTGGCACGGTCCTTCTCCTCCTGCGTCAGGACGCGGCCGTCCTTCTGCGCGTCCCACAGCAGCGTGGCGAGCACGGTCACCTTGACGGTGCTCGCGGAGTCGAAGGTCCGGTCCGCATCGAGAGTGCAGGTGGTGTTCGTGGTGCGGTCGTGGAGGCTGATGGCCGTCGTGGCGGAGGAGCCCCGCAGCGCCGCGTTGATGTCCTCGGAGAGCTTGTCGGCGAGCCCCGGCTCGTCCGAGGTGCAGATCGCCGCCCGCGGGGTGGCCGCGTGCGCCGACCCCACCGAGGCGATCGTCGGCACGAGTGCCCCCGCGGCCAGCGCCGCTCGTGACGCCAGGGTGGTCCGGGGAAGCCGGGATGTGCGTCGGTGTCGCCCCATGGTGTGTTCCTGTCCATTCGCTCGTGGTGCGGTTCCGCACGCGGGGACCTTCGCTGCGTCGCGAAGGACCTCCCGGTGCTCCAGCACTGGATGACGAGCCGGCGTCGGATGAGGTTCACACACGTGTCCGAGTCTCACAAGACCGTTCCACAATCGGCACAGCGCCCGGGCGGCCCGGGCGCGGTGCGGCGGAGCCGTCGGCGCACCACGCGATCCGGCCGCCTGGCGCCGGGGGGATGCGGCCGCCCGGGCCCGGCGGCGGCCGAATCCGCCCGCCGCCGGGCCCGGGCGCGGTGCGAGGGCGAACGTCAGCACGCGCCCCGTGTCCCGTCCGGCCGGTACGGCCTCCGGCGAGCCGACGGGCCGTCGCCCACGGCCGGACGCATAGTCGAGAATCGGGAGTGAGGCAGGGGCCGGGCCGGACAGGAGAAGGTTGTGAGCACACCTCGGATCGACTACCAGGCGGTGTTCGCCGTCATGCCCAGCCCTTATCTGGTGCTGACCCCCGACCTGGTGATCGTCGAGGTCAACGAGGCGTATCTGCGGGCCACGGGCCGGGCGAGGGAGGAACTGATCGGCCACTACCTCTTCGATGTCCACCCCGACAACCCGATGGACCCGGACGCCGACGGGGTGCGCAATCTGGACGCCTCCCTCCAGCGGGTCCTGCGTTCGAAGAAGACGGACACGATGGCGGTGCAGAAGTACGACATCCCCGTCTCCGGGCGTCCGGGAGTGTTCCGGGCGAAGTGGTGGTCGCCCATCAACACGCCCGTCCTCGGACCCGAAGGCGAGGTGCGGTGGATCATCCACCGGGTGGAGGACCTGACCGAGTTCGTGCTGACCCGCCCGCCGCGCCCACGGCCGGAGGACGCGGGTGGGGAGCGCGAGGCGATGGAGGCCGAGCTGTATACGCGGGCGCAGGAGCTCCAGCGCCTGAACGAGGAGCTCCGCGAGGCCCACGACCGGGAGCGCCGGACCGCCCTCACCCTCCAGGAGGCCATGCTGCACTCCCCGGACCTGGCGGGACACCGCGAGATCGCCGTGCGCTACATGCCCGCCGCCAAGTCGCTCAACGTGTGCGGCGACTGGTACGACGTGGTGGACCTGTCCGCGGACACCTTCACCGTCGCGGTCGGCGACGTGGTCGGCCACGGGCTGGAGGCCGCCGCCGTCATGGGCATGCTCCGCAGCGCCCTGTCCGCCGCCGTCCGCGCCATCAACGAGCCCGGCAAGGCGATGGACGTGCTGAGCCTCTACGCCCGCACCTTCGAGGGCGCACTGGCCACGACCGCGGCCAAGGCCGTCGTCGACACCCGCCACCAGCACATCACCTACACCAGCGCCGGCCACCCGCCGCCCGTCCTGGCCCGGCCCGACGGCGCCGTCGTCCTGCTCGACCAGGCCACCAACCCTCCGCTGGGCCTCCTCTCCGACCACCTCCCCCGCCCCCAGGCCACGGTGTCCTACACCCCGGGCGACACCCTCGTGCTCTACACCGACGGACTCATCGAGCGCCGTGGCGAGGACATCGACGTCGGCCTGCGCCGCCTCACCGACACCCTCGCCCGCCACATCGCTCTCGGCCCCGACCACCTGGCCGACACCCTGCTCACCCGCCTCGGAGTGGCCGACGGCGGACCCGACGACATCGCCTTGATCGTCGTCCGCCTGTGAGCGGCCCGTCCGGACATCCCCCGTGGCTCCTGGCTCGGCTGGATCCCTCTCCGCGCGCCCAGGGGGTGCCGGCGGTTCCTGGCGCCTCGGCCTGCCCGTGGAGTTCCGCCACCCTCGTGGCATGCGCCGGTTCGCGGGAACGGGGGCGGCGGCACGGCCGGGGCCCACGAACAGCACCGGCTCCAGCAGCGCCGCAGAACCCGGCGGTGAGCAGACGCCCGCCGCCGCGACGCGGTCGGCGGACCCGGGATTCCGACTCCCGACGCGGTCGGCGGGAACGCGGCCGACTTCACCGAACGCTGACCGACCCGTGGCGGCGAGGCCCGCGCGGGTCTCGCCGCCGTCCGAGGAGCTGACACCCTTGTCCGCCTTGCCTGCCTCGCCCGCCTCGCCTGCCCCCGCCTTGTCCGCACAGGAGACCGCGCTGCACCGGTTCCGGAACCCGGATCCCTGGCATGCGCCCGCCGCCTACTGGTTCTGGCACCGGCTGCCCGACGTCGAGACCCGGGTGCGCGACACCCGGTTCGTCCTCGACCAGCTGGCCGTCCTGCGGGACGACGGGAACCCCGACGCCGAGCGGCGCCCACTGCCCCGTGGCCTGGGCAGGGCTGTCCCACCCCGACGTGCGCTTCGTCCAGTAGGCGAAACGGCGTCGGCGACGGTGGTGGAAAAGCCCCCCGGGGCCCCGGGGGGCTTCGCCCTGTCTGCCGGTGGCCGCCCCCGTGGCCGGAAGCGCGCCCTGCGAAACGATCAACGAGCAGACTGACCTGGCCATCAGCGGCCCCGCACTCCCGCCC
>NZ_JAEEAP010000136.1 GCF_016103465.1 Streptomyces sabulosicollis
GGGCTGGTAGGCACGTGGGGGCGGGCTGGAAGACGGGCATGGCGGTGAGCGTGCCGGACTGCAGGGCGAACACCCGGTTCCCGGCCGCCGCGAGCCACCAGCCTCCCTCGGTCCCCGGGACGTACGGCCAGGCGACGCTCCCGCCGCGGACATCCACGGCCGCCACGCCCTGGTCCCCGCGCCCGCCGAGAGCCGCCCACAGACTGCCACCCTCGGCGACGGGGGCGTCAAGGGGAGGGTCGTCGGACGCGAACGGCAGCGTCCACATCGCCGCCCCGTCCCCCGCCCGCCGTGCCGACAGGTCGGTGCCGTCCACGGCGTACACCACGCGCTTCCGCACGGCCGGGGCGGTCCAGCCGGTCCCGCCCTGGCCGGCGTGCGCCCACTTCTCCTCACCGCTCGCCAGGGCAAGCGCCCGCGGGCTCTTCCCTCCGAGGTAGACGACGCCGTCCGCGACGGCGGGGGCCAGGGCGGTGGGGGAACCCTGCTCGCGCGGGCCCCAGGCGGTCCGGCCCGTGCGGGTGTCGAGGGCGGCCACGCCGCCGTCCGATCCGTGGATCACCAGGCGGCCCCCGGCGACCGCCGCTCGGGCCGGCGCCCCAGCGCGAAGACGTCCCCCACGGCCGTGGGCGCCCGCCCGCCGCCTGCTCCGGTGGCAGGGCGTCGGTGGGCAGCCCGGAAGGCCCCACTCGACTCCGCCCGTCGGGCCCCGCTGCCCGAACCGCGCCGAAACCTCCCGGCCATGGCCCGTCACCCGCCGCGAACACGGTCCCCGGCGCGATCCCCGCGTGGCTGAAGCCCGCCTTGTGGATCTCCGCCAGCATCTCGGCCAGGGCCGCTCCCAGCGCACGCACCGTCCGGACCGGAAGCGGCCCTCCGCACACCCGCAACACGCCCGGCAGCGGCAGCATCGGGCGGTACGGAAACGCGCGCCACGGGGGTTCGGACGCGCTGTCGGAGGTCTCCACGGGGGCGAGCCGGGCAAGCGGCCAAGCGCCGACGAGCCGTCGGGCGCTCTCCGCCTCCGTCAGGAAGCGGCCCCGGTACTCCGCGTCGTCGGCCAACTCGGCAGGGCGGCGTCGTCCGCGTGACGAGAAGCGGACCCTCGGGACACCGACGGACTCAGCGGTGCTGACGCCCGTTCAGGTGTCCCCGCCGGGGTGGCGCCCCGCGCGCCGCCGGGCGCCCCATCGCAACGGGCAGACGCGCGGTGGCCCCTCAGCCACTGGTCAGGCTCCGTGCCGAGCTGTAGACGTCGAGCACGGCGAGGCACAGGGGCACCAGGGCGAGCAGGAAGGCGCTTTCGGCCAGGTCCGACAGGCGTCCCCAGAAGGGTGACAGGCCGTTCTTCGGAATGATCAGAGCGACGGCGATGATCAATCCGGCGCCCACGGTCACGGCAGCGGCGAGCCAGATCGTACGGATGTCCAGCGGCCCGCGGTCGTTCTCGGTCAGGAGCTTGAGGACCGCATCGGCCGGCGGGTTCAGCGACAGCCCCAGGACCAGCAGGGCGAGGGCGAGCAGACCGGCGCCGAGCACGGCGGCGACCTGGGCGGTGTAGCGGAAGAGGCGGGCGCGCAGCAGCATCGCCAGTCCGGCCGCGAGCGCCAGGAGCTGCGCCCACGCGCCGTCGGAGAAGCCCAGGACCGCAGCGGCGCCGACGACCACGGCCGAGCAGCCGCCGACCATGCCCAGCAGCATCTCGTGGCCGCGACGGGTCTGGGCGGCGATGCGGTGGATGTCGAGGGGCTCGGCGTCCGGACCGGCGTCGAGCTCATCGGCCGAGGACCGGGGCGCGTCGTAGCCGATGGGCAGGCGGGCGACTCGGGCCGACAGACCCGGCAGGAAGGCGATCACTCCGATCGCGACGACGGCGCACACGGCGGCCGTCTCGGTGGCCCCGGCATCGGTGAGGATCTCGCAGAAGGTGGCGAGGGTCCCGACGCTCGCCGCGAACACGGCGGCGACGAACGGCGCGTCGCCACTGGGCATGACGACGACCAGGACGGCCGAGCCGACGAGCACGGTGACACAGCCGAGCAGGAACTGGAGCCGTCCGACGCCCTCTCCCGCGTCCAGGGCCAGGATCCCCGACCCGGCGATCATGAGATGAGGGAGGGCGGACATGCCCAGGGCGATGGCGGAGGCGCGGTCCTCGTACACCCGTGCTCGCACCCCGGCGAGGGCGGTCAGCAACACACCGACGGCGGCGGCGATGACACCCGGGAGACCGTGCATGTCGTGCTTGACCGGATCGGCGAACCAGAGCACGAAGCCCATGAGGATCAGCAGCAGCGCCCCGCCCAGCAGCCCCGCGGCACGCAGGAACCGGTCGTTCCACAGCGTGCGGTCGCGGGTGACCGCGGAGGCGATCGCGTCGGACACGTCGTCATAGACGGCGGGGGGCAGCGACTCGGCGAAGGGCCGCAGGGCCAGCAGCTCCCCGTCCAGAACCTGCTGGGCCAGGAGGGAGCGGCTGCTGTCCAGGACCGTGCCGTCGCGTCGCACCAGGTGATAGCCGGTGGGGGCGCCGGTCGGCTGTGTCTGCCCCGTCAGTCGCAGGATTTCCGGGTAAACGTCAGCGACAGGGATGTCCTCCGGGAGGGCGACATCGATCCGGCTGTCGGGCGCGACGACGGTCACCCTGCAGAAACCGGTTGTTGCGGACGTACTCACGTGTAGGGCCCCCTGGTTCGGTCTGCGACATCGCCGGTGTCATGCGCGCGGCGGCCACCCTACCGGGGCTCAGGAGCTGATACGTCGATAGGATCGCTGACTCGCGGAGGGAGGCCGTCGCCACGGGGGTGCCGGACGAGAACTGTCCCTCCGTACGGAGGAATGAGGGATCCGGTGAGCCAGGTCGTCGTCAAGCGCCAGCCACGGGCTCTGCCGCCCGAGGTGCCGACCGAGGAACTCCGCCTCGAACCACCCCCGGAACTGCCGCGGGGGCAGCAAGAAGGCATGCTGATGCAGCTGCTGCCGACGCTTGGCATGGGCTCGTCGATGGTCTACTTCTTCATGCCGGGCGCCGCCCCGATGATGAAGATCATGGGCGTGATGATGATGTTCTCCACGCTCGCCATGACCATCGCCATGATCACGCGGCATCGGCAGGGCTCCCAGGGCCAGCGGGCGGACATGCGCCGCGACTACCTCAAGTACCTCGCGCAGACGCGCCGGGCCGTACGGCGCACGGCCCAGCGGCAGCGCGACGCCCAGTTCTATCTGCACCCCGCCCCCGAGCAGCTGTGGGCGATCGTCGCCGAAGGCAGCCGGGTGTGGGAACGGCGGCTGACCGACGACGACTTCGTGCAGGTGCGGCTCGGGCTGGGCACACAGCAGCTCTCCACTCCCCTGATCGCCCCCGAAACCGCCACCGTGGACGAGCTGGAGCCGCTGACGGCCGGCGCGATGCAGCGCTTCCTCGCGACCCAGGGGTCGCTGGACAACCTGCCCATGGCGGTGTCGCTGCGCGCCTTCTACCACATGACCGTGTCCGGAGTACCGGAGCAGGTGCACGGGATCGCCAGGGCGCTGATCGCCCAACTGGCCACCCTGCACTCGCCGGAGGACCTCGTCATCGCGACGGTCGCCTCGCGCGGCGCGGCCGAGCAGTGGGAGTGGACGAAGTGGCTCCCCCACGCCCAGGTGCCGGGGTCCTTCGACGGCGCCGGCTCGCGGCGGCTGTTCGGCGACTCCCTCGCCGAGGTGGAGGAGCTGCTGAGGGGCCGGCTGGAGGGCCGCACCCGCTTCAGCAGGGAGGGTCAGCCGCTCCTCGACCAGCCGCATCTGGTGCTGGTGCTGGACGGGGCGATGGTGCCGCCGGACTCGGCGTTCGCCGCGGCCGAGGGACTGCAGGGCGTGACCGTCATCGAGGTCGTGGCGGGCGAACTCGACGAGCCGCGCGGCGGTCTGTCGATCGTCGTACGGCCGGGCAAGCTGCAGCTGGAGTCGCAGGTCGCCGGGTACGACGGCATCCCCGACTCGCTGTCCGTGGAAGCGGCGGAGGCGCTCGCGCGACAGCTCGCGCCGCTGCGCATGGGCGGCGACGACGACGATGAGCCGCTGCTCGCCAACCTCGACTTCACCGAGCTGCTGGGGCTGGGCGACGCCGGTTCGGTGGATGTCTCCCGCACCTGGCGGCCCCGCTCGCTGGCCGAGCGGCTGCGGGTGCCGATCGGTGTCTCGGAGGACGGCTCGCCGGTCATGCTGGACCTCAAGGAGGCGGCCCAGGACGGTATGGGCCCGCACGGTCTGTGCGTCGGCGCGACGGGCTCGGGCAAGTCGGAGCTGCTGCGGACACTGGTGCTGGGGCTGGCGGTCACGCATTCGTCCGAAACCCTCAACTTCGTCCTCGCGGACTTCAAGGGCGGCGCCACCTTCGCGGGCATGTCGGAGCTGCCTCATGTGGCCGCCGTCATCACCAACCTCGCCGACGACCTCACGCTGGTCGACCGCATGCGCGACTCGATCACCGGTGAGCTGCAGCGCCGTCAGGAGCTGCTGCGTTCGGCCGGCAATTACGCGAACATCCACGACTACGAGAAGGCGCGGGCGGCCGGCGCCCCGCTGGAGCCCCTGGCATCACTCGTTCTGGTGATCGACGAGTTCAGCGAGCTGTTGACGGCGAAGCCGGACTTCATCGAGATGTTCATCCAGATCGGGCGTATCGGCCGGTCGCTGGGCGTGCACCTGCTGCTCGCCTCGCAGCGGCTGGAGGAGGGCCGCCTGCGCGGCCTGGAGACGTACCTCTCCTACCGCATCGGTCTGCGCACCTTCTCCGCCGCCGAGTCCCGTACGGCCCTGGGCGTACCGGACGCCTACCACCTCCCCCCGGTGCCCGGCTCCGGCTACCTGAAGTTCGGTACGGACGAGATGACCCGCTTCAAGGCGGCGTACGTCTCCGGCACGTACCGCACGGGCCCCGCGCGACTCGACAGCGCGTCCCTGCCCGTCGAGCGCCGGCCGGTGCTCTTCACGGCCGCCCCGGTCCCGGTGACGTACGCCGCCCCGGATCCGGAGCGGCTGACCGCCCCGGCCCAGCCCGAGGACGACGCGCTGGCGGAGACGGTCCTGGACGTCATCGTGAGCCGTCTGGAGGGCCAGGGCCAGCCCGCCCACCAGGTCTGGCTGCCTCCCCTGGACGAGGCCCCTTCCATGGACGAGCTGCTGCCGCCGCTGGCCACCACACCCGAGCGGGGCCTCCAGTCGGCGGACTACGCCAGGCCGGGCGGTCTCGTCGTTCCCCTGGGCCTCATCGACAAGCCGTTCGAGCAGCGGCGCGACATCCTCTACCGCGACTTCTCCGGCGCGGCGGGCCATATGCTGGTGGTGGGCGGCCCGCAGTCCGGCAAGTCCACACTGATGCGCAGCTTGGTCACGGCCTTCGCCCTCACCCACACCCCCGCCGAGGTGCAGTTCTACGGGCTCGACTTCGGTGGCGGCGGTATGAGCGCCATCGCGGACCTGCCGCACGTGGGCGGGGTCGCCTCCCGTCTGGACCCCGAGAAGGTGCGACGGACCATCGCGGAGGTGGCCGGTGTTCTGGCCCGGCGCGAGGAGTACTTCCGCGCCCAGAACATCGACTCCATCGGCACCTACCGGCGCCAGCGAGCGGCCGGGCAACACGCCGACCAGGGCTGGGGCGACGTCTTTCTCATCATCGACGGCTGGGGCAACTTCAAGGCCGAGTACGACATGCTGGAGCCCGTCGTCACCGACATCGCCGGCCGCGGGCTCGGCTACGGCGTCCACGTCGTCATCACCGCCTCCCGCAACATGGAGGTCCGCGCGTCGCTGAAGGACCAGCTGCTCAACCGGCTGGAGCTGCGTCTCGGTGACACGATGGACTCGGAGTTCGACCGCAAGGTCGCCGCGAACGTCCCGGTCGGTGTCCCCGGCCGCGGTCAACTCCCGGAAAAGCTCCACTTCATGGGCGCTCAGCCGCGTATCGACAAGGGCAACGACCCCGACACCATGACGGAGGCGACGACCGAACTGGTCCGCGCGGTCAGCGCGGCCTGGTCCGGCCCGCCCGCCCCGCGCGTGCGGCTGCTGCCGCGCAAGCTCCGGGCGGACGAGCTTCCCAAGGGCTTCGAATACCCGCAGCACGGCATCGCGATCGGCATCGACGAGACGAATTTGGAACCGGTATTCGTCGATTTCGAGACCGACCCCTTCTTCGTCATCTTCGGTGAAAGCGAGTCGGGCAAGACATCGCTCATCCGCCTGATCGTCAAGCAGCTCATCGAGCGGTACGGCCCGGACGAAGCGAAGATCGTGGTCGGCGACTACCGCCGCTCCCTGCTCGGTGTCATCCCGGACAGCCATCTCCTCGAGTACGCCCCGATCGCATCCGCCCTGGAACTCCACGCCAATGCCCTGAACGGGCTGATGGAACGGCGCGCCCCCAAGCCGGACATCACCCCGCAGCAACTCCGCGACCGCAGCTGGTGGAGCGGCCCCCAGTTCTTCGTCATCATCGACGACTACGAACTGGTTTCCACCAGCACCGGCAATCCGCTGGCCGTCCTCACCGAGAACCTGCCCTTCGCCCGCGACGTCGGCATGCGTTTCATCATCGCCCGCAACTCCGCGGGCGCCTCCCGTTCGATGTTCGAGACCTTCATGCAGCGCGTGAAGGAACTCGGCGCCCAGGGCATGGTGCTCTCCGGCGATCCCGGCGAGGGCGACGTCTTCGGCGGAGTCCGCCCACGCCCCATGCCGCCCGGCCGCGGTTACTTCGTCTCCCGTAAGCGCGGGGTGCCGCTGACGCAGGTGGGATGGCTGCCGGAGCAGTGATCGCCGTTCCGCCATGAGCAAGCGCGCTGTGGTCCACAAGACGAGGTCCCCCATAACCTTTGGGCTATGAGGTGACGACTGCCACTTGATGCCGACTCTGGGGAGACTCATGACGTTCGAAGAAGAGTGGGGCAGAATCCGCACAGACGCCGCAACGCGGCAGCAAGACACCCATACGCGCCTCAACGGTGCCGATTCGCCGGACAATCCACCGCTCTTCGGCCCTCAGGCTCCCGACCTCTCGTCCTCGCCCGAGAAGAAGAAGGCCGCAGTCAAAGCCCTCGGCGGGCCGGACGGTATCGAGCACGACACCAAGAAGGCCGGCGAGTGCGCAGACCTCGCCACTGAAGAAGCCGAGAAGGAGTTCAAGGACTGGGACACGGGAGCGGGCATCACCGCAGCCCTCAAGGGGTGGCACGCCTCGGTCAAGGCCCTTCGGAACCGCTTGGCAGCGGAGAAGACGGCTCTGAGCGAGACCCACACAGCACTGTCGGGCACTGATCATCGCAACGGGACATTGTTCACGCCGTACGCGACGAAGAACAGCCCGATTGTGGATACGTCTTTCCGGTCGCGCGTGTCGGAATACTGAGGAGAAACGTGCTCACCTACCACCAGGTCATGACCACCAAATTCTCCTTACTCGGCAAGGCGGCCACCAAGTGGGATGAAGCCGCGAAAAAGTTCGAGAGCACTCAGAAAGTCTACGACGCCAAGGTCAAGAGCGTCGGAGCCGACGGATCATGGAACGGGGAGAGCGCCTCTGCCGCCCAGCCCGTCATGGCGGTCACCAGCGGTCAGTACACCGCCGCGGCGAAAGAAGCACGCGCCATCGCGTCCATCCTCCGCGATGCGGAGGATCAGTTCGTCAAGCTCCGTGCCGAGTTGAAGTCGGCCGTGGCTGACGCTGTGGAAGCCGGAATGAAGGTATCGGAAGACGGCATCGCACGCTATGACTACGAAAAGGCCAGCGAAGCCGATGCGAATGCCGCCCGCCACGATCCCGAGCTGCACACTGTCGAAGAGAGCTGGACCAAGCACATCGACAAGGCCGTCAATGCCTTCGAGGAAACCGACAAATACGTCAAGCTCGCACTCAGGCAAGCCGTAGCGGATCCCGACCCTCTCGACGGAGTCAACCACGGCTTCAACGGCAAGGCTCTGGATGACATCGAAGCGGTTGAAGGCCAGAAGGCCGGCGACCTGGCAATGAAGCTCAACTCCAATGGTCACCTGAAGGACGAGGAGCTCGCCGAACTGAAGCGCCTGGAGCGCGACAACAAGGGCGATAAGGCGTTCAGTCAGGCATTCCTCAATAGTCTGGGCCCCAAGGGCACCATCAGCTTCAGCAACAAACTCGCCGATATGGCGGGCGACAAGAAGCACGCAAAAGACTACCGCCAATTGCGCGACGCGTTGGCCACCAACATCGCCAGCGCCACCAAGGTTCCCAAGTTCAGAGGGGTGGAAGGCAAGGAGCTGAGGTTCGGCTCCAAGGAATACTCTCAGGCGTACTCGAAATGGCTCAAGTCGCCTGATGGGGATTTCTACGAACAATTCCGCAAGGGGCTGCAGAAGGCAGGCGTCGCGAAGTACGACCTGGACGCGGTCACGGAGAAAGAGAACTCGATCGGTCGCTACCACGGACAGCAGGTTCGCGGTTACCAGAGCCTCATCACTCTCATGAAGCACGGCGACGGCTATTCAACCCAGTTCCTCACCGACCTGGGGGACGATATCCGGACCGCCGAGGACAAGGAGCAGGGAGGCGATCCGGATATCTGGGATCTCTACGGGAACTTTGGCACCAAGAAGGACGGCGGGTTCGCCCACGACCCCATGGACGGCCTCCTGGGCATCATGAGCCATAACCCCGACGCCTCCGCGGCCTTCTTGGACCCGAATTCTGATCCCGATCCGGGCAACGGCAAGGTAGAGAAGAACGACCGCCTCGAATACTTGGTCAAAGACCGCGACTGGAAGTTCACCAACACGACGACCTGGACCGGGAACTTCGAGAACACTGGTGACGACGCGGCAGTGAAGGATCCCCACAAGGGATTCGACGCGGCCCTCAAAGCAGCGGCCACCGGCCGCCTGCCGGACAGCAACGCGGCAACCGACCCGATCCATCACTCCGCGGCCAACGCGGCTGTCATGCACGAAGCGGTCAAGATCTTCGGCGACGACCCCACGTTGATCAAGAACGATGGAGCGTTCACCGATCTCAGGGGATCGCTGGGTGAAATGACTGCTGATTATACGGGTGATGTGCAGCGTGCGATGTACTTTGACGACAGCCTTCCGGTGAACGGAGCAAGCGCCAAGCTCGACAATGTCAAACTGGAGCCGTTCCTTGAGGCCGTCGGCCGGGACCCGCACGCTTATGGCGCGATCACAGCGGCACAGCAGACCTATACGGCCAACCAGGTCCACGATGTCATTAACGGCCACAGCACGTCGGACGTCTCACTCGCGGATCGAGTCAAGAGTGCGGTGGCCCCGGGAGCAGTCGTAGCAGGCATCATGAGCGAAGGCCGAGCGGAAGGCATTCACGAGGAGCACATCGCCAACGACGATAAATTCAATGAAAAGGCAGGACAAGCCAGCAAGTGGGCCAACAGGTTCATCGGATACGGCATCGGCGCTGGCTTCGAGCGCTACCCGGGCGCTGCCCCCATTGCCGAGCCGGTCGGCTGGATTCAGGAAGACCTCAACGACAGCATCATGAATTACATCAAGAAGGACACCACCACAGAGGCTCAGGATCAAGCAGGTTACAACTTCGCACAGGGACGCAAAGCTAGCATTGAAGCTGCGCGCTTCGCCGTAGAAAACGCGGCGGACGGAAGTACCCTTGACGCGAAGACCATAAATGACCTCACGAAGGCAGCTGGTATCGCGGCCGGAAATAGTCACAGTGAAGGGTCGAATTGGCAGCAGGCGAGGAACGGAATCAGAGAATGACTGACAGGCGCCATAAAGAACCCTCCTTGAACCCGAAGCAACGTAAATTCGCAACAAGCACAGGGGTCTTCTGCCTTGTACTCGCAGTGTCTACGACACTCACCGGCTGCTCGCAAGAGAAGAGAAACTATCAGCTACCCGCCACCTTCTGCGGGATCCATGAAAAGAAGAGTCTTTACGCACCGATCTTCCCCCCCGGAGACAAGCTCAAGCAGAACAGTCTACGCGCACTCAAGGGAGTTGAGGAGTCCGAGAGATGTGACTACTACATCGATGGTTATGTAAAGATCACAGTCAATGGCGACTGGTACGACAAGATGCTTACTCCCCAGCCAACGCTCGAGAGCCTCATCGCAGAACATGGAAACTACAAACCGAAAAAGGTCTCCGGAAAGCACTCTGCCGCAACGTGGCCATATGGCGCTGTAAGTCTTGTCAAGTGTCCCAATTCTGAGTACCGGGCCAATCTCTACTCACTCACCATCTATAGTGACGCGATCAAAGATCGGGATGAGTCCCATCGCGTTCTCGGCGACCTCATCCAGTCGTTCACCTCGAAAGTATTGAAGATACTGCCTTGCGAGGATAAGGCCACGACCGCGGCGCATTGAGGCGAAGGGATAGCCCAACTGGTCCGCACGCGCAGCCCTCCCTGGCCCGACCTGCCCGCTCCGCGCGTGTGGTTGCTCCCGCGTCAACTGCGCGCGGACGTCGAGGCCATGCGCTGGTTTCCACCAACAGCCACCCCCTGCTGACAGTCCTCACCGAGAACCTGCCCTTTGCCCATGACGGCGGACCCATGCTGCCCCGGCCGCGGCTACTTCGTCTCCCGTCAGCGCGACGTACCACTGGCGCAGGTGGGATGACTGCCGGAGCAATAGAGCGGCATGCGCGGGGGCTGCGGCGCGCGCGGCCCCCTGCTAGCTTGACGTCTAGCTTGACGTCTTAGTCAATCAGCAGGCTCGCTTTGCGACCTGAGCCACAGGGGGAATCATGTCGTTCGAGGATGAATGGGCCGAGATCAGGGCCGAAGCCGCAAAGCAGCAGGAATCTCATATGCGGCTCAATCAGCTCGACGACGGCAACGGTGGCCGGGGAATTCCCCAGAAGAAGCTGAAGGTCACCGCTTCGGTGCTGCGGAGCAAGGCGGGCAAAGTCGATCACGTGAGCACCGGCTTCGCCAAAGCGGACAATGAGACCATGACCGAGACCGGCCAGGTGAAAGCGAGCCTCAAGGGCTTCGACTCCGCGGCGGCTTTCGCCACGTTCCAGGAGCGGTGGCGGGACCAGATGCGTTACGCCCAGGGCCTCCTGTCACAGGGCCTGGCGGGTCCGCTGAGGGACGCGGCCACGCACTTCGAGGTGACCGACAAGGGCGTCGGCGAGCAGATCGACCGGGGGAAGAAGAAGCAGGACGGCGGCCAGGACAAGGTCGCCAGGTAGCACCTGCCTCTCCCACGGAACGACGGTCCCAGCTCAAGGCGGAAGCACTCATGGTCACCTATCACTCGCTCATCACCGTCGACCTCACCCCACTCTCCGAAGCGGTCGGCAAATGGCGGACCCTGCCGGGGAAGTTCCGGCAGGTCGGCACGAACCTACGCACTGAGGTGCAGACACCCCTGACCAACTCGGACTGGGAGGGCGAAGCAGCGGATTCGGCTTTCAAGAGGATGCAGAAGGCCGCGAAAGAGATCGAATTGGCCGCCTGCGAAGCCGAGGACGTGCACGGTCTGCTGCACGACGCGTACACGGCGTTCAAGAACGCCAAGAAGAAGCTCCAGGAGTACAAGAAGGACATCGAGGAGGCGAAGCACCTCGCCATCGATGACACCGGGCACGTCTCGTACAAGCCGACGAACCTCGATGACCTCACACCGGCGGAACAGGGGATGCAGGCGAAGAACTACCGCGACGTGGTGGCGGACTACAACCGTTACATCAGCGAGGTCGTCGGCAACGCCACCACCACCGACGAGATCCTGGCCTGGGCGCTGACACAGGACGGCAACGGCCGGAAGGAAGGTTTCTCCGCCGACGGGTACAGCAGCACCAAGGACGCGAAGGCGGGGCGCGAGCAGGCACGCAAGGACCTCAAAGAGGTCGAGAAGCTGGTCAGGTCCAAGAAGAACCTCAGCGCAACCGAGATCGCCCGGGCGAACACCCTCCTCTCCCGGCACGAGGGCGACCCCTACTTCTCCGAGAAGTTCGCCACCGACCTCGGCCCCAAGGAGACCCTGGAATTCTGGCAGCACGTCACGACCGGCCAGCAATTCGGCGATGAACGCACCAAGAATCTGGGGAAACTCCAGAAATCGCTCGGCTATACCCTCGCCACCGCCTCTCACTCCCACAGCGATGAGATGAGGCAGTGGAAGAAGGAGATCATCAAGCTGGGACCACAGCGCGTCATGGACACCGACTGGGAGGCCGGGACGAGCACTCCGGGGTCCTATGGCTTCCAGGTGATGAGCAGCCTGCTGCGGTACGGCGAGTACGACAAGGACTTCCTCGTCGACTACGGCAAGGGCTATCCCGATCCGCACAGCAAGGACGGCCGCACCGGTGGCCTGTTCGAGTTCGACCGCAAGCACAAGGACGACCTGAAGGACCTCTATTGGCCCGACGGATACGAGACGTACGTCAACTTCGGTGAGGACAACGACCACGGAGTTGACCCCATGGCGGGTTACATGGAGTCGCTGGGCCACAACCCGGAAGCGGCCCAGACCATTTTCCACCGCGACCGCTTTGAACAGGATGCGAGCGTCCCGCCCAACGACGACCTCATGTACCTGCTCAAAGAGCGCAAGTGGCTCAACGGCAACTTCTACGCCGACGACGGCAAGGGATACGGCTACGACGAACTGGGGCACGCCTTCGAGGCCGCCGCGCTGGGGCATCCCTACGACCAGCCGGAGTTGGGCCTCCACCGCAATCCCGCCAGTGTCAATGTCGCGACACAGCTGATCAGCGTGGTCGGCGACAACTCCGGCATCCTCACGGACAAGCACGGGCTCAGTGACAGCCTGGCCCGCGTGGGCGCCGGCTATATCGACAATCTGGACTGGGCCACGGCCAACCACGGCGATGCCGAATCGGGGGCGAAGACCCGCGACGCGGCTTTCGGGGCACTCGGCCCGTCCGACATCTCCGTCGCCAATGAGACGGCCAAGAACTTCCTGTCGGCGGTCGGCAGAGACGACAGCGGCTACCAGATCCTCTCCGCGGCCCAGCACGACTTCACAACGAACGTCCTCAAGGCCCACCCGAAGGCGGACGACCCCCTCACTCTGGCTTTGGGCACCGGAGCGGAGACGCAGGGCATCCTGGACGAGGCCCGCTCGGACGCCATCATGAGCGACGCGAACGACAGTAAAGAGGAGAAGGCGAGGAAGCTGTCGGAGGCGGGAGAGTGGCAGAAGTACCGGACGAGCACCGGGATCAGCACCGTCACCAGCCTCGTCACCGTCCCCTTCGAGGCGGCGCGGGCCACGCCTTTCGTCACGCCCTTCGTCGACGCCGCCACCGGTGCCATCGACACCCAGACCGGCATCAACATCGACCGGGAAATCGAGAAGCAGCAAAAGGAGTTCGACGCCAAGGTCGACGCGGACGCTCACAACATGCAGAAGAAGTTCGTCGAAGCCAGCCAGCGTCGTTCGGTCAACCCGCTCGACGCCTATATCGCCGCCCATCCAGAACTCGATGACAGCGCCTGGTACAACCAGGCCAGCGAACGCGTAAAGGCTGGCTACATCCGTGGCGTGGGGGACGCCCAGCTGACCGGGAGCGGCAACTGATGGAGCCGACAGGAGAGACTGTGCCACGCAATTTTCGTCTGACTCTTGGGCGACTGGCGGCCCTCGCCTGCGCGTCTGCTATCGCCGTCACGGGCTGCGGCGGTGGCGACGACGCATCCGAGTCTCCGAAGCCGACCGCGAAGCCGACCGCCGACGCCGGGCTCATTCCTGTCGCTCAAGCCTGCGGGGGCCTGTTCGACGAGGCCATCGCGAAGGAGGCCCGGGAGCCGAACGGGCCCGGCAGGGTGTACCCGGTGAAGACCGAGAGCGCCGACCAGGTCGCGGAGGCGCTGCGGGAGGAGTCGGCCAGGAGAAGCACCCCCGAGGACCTCTGTACCTTGACGGACAAGGCTGACGGCAAGGAACTGCTCGCCCTCACGGTGGCGTGGACTCCCCACTCTCCTCCGTCGGGCCGGTCCGTGCACTACACCACCACCGTCGGTCCGGAGGACGCCGGCAGGCTCCTGGTCTCGTGTGACATCGGCAGCGGCGGGACGGGATCGGGCGGGGGGCGTTCCCTGGAGTTCGCCATGCGCGACTACTTCACCGTCAGCGACCACTCGCACGCCAAGCTGCTCATCGCCTCGGCGAAACAGATAACGTCGAAGTTGGACTGCCAGAAAGATCCCGAATATCCAGACCCGAAGGATGTGGCACCGCCACCGAAGCCGGGACTGCGCTGAAACGTGAATAGGGGGGCGTGAACATGGGGGTGGGCAACCGCTTCAGCGGTTGCCCACCCCCATGTTCTTGCGGCCGGGCCCTCAGAAGGTGATGTCCTGGAACAGCTGGGCCGACTTCTTGTCGGTCGCGTGGTAGTCCATGCTGCCGGTCCTGACCTTGGTCGCCACCTCTTTGAGCGTGCTCTCGATGTGGTTGGCGCGCGTCTTGAACTGCCTTTCGGCGGCGAGCATCATCTGGTGAGCCTCGCCCTCCCACCCATCGGTGACGGCCTTGACCGCGGCGATGATGGTCTCGATCTGCTGGCTCACCACCCTGGCGCCACGCTCGAGGTCACCGGCGGTGTCCTCGAGCGAGTTGTATGTGACCTTGATGTCCATCCCGTCACCGGACACTTGTAATCCACCCCTCGTGGTGTCTTGATGGTTGTCGATCGTTTCGGCCGCAAGGGCCTGCCGTGACGCCCCAGCCGACTAGAACTGGTCGACCTTGCTGTGGGCCAGGCCATCCGCACCACCGCCGAGGTGCCCGCCCGCCGCGCTGCCATTGACGTCAATGCTGCGGAGCTGCGAGGCGATCTCACCGTCGTTGGCACCACCGGAACGGTGCGTGAGCTGCACCGCCTCGTGGATGTTGACGATCAGCTGACGCAGGGCCTCGTGATCCTCGTTGAGGCTCATCTGCGCCCTCCGGAACGCGCTTCCGCCCTGACCGGTCCACGCCGCCTCCACCGTGTCAATGGCGTTGATCAGCGTGCGCAGGTTCTGCGAGAGGTCCTCGCTGACGCGGCCGAGGTCGCCCTCGAACTTCCTGAAATGTGCGTCGCTAATCCGCTGCGAGCCCGACATCTTTCCACCTTCCCCCATGATGTGTTGGTGAGCCGAGCTGGGGATTTTTTCGTCAGCTCACCACTCTGTGGAGTTTCCTACCCGACATGGCAGGAAGCGTATAGCTGTTGTTCGGTGTGGTGCTGGTGCTGTGCTTGTGCTGGCCTACGGCCTGGCCATCGTTCCACCACGACGCCGTACGACGGTGAAGGCGACCGCGGCCCCGACGACCACGACAACACCCGCACCCAAGGCGACCCAGAGCGTCGTGTTACCGCCGTCGTCGTCGCTCGCTTTGGCCTCCGTTGCGGGTTTCTTAGCGGCTTGCTCATCCGATGCGGGGGGCTGTGAAGCGTCCCCCGCCGACTGAGACGCCGACTCGGAAGGCTTCGGTTTCGTCGCTCCCTCACGAGCGAGCAACGGATTGGTGTTGGCGGGTCCTGGATCACCCTCGCCATCGAGGAGCACCTTGCGAGGCCGGACCGACCCATACCCGAGGTAACTGCTCGGGATATCGCCGGTCTTGGGCTTCGCGGCGGTCTGCATCATGACGCGGAGCACCTGGTTGTTGGTCCACTTGGGGTGCTTGGACCAGATCAGGGCGGCGGAGGCGGAGGTGATGGCGGTGGCTTGGCTGGTCCCGCCACTGATGCAAGTCTGATCGAGGTCTTTCTCGCAGCGCTCGGCGATCTTATCGCCAAGCGCCACCAGTCCCACGCTGTCTCCGTGGGTCGAAAACCTTGCCACCTTTCCCTGTTTATTGATCGCTCCTACACCGACTACACCCGGAAGGGAGGCAGGGTATCCGGGGAGATTATCTTTGTCCCCGTTGTTCCCTACTGCGGCAAATATGAGAGCGCCCTTTTTAAGTGCATAATTGACAGCACTCTGAGACTTGGTGAAGTTTTTTCGCTGTCCGGCAATAGTGCCAAATGAGACATTCAAGACTCGCGATCCGTGATCAACCGCGTACCTGATTGCTCTAGCCATCAGAGGGTCCGCCGCATCCGCCTTGGGGTCCCCAACTACCTTCACCGGCAGGATTTTTGCTTCAGGCGCCAATCCCCGGATACCCCCACCGGCTCCACTTCCGGCGATAAGAGCAGCCATGTTCGTGCCATGGCCTGTCGCATCTTGGTGCGGGTCGGTCGGTGTATTGGATGCATCCTTGCCCTCGAGCACATTATCGCGAAGTTCAGGCAATGAGGCATTAACACCCGTGTCGATAACAGCGACGGTGATTCCCTTGCCCTTACTCACCTTCCACATGTCATCGGCCTGCATGTCCTTCAGATACCACTGCTGAGAGCTGATGTCCTGTGCAGCTGCCGCGGGCGCGATACCACCCACCGCCATGAGCCCGGCTCCGAGTGTCGCCAGAGCCGACAGGGAGCGCCGCCGCGCCCCGTACTTCTGAAATGGCATAGGTGAGTGCTCTCCTCGGCATTGCACAGGGATCTGTCGATCTAATCGATGACCGGCGGGACCGTGTCACGCCGTCCACCCGACCAGCTCTCTTCGTCTTCCTGAAGGTAATCGGGCCTGGAACCGGAGGGTTCCGAGCCGTTCGGGGCTGGGGCCGCCCTTCCGGACCGCGGCATCGCCTCAGACTCCTCCTGGTTACCCCGCACCAGCCCGGATCCTCCTGGGGTGAACTCGGACTGTGCTCCGCGCCCAGAACGCGAACCGCTGACGGGACCTCCCGCCTCCGATGCGAGCCGCCGACCCTGGCCACCACTGCTCCCGGGCGCGTGCACACCTCCCTCGGGGGATACACCGCCCGTGCCCAGGGGGCCGCGCCGGGGAGGGATACCGTGTTCGTCTCCGACGACCGTGCCCTTCGGCAAACGCTGCCCGTTCGCGTTGTTCGGCCCTCGTGGACTGTCGACGGTCCCACCCGGCTCTGAAGCGAGCCGTCGGCCCGGCCCTCCGTTGGCAGGCGAAGGCGAGCCTTTGAAACCGTGCGTGGCGGGTCCCATCGGCCCACGCCTCATGAGCCCTTGCTCTTCTCCGATGACTCTGCCCCGGGGAATCCGCGGAGTGTTGGTCTGCCCCGGTGGACGAGCCTGTTGCCCGCCGTGAATACCGTCAGGCAACCCGGTCCGCGGAAGGCCCGTCGGCCGGGGTTGCTTTACGGCGCCCTGGTAGGGGCCGATGGGCTCTCGTACAGGCTTTCCCCCGCCTCGCACGGGAGGCGGGGCACTCGGCAGGAACGGGTCCCTCGGCGCCCTGAGGCCCGGCCCCACCGGACCCGGTTGCTGGTCCGGCCCATCAGGCGGCAAAGCAGGCTGTCTGGCCTTTTCAATGACGTCTGGCGAAGGCAGCGTGTCAGTGGAGTCGATGGCCATGCTCGTGCCCGGTTCGAGGTCCACGTCTCTGCCCACGTGACCCTCGTTCCCGATTCCCCCAGGCAAGGCGGCCTTGGGGGCGCTGCGAGAGTCGGAAGCGACCGACAGCGGCGTGACATGTCCGGTGCCTTGAGTTTCCCCAGTCGATGAAGAAGCTCCAGCGGACGTTCCAGAGCTGTAATCACCCCAGCCCGAACCAAGGTCGGGCAGAAGGGGAAAGTTCGGCTCCTCCAGACCGTTGATCTCGGTATACGCCGTCTCGTAATACGAGTCCAGCTTGTCCATCTGCTGGAGCGCTTCCAGGCGGTGCTTGTCCGCGACCGCCTTCTCCGCATCGCTCTTGTGCTTCTTGTCATCGGCCGCCGTCGGGGCCGGCATCGCTGCCTTGACCTCGGTCAGGCCCTGACCGGCAGCACTCATGTGCACGCCGACGAGCAGGGTGTAGTCGGCCATCTTGTGGGTCTGCTTGGCCACCTCACGGCCCCACTCACGGAAGGCATCGGCGCCCTCGCCCTCCCAGTGCACCCGCTCGGCGTGTGCCTTGAGTTCCTCCGCGATGGCACTGATGTCGTCGAAGGCAGCCATCAAAGCGGCCCCGACGTCGGTCAGCGCGCCCGGCTTCGCGGTCGCGACCATGTTGTAGAGCTCGTCGTGCGACCGATCTTCGAACTTCCCTCCGGCCATCTACCTTCTCCCCCTCACAGCGCGTCGCCCCCGACCTCTTTGCCGCCGTGATTGCCACTCTGACCCGCGTGCTTCTCGGTGGGCTCGCGGTAGTGCTTCCGCGTGCGCTCCTGGATCTCCCGCATTCGACGAGCCTGTTCGGCGTCCATGCCGTCGTAACCACGTTCGGCGAAGACCGCCATGAGCCCCATGGCCTCGATCTGGTCGCCGAAGGACTGGGCCAGGGTCTCCAGCCGCGCGTGGACCTTCTCGTAGAGGTTGGCCAGGTCATCCGAAGAGGTGAACCCGGTGCCCGAGCCGTACGCGTCCCGGGTGATGGACTGCTGCGAGATCGTCTTGCGCGATGCCGGGGACTTATCAAGGTCGGTCAGGACCTTGTCCAGGCGCTTCTTGAACTTGGCAAGCGTCTCGGCTTCCTTGACCAGCCTCTTGCCGAACGGCGTCTGTGGCTCAGACCCCGGCTCTATGGGCCTCACGCTGTCCCTCCCCGTATGACACCAACGATGTCCTAAGCCACTCTATCCATCAGAGTTGGACACCCCAACTGCCCCACGGCTGTGGGACGTCGACGGTTCAGTAACGGTCCCCTCCTCCGAACGACGCATACGAGGCACACGTCACATCTGATGACACTAACGACTTCACCACAGCCACACATGTGTCGGCGGCGGGTGAATCGTGACCCACTTTGGTCGGGTGAAATGTGACCCAGTTTGGGATGGTTCAGTCGTTGTCGGTTCGGTCGGTGGGGACGCGTCCGAGTTCGCGTCCGCGCATGCGGTAGGA
>NZ_JAEEAP010000137.1 GCF_016103465.1 Streptomyces sabulosicollis
CTGGGGCCGGGACGGTGCCGCGCCGTTGCCCTGGGGCGGGTCGGCCTTCGCGTGGCGGCGGCGCGGCCGGGTGGGTCCCTCAGGGCCGAATCCTGCGGGCAGCGGGCCGAGTTGGTCGAAGACCTCGATGACATCGTCGTCCAGGTCGGCCTCGGGCAGCAGGTCGAGCGCCGTCGCCAGAGCCTTCCGCGCTCCCGTCGCGGTGCGGAACCGGTTCTCGGGGTCCGGCTGCAGCAGCCCCGCGAGCACCTGCCACAGCGGTTCGGGCACCCCTGTGGGCGCGTTCGGCACCCCCTGCTCGAAGAGCTTGACGAGCGCCTCCGCGTCGGGCTTGTGCCCGGTGATCAGATAGAGCGCCACCAGCCCGACGGCGAAGAGGTCAGCCGGGAAGTCGGGGTCGTCGCCCATCATCTGCTCGGGCGCGAAGTAACCGGGCGTGCCCATCACGTAGTTGGCCTCGGTGAGGCGCGGCTCGCCCTTGGTCAGCGCAATGCCGAAGTCGGACAGCCGGACGTGCGGCCGCCCGGTCCCGGTGGATTCGAGCAGGATGTTGGCGGGCTTGATGTCCCGGTGCACCACACCCTCGGCGTGCACCGCGGCCAGTCCGGAGAGCAGCTGGTCGAGCAGGGTGCACACATAACGGGGCGGCAGCGGGCCGTAGTCCCCGATGAGATGGGCGAACGAGCCGCCGCCCACCAGATCCATGGTGAACAGCACCTTGTCGTCGTCGGCCGCCCAGCTGGCCGGGGCCAGCACATGGGGGTGGTCGATCCGCAGGGCCTGTTCCCGGACGAAGCGCAGCAGCGTATGGGCGTCGCGTTGCTGGAGCACCTTCGCTGCCACGTACCGTCTGCGGCGGTGATCCCAGACGCGCCATACGGCGCCCACGCCCCCGCGCCCGATCGGGTCCACCAGCTCGTACCGGCCCGCGAAGATCTCACCCATCGCGCCGTGCCCGCCCCGTCATCGACTCGTCAGCAGTTCAGCCCGTCAGCTCTGGTGCGCCTCGTAGTGGGCGACCGCCTCGGCGGTCCGCCCGGCGCCGTACACACGGAGAAACTCTGCCAGCTCGGGGTGGGTGGGGGCGAGGGAGTCGGCGGCATCGATGATGTCCCCCGCGGCCGCCACGGACCGCAGCAGCGACTGGATCTCGCGCACCACTCGCCGTACGGTCGGGGCGCCCGTGCTCGCCGTGGTCTGAGTGGAGTTGAGGACCGAGCCCCCCGCGGACTTCTTGATCTCCTCCATGCGCTCGGCGGCCTCCGCGGCGCTGACCCTGCCGTCCGCCGCCTGGCTGGACAGCTCCTGCAGCGCCTGCACCCGCTGGACGACGGCGGGGTTGCCGATCTTGGCGCGCTGGCCGCTCATGAGCTGCGAGAGCATGGGCGCGGACAGACCGAGGACGGCGGCGAGACGGGCTTGGTTCAGACCGAGATCGTCGATGAGACGGCGAAAGAGCGCCCCCAGCGGCTCCCCGTACCAGCTGCGCTGAAGCTCCCGTGCGCGGGCGGTGGCATCCTGCTGTGTTGCGTCCATCTCGCTCTCCCCTTCGCTTCGCTGCCGCGAATCTTGCGTGGCATCCTACGGAGAGCGCTACGCGCGAGCGATACCCGGTCGGGAATGGTGGTCGGTACCAGGTATCCTGATCGGCGAAGGGGCCTTAGCTCAGTTGGTAGAGCGCCGTCTTTGCATGGCGGATGTCAGGAGTTCGACTCTCCTAGGCTCCACATCCTTCGCCAGCCAGGACGCCGGACCGGTGTCCTGGCTGATGCGTTTTCGCCCCTGATATCGGTGTTGCCACTCCTGTCATTGCCCGGCGCAACACCGGCGGGATGCTCCAGGGTGTTTTCCACAACTCGGGCAGATCGCCCGGGAGTCGTCTGATCGGCGCGGAGCGCCGTACAGGGGGACACGATGGGTGAGCTGCATCCGCTGGGCGAGAACCTGCCCGAGGAGTGCCGGGCGTTCGCCGTGGAGCTGAGGAAGCTGTTCCTGGGGCTGGGGGTCTCGGTGCGCAGATACGCGGTGCGCAGGCACCGGGATCCGAGCACCGTCTCGCGGTTCCTGAACGGCACCCGCATCCCGCCGTGGGAGTTCGTCTTCGATCTGTTCACCGATCTCGCCGAGCGGCGGGGCGTCGCCCCCACCCCGGCCGCCATCGAGCTGGTGCGGGAGCTGCACCGGGCCGCGGTCCGCACCAGCCGCTCCCCCGGGCATGCGATGGAGATCCTGCAGATCCAGCTCGCCGACGCCGACCGGGACGCACGGGTCTCCATGGCGCACCAGGACGTGCTGGGCGAGGCGCTGCTGGACCTCAAGCACCGCATCGCCGATCTCGAGGTGCGGCTGAACCAGGCCGAGGCGGCATGGGCGACGGAGCGCGCCCGGGCGGACGCGCTGGAGCGGGATCGCACGGACCGGGAGGAGCTGATCAAGGAGCGGGACCTGCTCCGGCAGGAGGTGCGGCGGCTCACCGAGGAACTGGACGAGGTGCGGCTGCGGGGGCGGCTGGCGGAGGAGCGCTGTCTGGTCCTGGAGCGGCAGCTGGCCATGGTGGAGTCCCAGCGCCCGGCCGCGGTGCCACGGCAGGAGGAGGCCGAGGGGCCGGAGGGGCCCGCGGCGCCCCAGCGGAACACGGGACCGCGGCCGAAGATCCTCGTGGTGGACGACCAGCAGAACAACCTGCTGGCCATGGAGGCCGTGCTGGCCACGCTCGACCAGGAGCTGGTGACCGCGACCTCCGGGCAGGAGGCCCTCAAGGCGCTGCTCGACCACGACGACTTCGCGGTGATCCTGCTGGATGTGCAGATGCCCGAGATGGACGGCTATGAGACGGCGGCCCACATCAAGCGGCGCCCCCGCAACCGCGACATCCCGATCATCTTCCTCACCGCGATGGGCTCCGATCCCGAGCACTCCTCACGGGGCTATGCGGCGGGCGCGGTGGACTACATGGCCAAGCCGTTCGACCCCTGGGCGCTGCGGGCCAAGGTCTCGGTCTTCACCGAGATCTTCCTGGAGCGGCGGCAGCGCCGCTCCCAGGGGGAGGACCTGGCGGACTGAGGCGAGCCGGGGAAGGGCGAGGGGCGGGAGATCGGCTGATCTCCGCCCCTCGCGGAAGGCTCGCGCCGGGCGCCGGGCGCCGGGCGCCGTGTGCGGCGCGGTCAGCGCTCGTCGTCCTTGCGGGCCTCGGCCTCGGCCTGCTTGGCCTGCACCTCGGGGTCGAGGGCGCTCTGGTCGCTGCCGTCCACGGCCGAGAGCCGCTCACGGTCGCCCACCTCGGTCGCCGCCGGGGGCTCGACCAGCCAGTCGGGGTTGGCCTGCTTGTCCCACCACTTCCACGCGGCGAAGACGCCCGCACCGACCAGCCCGATGAAGGTCGCCCGCTTGGCGAAGCGGGCGGCCCGGGCCCGGCGGCGGTGCTTCCTGGCGAGCTTCTCGATCTCCGCGGCCGTCACATGGGTGCGCAGCGCCGCGATGGCCGCTGCCGTGCGGACGGTCGCCTCTTCGCGCGCCGGTCCTGCGGCGGCGCGCACCCCGGCCATCGCCTGCTCCACCCGCGGCGCGGTGTAGTCGGCTGCGTGGCGTGCCGCCTTACGGGTGCGCTTGGCGGCCCGGGTGGCGGCCTTGTCCACCTTCGGCGGCAGGGTGCCGCGGGCCTGGGTGAGCCGTGGCGCGATATGGGCGTGGTACTGAGTACCGGCCGTGCACCGGGCCTGCTGAGCCGCGGTCGAGACCTTAGGCGCCAGCCGTACGCGTGCCTCGTGCGCGTAGCGCGTCGCGGTGTCCTTGGCCGTGCCGGCATAGGGCGCCACCGCCTCCGCGGCGTGCAGGACGCTGCCCTTGGCTGTGCCGGTCGCGGCTCGCACGCTGTCAATGCGGGTCACGGGATCCTCCTCCTCGGTGGCGTGGTCAAGCTCCGGGGTTCAGAGTCGTGCGTTCTCGTTGCGCGCTCTATTTGCCCACTTTCGTGTTTCCATCCCAAGAAAGATCATGCCTGTTTGTGGAGATCATGCCCGTTCGCAGCGCGGCCGGCATGTGTGATCGGGCATCCGGGTCATAGGGAGGATTCTCGGGGAAACCGCGCGGATCGGCGCGCCGGGCGCCGCCTCAGCGGCTACTCGTCCGCCTCGCGTCCGTGCGAGGATCAGGAGACGTAAGTGAAAACGATGGAAGGTTGATCGTGGCCGAGCAGCTATACGCCACCCTGAAGACGAACAACGGCGACATCGTGGTCCGGCTGCTGCCGAATCACGCGCCCAAGACGGTCAAGAACTTTGTTGAACTGGCCGAAGGCAGCCGAGAGTGGACGCACCCGGCCACTGGCAAGAAGGCCAAGGAGAAGCTCTACGACGGCACCGTTTTCCACCGGGTGATCAGTGGCTTCATGATCCAGGGCGGTGACCCGCTGGGCAACGGGACCGGTGGTCCCGGCTATGAGTTCGGCGACGAGTTCCACCCGGACCTGGCCTTCAACAAGCCGTACCTGCTGGCGATGGCCAACGCCGGCCCGGGCACCAATGGCTCGCAGTTCTTCATCACGGTCGCCCCGACCGCGTGGCTGACCGGTAAGCACACCATCTTCGGCGAGGTCGCCGACGAGGCCAGCAAGAAGGTCGTCGACGCGATCGCGGGCACCGCGACCAACCCGCGCACCGACCGTCCGCTCCAGGACGTCGTCATCGAGTCGGTCGTCGTGGAGACCCGTGAGGGCTGAACCCGTACGGGAACTTTCATGCCCCGCTTGTCCGTGTGAACAAGTGTCCGTGTGAACAAGCGGGGCGGGGGAACGCCCGATCAGAAGTGGACAAGGGGCGAGGGGACACCATGGAGGACCAGGCGGTCTGCTGCTACCGGCACCCCCAGCGGGAGACCGGCATCAGCTGCACCCGCTGTGAGCGCCCGATCTGCCCGGAGTGCATGATCAGCGCGTCTGTGGGGTTCCAGTGCCCCGAGTGCGTGCGCGGACGGGCGTCCGTCGGGTCCGGGGCCTCGGCCGCCGGTCCCCCGCCGCGCGCCGCCCAGCCGCGCACCGTGGCCGGCGGCACGATGGCCTCGGACCCCCGGCTGATCACCAAGATCCTGGTGGCCATCAACATCGCGGTATGGCTCGCCGCGCTGTCCGCGGGCGACCGGCTGGTGAACGATCTCGACCTGGTCGGCCGGGCCTACGACCCCGGCACGGTGCAGATCGTCGGTGTCGCCGAGGGCCAGTGGTGGCGGCTGGTGACCTCGGTCTTCCTCCACCAGCAGGTGATGCACATCGCCTTCAACATGCTCTCGCTGTGGTGGATCGGCGGCCCGCTGGAGGCCGCGCTGGGCCGCGTCCGCTTCATCGTGCTCTACATGCTGTCGGGGCTGGGCGGCAGTGCGCTGTCGTATCTCCTGGCCGCGCAGAACCAGCCGTCGCTGGGCGCCTCGGGCGCGGTCTTCGGTCTGCTCGGCGCCACCGCCGTGCTGATGCGCCGGCTGAACTACGACATGCGGCCGGTCATCGCGCTGCTGGCGCTGAATCTGCTCTTCACCTTCACCTGGTCCGGCATCGCCTGGCAGGCCCATGTCGGCGGCCTGGTCGCGGGCACGGTGGTGGCGTACGGGATGGTGCACGCGCCCCGGGAGAAGCGGGCGCTGGTCCAGCGGGGGACCTGCGTCCTGGTGCTGCTGGCGATCGTCGCGATGGTGTGGATCCGGACGGTGCAGCTCACCGGCTGAAGCCCACCGGCCGAGCGGATCGGGGCCGGTGAGCCGCGGTCCACCGCCACCTGGGAGGAGCCGGACCCGGTCAGTTGTCCACAGCGCGTGGCGGATTTTACGCAACCTGTGGAGAACTTGCGTACGCCCCCCGACTGACCTGCGTTTTCGCAGGAAGACGGGGGTATGAACGCTCGAACAGACGCTCGTCGCCGGTCACACCGGCGTCAACACGGCAGAGGTTATCCACAGATCTTCTGAGTTTTCCCCGGCTGTGGATAACTTTGTGGACAACCTGGGGACGAACGTGGGGACAGCCGGGTCACTTCCACTGGGTGGAGACGACGAAGCCCGCGGCGATGAAGCCGAAGCCGACCACGATGTTCCAGTTGCCCAGGGACTCGACCGGCATGTCCCCCGTGGTCACGTAGAAGATGACGATCCACGCGAGGCCGATCAGGAACATGGCCAGCATCAGCGGTGCCACCCACCGGCGGCCGCTGTTCAGGCTGATGCTGGCGGCCTGCTTCGCCGGCGGCGGCGTGAAGTCGTCCTTCTTGCGGATCCGTGACTTCGGCACGAGGAACTCTCCTGTCGATGCGCTGCGTGACCGCGCGGGGATGTGTACGGACGGCGCCGGGGCGGGACAGCGACGGGGACCACGTCCCTCCCCCACACGTCGGTTAGCGTAGTCCTTCCGCGGCGTCGTAAGGAGTAAGGGTACGTTGAGCAATTCCGCTGACTCCCCCACCCCGGCGTCCCGCCGCCCCCGGTTCCGCCCCGTGCGGCTGCTGACCGGCGCGGTCTTCGCGCTGGCCGGAGTGATCTTCTGGACCAGTTTCAACACCGCTCAGGGCACCAACCTCCGCAGCGATGAATCGATGCTGCGGCTGTCCGATCTCATCCAGGAGCGCAGCCGCAAGAACGGCACCCTGGACGACAGCACCGCCAAGATACGCTCCGAGGTCGACGCCCTCGCCCGGCGGGACAACGGCAGCACCCGGGCCGAGCGCCGCAAGCTGGCCGAGCTGGAGGAGACCGCCGGCACCAAGAAGCTCACCGGCCCCGGGCTCACCGTCACCCTCACCGACGCCCCGCCGAACGCCACCCCGAAGATCCCCGGCGTCCCGGACCCCCAGCCCAATGATCTCGTCATCCACCAGCAGGATCTCCAGGCCGTGGTCAACGCGCTGTGGCAGGGCGGCGCCGAGGGGATCAAGGTCATGGACCAGCGGCTGATCTCCACCAGCGCGGTGCGCTGCGTCGGCAACACCCTGATCCTCCAGGGCCAGGTCTACTCGCCGCCCTACAAGGTCACCGCCGTGGGCGACCGGGGCAAGCTGGGCGCCGCCCTCGCCGCCTCGCCCGCGATCCAGAACTACCGCAGCTATGTCGACGCGTACGGCCTCGGCTGGAAAGTCGACCAGCACGACACGGTGACTCTTCCCGGCTACTCCGGCACAGTGGATCTGCACCAGGCACAGCCCATCGGATAGCACCGGCGGATACCGGCGCGCTTCACCGGGTCAGCGGGGCGGACAGCGGGGGGCCGATGAGAACGCGGCTGATCGTCAGAACGCTCAGTGAGATCTGCGTCACCGCCGGAGCCCTGATCATCCTTTTGGTGGTCTACGTCCTGTACTGGACCTCGGTACGGGCCGACCGCGCCATGGACGGCGAGATCGACCACCTCCAGGACCGCTGGGCCACCGGCACGGTCAGCGCCGGTGCCGAGCCCCCGTCCCAGCCCCGCCGCTACGAGCCCGGCGCCTCCTTCGCGATCATGTACATCCCGCGCTTCGGCGACGACTGGGCCAAGCCCGTCCTCGAGGGCACCGCCACCGGCACCCTGAAGAAGGGGCTCGGCCACTACTCCCGCACCGCCCGCCTCGGTGCCCTCGGCAACTTCGCCGTCGCCGGGCACCGCCGCACCTACGGCGACCCCTTCAAGGACTTCCCCGAGCTGCGCCCCGGTGACGCGGTGGTGCTGACCGACGGCACCACCTGGTTCACCTACCGCGTCGACCGGCGGCCCTACCGCACCCTGCCGAGTGACACCGGGGTGATCGATCCGGTGCCGCGCGCGTCCGGTTTCCGGCGCCCCGGCCGCTATCTCACCTTGACGACCTGCGAGCCGGAGTGGGGCCACAGCCACCGGCTGATCACCTGGGCACACCTCGACGCGACCCAATCCGTAGCCCAAGGCAAGCCCAAGGCTTTGTACAGCTGACCCTCCGGCCCCACCCCTCGCCCCTTACTCTGGTGCTGCACTCCGGTGCTGCAATCGACTTCGTCATCGGTGAGTAGGGATGGCATGTACGGCTGGATCTGGCGGCATCTGCCGGGTAACGCATGGGTGCGGGCACTGATTTCGCTCGTGCTGGTGCTGGCGATCGTCTTCGTGCTCTTCCAGTACGTCTTCCCCTGGGCGGAGCCCCTGCTGCCGTTCAACGACGTGACGGTCGACCAGGGAATGGCGGGTCCGCGATGAGCGCGCGCATCCTGGTCGTCGACAACTACGACAGCTTCGTCTTCAACCTCGTCCAGTACCTCTACCAGCTCGGCGCCGAGTGCGAGGTGGTGCGCAACGACGAGGTCTCCCTCGCCCACGCCCAGGACGGCTTCGACGGGGTCCTGCTGTCCCCCGGACCCGGCACCCCGGAGGAGGCAGGGGTCTGCGTCGACATGGTGCGGCACTGCGCGGGCACCGGCGTACCGGTCTTCGGCGTCTGCCTGGGGATGCAGTCCATGGCCGTCGCGTACGGCGGAGTCGTCGGGCGGGCCCCGGAGCTGCTGCACGGAAAGACCTCGCTGGTGACCCATGAGGGGGCCGGCGTCTTCAGCGGGCTGCCCACCCCCTTCACCGCCACCCGCTACCACTCGCTGGCCGTGGAGCGGGGAACGGTGCCTACCGAGCTGGAGATCACCGCCTGGACGGAGACCGGCATCGCCATGGGTCTGCGCCACCGTGAACGTCGGGTCGAGGGCGTCCAGTTCCACCCCGAGTCGGTCCTCACCGAATGGGGCCACCGGATGCTCGCCAACTGGCTGGTGGAGTGCGGGGACACGGATGCCGTGGGGCGGTCCGCGGGGCTCGCCCCGGTGGTCGGGGCGGTCGGCGGTAAGGCCGGCGAGTGACCGGACCGCGCCCCGAGCGCGAGGGCGCCGCCCACGGCGCCCGGGAGCCCGCCCCGTACGCGCCGTACGGGTCGCATGAGCAGCAGGCCGCCCCTGGTGCGCATGGCGCCCACGGGCGGCCGGACGCGTTCCCGGCGGCGGCCGAGGGGCCGCGGGACCCGCTGACCGACCCGCTGCCGGGCTCCGCCCCGGCCGGGCCCACGGGGCGTGCCATGGGCACCGCCTCGCTCTCGGTGCCGCCGCCCACCGGCCGTAGGCGGCGCGCCCGACCGGCCACCGCGGGGCCGGATGAGGCCGCTGAGGCGCCCGGACCGCCCACCGGGCGCAGACGCGCCCGCACGGCCCTTTCCGGGGCGCAGGAGGCCGCTGAGGCGGCCGGACCGCCCACGGGGCGCAGACGCGCCCGTGCGGTCCCCACAGGCCCCACAGCGCCCGCACACGCCGCCCAGCCGCCCACACCGCGCGCCCCGGGGCCGCCCCGACGGTCCGCCGAGGCGTCCGCACGCGTCCCGGAGGCCGGGGAGACGGCCGTCCTGCCTCCGGTGACGCCCTGGGGCGACGACGAGACGGTCGCCCTGCGCGCCGTGGAGGCGTCCGCCGACCGGACCATGCTGCTGCGCAAGGTCGAGGCGGACCGGGACGGCGACCCCGAGCCCGCCCCGGGCGGCCGGGCCGCCCGCCGCAAGGCCGCCCAGGGGACCGGGAAGCGCGCCGGGAAGCATGGCTCCCGCGCCCGGCGCGGCACGGCGGAAGCGGACGCCGGGCGGGCCGCGGGGAGTGCCGGGGACGCCCGGCCCCGCACCCGTATGGAGGCCAAGCGCGCCGCGCGGGCCCGTAAGGACAGCCCCGGGGTAGTGGCGAGCCGGGTGGTCGGGGAGCTGTTCATCACCCTCGGCGTGGTGATGCTGCTCTTCGTCACGTATCAGCTGTGGTGGACGAACATCCGTGCCCATCAGCAGGCCGACGGCGCCGCCAACAGCCTCCAGAAGAAGTGGGACGAGAGCGGCGACGAGCGGAACCCGGGCACCTTCTCCCCCGGACAGGGCTTCGCGATCATCTACATCCCCAAGCTGGATGTGAAGGCCCCGATCGCGGAGGGCATCGACAAGCACAAGGTCCTCGACCGCGGCATGGTCGGCCACTACGGCAAGAGCCCCCTGAAGACCGCGATGCCGTGGGACAAGAAGGGCAACTTCGCGCTCGCCGGGCACCGGAACACCCATGGCGAGCCGTTCCGCTACATCAACCGTCTCAAGCCCGGCGACGAGATCGTCGTCGAGACGCAGAGCCGGTACTACACCTATGCGATGAGCAGCATCCTGCCGCAGACGCCGCCCTCCAACACGGGCGTCATCAAGCCGGTGCCGCCCGGCTCCGGCTTCACCAGGCCCGGGCGGTACATCACGCTGACCACCTGCACCCCGGAGTTCACCAGCACCTACCGGATGATCGTCTGGGGCAAGATGGTCGAGGAGCGGCCGCGTAGCGAGGGAAAGCCGGACGCGCTGGTCGAATGAGCGGGAACAGCCGGGAAACCAGAAAAAGGGGTACGACGCGGTGGCACGGACCGACCACGACGAGCGGCAGGACCGGGACACCGGCCCGCCCGCAACGCCCAGCCGCCGTCCCGGCCGTGGACGCGTGGCCGCGGCCATCGCCGTCTTCGGCGAGCTGCTGATCACCGCGGGGATCATCCTCGCCCTGTTCGTCGTCTACTCGCTGTGGTGGACCAACGTCCTGGCCGACCGTGAGGCGAAGAAGCAGGGCGACCGGGTGCGCAAGCACTGGGCGCAGCAGGGGCCGGGCAAGCTGGACACCAAGGACGGCATCGGCTTCCTGCACGTACCGTCCATGCACAACGGCGAGGTGCTGGTCAAGAAGGGCACCAGCACCGAGACCCTCAACGACGGCGTGGCCGGCTACTACACCAAGCCGGTCAAGTCCGCGATGCCGTGGGACAGGAAGGGCAACTTCAGCCTGGCCGCGCACCGGGACGGGCACGGCGCGAAGTTCCACGACATCGACAAGGTCCACGAGGGCGATCCGGTGGTCTTCGAGACCCGCGACACCTGGTACGTCTACAAGGTCTACGCGACGCTGCCGGAGACCTCGAAGTACAACGTGGACGTGCTGGACGCGGTCCCGAAGGAGTCGGGCCGGAAGCGTCCGGGCCGCTACATCACCCTCTCGACCTGCACCCCGGTCTACACCTCCCGCCACCGCTACATCGTGTGGGGCGAACTGGAGCGCACCGAGAAGGTCGACGCTGACCGCACGCCCCCCGAGGAACTGCGCTAGCCCCTGGAGGATCCTCAGCACGGTGAGGCCCCCGGCACCCTGAACAGGGTGCCGGGGGCCTCACCGTCTCCGCTGTGACTAGAAGCCGTTCTGGCCGCCGAAGATGCCTCCGCCGTTGTCACCGCCGCCGTTTCCGCCGTTGCCACCCTGTCCGGCGACCGTGATGAGGTTCACGGACTGGCCCTTGGGCACCTGGGTGCCCGCACCGGGCTGGCTGGCCACCACGGTGGCGTTGTCGTCCTGCGGACCGGCGATGTTGCCCACGTTGAGCCCCAGGTCCTGGAGCGCCTTCTTGGCGTCCTTGAGCTTCTGGCCGCCCAGGTTGGGCACCGGCACGTTCTCGCCCTCAGCGGGCTCCTTGGCGACGGTCAGCGTGACCGTGGAACCGGGCAGGACCTCCTGGCCGCCCTTGGGCGTCTGGTCGGTGACCGTGCCGGCCTCGACGTCGCCGTTCTCGACCTCCTGGGTCTGGACCTTGAGGCCCTTGCCCTGGAGGGACTTCGTGGCGTCCTCGACCTTCTGCGTGGTCACGTCCGGGACGACGACCTTCTGCTGCGCCTCGGCGACGGTCAGGGTGATCGTGGACCCCTTCGCGACCTTCTTGCCGCCCTTCGGGTCCTGGTCGATCACCTTGCCGGCGGTCTGGTCCGACTGCTCGGTCTTCTGGTCGACCGTGAAGCCCTTGGCCTCGAGCTGCTGCTTGGCCGATTCGAACTGCACGTTCAGGACGTCGGGCACCTCGACCCTGGCCGCGGGCTTGGGGCCCTTGGACATGGTCAGCTCGACCGTGCCGTACCGCTTGATCTCGTCGCCGCCCTTGGGCGTCTGCTCACAGACGGTGTTCTTGTCCGCGTTCTCGCAGAACTTGGAGCCGACGTTCTTGACCTTGAAGTCGCCGTTCTCCCCTTGGCTCCTGGCGTCGGCGAGCGTCTTGCCGACGAGGTTGGGGACCGGGACCATGTCGTCGTTCTTACCGCCGGCGAAGAGTGACTTCCCGATGAAGATCGCACCGACCAGTACCAGAATTCCGGCGATGATCAGCAGGATCGTCGAGAGGTTGCTCTTCTTGTCGGGGCCCCCGCGCCCCCGACCGCGGTCCGGCCGCTCGTCGTAGCCGAAGCCGCCGTCGTCCTCGCGCATCGGCGGAAGCATCGAGGTCTGCGCCCCGGCGCCGGAGTTCTGCGGCCGCAGCATCGCGGTGGGCTGGTCGTCGGAGCCATAGCCCACCGCGCCCAGCGCGGCGGTGGCGGCCACCGGCTGGCCCTCCAGGGCGGCCTCGATGTCGGCGCGCATCTCGTCGGCCGACTGGTAGCGGTAGTCGGGGTCCTTGACCAGCGCCCGCAGGACGATGGCGTCCATCTCCGGGGTGATCTCGGGGTCGTACGTGCTCGGCGGCTGCGGTTCCTCACGCACGTGCTGATAGGCGACGGCCACCGGGGAGTCGCCCACGAACGGCGGCCTTACGGTCAGCAGCTCGTAGAGCAGACAGCCGGTGGAGTACAGGTCGCTGCGCGCGTCGACGGTCTCGCCCTTGGCCTGCTCGGGGGAGAGGTACTGGGCGGTGCCGATGACGGCGGCCGTCTGCGTCATGGTCATACCGGCGTCGCCCATGGCCCGGGCGATACCGAAGTCCATCACCTTGACCTGGCCACTCCGCGTGAGCATGACGTTGGCCGGCTTGATGTCCCGGTGGACGATGTTGTTGCGGTGGGAGTACTCGAGGGCCTGGAGGATGCCGATGGTCATCTCCAGCGAGCGCTCGGGGAGCAGCTTTCTGCCCGAGTGGAGAAGCTCACGCAGCGTGGAACCGTCGACGTACTCCATCACGATGTACGGGATCGACACACCGTCGACGTAGTCCTCGCCGGTGTCGTAGACCGCGACGATCGCGGGATGGTTGAGCGAGGCGGCCGACTGGGCCTCTCGGCGGAACCGGGCCTGGAAGGACGGATCACGGGCAAGGTCCGCCCGGAGCGTCTTCACAGCGACAGTACGGCCGAGGCGGGTGTCGTGCGCGAGGTAGACCTCCGCCATGCCACCGCGGCCGAGCACTGAGCCCAGCTCATACCGGCCGCCGAGGCGACGCGGCTCTTCCATAGCTACTCCAGCCCTCTTCCGTGGTTCCCGGCCGCACCTGCGGGCCGGCGAAGTGCTGCTCGCGCATACCGTACCCGGCACGTCTTACGGGACCCGGCCTCAGTGGCTATCTGATACCGGACCGGTACGGCGACGTGCGGGATTGGTATCCGGACGTGACGGGGGTCACTTGTCGCGCTCGGATTCCAGTACGGCCTGCATCACGTGCTTGGCGATCGGCGCGGCCAGCTTGCCACCGGCGATGTCGCCGCGGAGGGTGTTGGACCCTTCGATGACGACCGCGACCGCGACCGGCGAGCCGTCGTCCCCCTTGGCGTAGGAGATGAACCACGCGTAGGGGTTCTTGCTGTTGGCGACGCCGTGCTGCGCGGTACCGGTCTTGCCGCCGACCGTGACGCCCGGGATCTGGGCGCTGGTGCCGGTGCCCTCCTTGACCACGGTCTCCATCATGCTCTGGAGCTTCTGGGCGTTCTCCGAGCTGAGCGGCTGGCTCATCTGCTCCGGGTCGGTCTGCTCGATGGTGTTGAGGTTGGGGGCACGCAGCGAGTCGACCATGTACGGCTTCATCAGCTTGCCGTCGTTGGCGACCGCGGCGGCGACCATCGCCATCTGCAGCGGGGTGGCCCGGTTGTCGAACTGGCCGATGGCCGACATCGCGTTGCCCGGCCGGTCCATGTCCTCGGGGTAGACGCTGGCGTAGGCGCGGACGGGGGTGTCGACCGTCTCGTTGAAGCCGAACTTCTCGGCCTCCTCCCGCACCTTGTCCTTGCCGAGGTCGTCACCGAGCTTGCCGAAGACCGTGTTGCAGGAGTAGCGGAGCGCCTGCCGCAGCGAGGCGTTCTCGCAGGGGATGTTCCCCTCGTTGGGCAGGTCCTGGGTGGACAGCGGGAGCTTCCAGGGGTCCGGGGAGTCGGTCGGCCCGTCGATGTCGGCGTACTTGCCGTTCTCCAGCGCGGCCGCGGCGGTGACGACCTTGAAGGTGGAGCCGGGCGGGTAGGTCTGACGGAGCGCCCGGTTGAGCATCGGGTCGTCCTTGTCGTTCTTCGGCTTGAGCGCGTTCCACGCCTTCTCGTCCTTGGTGGACCCGCCCGCGATCGTCGAGGGGTCGTAGCTCGGGGTCGAGGCGAGGGCGAGGATCTTGCCGGTGCGCGGATCGAGCGCGGCGACGGCGCCCTTCTTGTCACCGAGGCCCTTGAACGCGGCCTCCTGGGCCTTGCCGTTCAGCGTGGTGATGACGTCGCCGCCCTTCTGCTTCTTGCCGGTGATCATGTCGATCGTCCGGTTGAAGAAGAGGCGGTCGTCGTTGCCCGTGAGGATGCCGTCCTCGATCTTCTCGATCTGGTTGGCGTCGTACGCCTGGGAGGCGTACCCCGTGACCGGTGCCCACATGGGGCCGTTCTTGTAGGTGCGCTTGTACTTGAAGTCGGTGCCGTTGGTCTCGACGGATCCGGTGATCGGCCGGCCGTCGACGATGATGTTGCCGCGCGGCTGGCTGTAACGGGCGATCAGGACGCGGCGGTTCTTCTCGTGGTTCTTCAACTCGTCGGCCTGGACGTACTGGATCCAGTTGTCCCGCAGCAGCAGGGCGAAGACGAGGAGCCCGCAGAAGATCGCGATTCGGCGCAGGGGCTTGTTCACGGTCGGACCACCTGGGTCATCTCGGCGTCTGTGGTGGGAGCGGGCGTCGGCGCCGGGCGGCGCGCGGTGTCGCTGATCTTGATCAGGATGGCGACCAGCGCCCAGTTGGCGATGACGGACGAACCGCCCGACGCGATGAACGGCATGGTCATCCCGGTCAGCGGGATGAGGCCCATCACACCGCCCGCGACGACGAAGACCTGGATGGCGAAGGCCGCGGACAGGCCGATGGCCAGCAGCTTGCCGAACGGATCGCGGGCCGCGAGGGCGGTGCGCACACCGCGCTCCACGATCAGGCCGTAGAGCAGCAGGATCCCCATGGTGCCCGCGAGCCCGAGCTCCTCGCCGACCGTGGCCAGGATGAAGTCGGAGTTGGCGGCGAAGCCGATGAGGTCGGAGTTGCCCTGGCCGAGACCGGTGCCGAAGACGCCGCCGGAGCCGAAGGCCATCAGCGCCTGGGCGATCTGGTCACTGCCGCCGGTCTTGAAGGCCGCGAACGGGTCGAGCCAGGCGTCCACACGCTGCTGGACGTGCGGCTCGAAGGTCGCGACGCCGACCGCGCCGGCCGCGGACATCAGCAGACCGAAGACGATCCAGCTGGTGCGCTCGGTGGCGACGTACAGCATCACGACGAAGAGGCCGAAGAACAGCAGCGAGGTGCCCAGGTCGGTCTCGAAGACCAGGATGAGGATGCTCATCCCCCAGACCACCAGGATCGGGCCGAGGTCGCGGCCGCGCGGCAGGTACAGCCCCATGAAGCGGCGGCTGGCCAGCGCGAGCGCGTCCCGCTTGACCATCAGGTAGCCGGAGAAGAACACGGCGATGATGATCTTGGCGAACTCACCGGGCTGGATGGAGAAGCCGCCGATGGTGATCCAGATGCGCGCGCCGAACCGGGCCGGGAAGAACACCGGGAGGATCAGCAGGATCAGCGCCACCGCCATGGAGATGTAGGTGTAGCGCTGGAGGAGGCGGTGGTCCTTGAGCAGGATCAGGACGCCGACGAAGAGGGCGACGCCCAGCGCCGAGTAGATCAGCTGGTTGGGGGCCGAGGGCGAGAAGACCTGGTTGATGCTCTCCGCCCGTTGGGCCAGCCGCTTGGACTGGTCCAGTCGCCAGATGAGCACCAGGCCAAGACCGTTGAGGAGCGTGGCGATCGGCAGCAGCAGCGGGTCCGCGTACGGCGCGAACTTCCGGACCACCAGGTGGCCGACACCGGCCAGCAGACCGAGCCCGAGGCCGTAGCTGAGCATGCCGGAGGGCATCTCGTCGCTGAGCGCCAGGCCCGCGTTGGCATAGGCGAACACCGGGATGATCACCGCGAAGACGAGCATGGCCAGCTCGGTGTTCCGCCTGCTCGGCGGCCCGACCGTACTGATCGTCGTCGTGTTGGTCGTACTACTGCTCATGGGTGGACGGCCCCTTACGGCTTCACTGCTGGGTGCTGCTGCACTGCGGGACCAACTTCTTCTCCTCCTCCGAGAGGGTGGGGCCGGGCTTCGGAGTGGGAGACGTCGTCGGCGTGGGCTTGGTGGTGGCCTTGGCGGCGCGCGTCCCGAGCTGGTTCTCGGTCTTCTGGTCCCCGGGCTTGCCGCTGCTGCTCTGGGACGGGTCGGCGCTGCTGGAGCCGCTGCCACCGGGCGCCTTGTCGCCCTTGCCCTTGTCGCCGCCGGTGAGGTCCTTCTGGCTCTCCTCGGCCTTCTCCTGGGCGTCGGCCTTCTTACAGGCGCTGGCGAGAGTGGCGAGGTCCTTGGTCTTGTCCTGGGCCTGGCCCAGCCCGCTGACCGTGATGGTGTCCTCCACACGGCCACGCTGGTCGGCCGGGAGGTACTTGAGTTCGATCTCGCGGTGGTCCTCATGGACCTTGTTGAGCTTGATCCAGGCCAGATCCTGGCTGATGCCCTGGTAGATCGCGACATGGTCGCCGTTGGAGCCGACGTAGTACTGCGTCTGTGTCCAGCGATAGCCGCCGTAGAGGCCGCCGCCGATCACGGCGAGGCCGAGCACGATGAAGAGCGACCGCTTGGCCCATGTCTTGCGGCCGCTCTTCTTGGTGTAGTCGCCGTCGGCGTAGGCGCCGTAACTGCCCTGCGGCATACCGCCGATGGCGGGATCGCCGCTGCCGGGCGGTCCGAAGCCGCCGTGTGCGTCGCCCTGCTGCGGTACCGACCGGCCGAGCTCGGCGGCGCGGCCCGCCGGGGTGTGCGCGGCGCCGCCGTCCCCGAGCGGGACCTGGTTCTCGGCGACCGCGCCCACGATCACGGGGGTGTCGTTGAGCTGGGCGGCGAGGGTGTCGGCGCCGTCGACGTCGAGGACGTCGGCGACGATGCAGGTGATGTTGTCGGGGCCGCCGCCGCGCAGGGCGAGCTGGATCAGCTCCTGCACGGTCTCGTGGGGGCCCTGGTAGCTGGCGAGGGTGTCCTCGAGGGTCTGGTGGCTCACGACGCCGGACAGGCCGTCGGAGCAGATCAGATAGCGGTCACCGGCCCGGACCTCGCGGATGGACAGATCGGGCTCGACGTGGTCGCCGCTGCCCAGCGCGCGCATCAGCAGGGAGCGCTGCGGATGGGTGCCCGCCTCCTCCTCGGTGATCCGGCCCTCGTCGACCAGGCGCTGCACCCAGGTGTGGTCCTGGGTGATCTGGGTGAGCACCCCGTCGCGCAGCAGATACGCGCGCGAGTCGCCCACGTGCACCAGACCGAGCCGCTGACCGGTCCACAGCAGGGCGGTGAGCGTGGTGCCCATGCCCTCGAGCTGGGGGTCCTCCTCGACCATGACGCGCAGCTGATCATTGGCCCGCTGCACGGCGCTGCCGAGGGACGTCAGGATGTCCGAGCCCGGGACGTCGTCGTCGAGCTGGACGAGGGTGGAGATCACCTCGGAGCTGGCGACCTCGCCGGCGGCCTGGCCACCCATGCCGTCGGCGATGGCGAGCAGCCGGGGACCGGCGTAGCCGGAGTCCTCGTTGCCCTCCCGGATCATGCCCTTGTGCGATCCGGCCGCGAAACGCAGTGACAGACTCATGCGCACCTCGCCCGTCGGCTCCGGGTACAGCCCCTTGCCAACCACGCTGCCCACCCTCCGGTCGTCATGGTCCTACTACTTCCGCAGCTCGATGACGGTCTTGCCGATGCGGATCGGCGCACCCAGCGGAATCGGTGTCGGTGTGGTGAGTCGGGTCCGGTCGAGATAGGTGCCGTTGGTGGACCCGAGATCCTCGACGATCCACTGGCCGTCACGGTCCGGGTAGATCCTGGCATGCCGGCTGGAGGCGTAGTCGTCGTCCAGCACGATTGTTGAATCGTGCGCACGGCCGAGGGTGATCGTCTGCCCCTGCAGGGCGACCGTGGTGCCGGTCAGCGTGCCCTCGGAGACCACCAGCTTGGTGGGGGCACCGCGGCGGCCGCGGCCCCCGGACTGCTGGCGCTGCTGCGGCGGCGCGCTCTGCTGCCGCTGCTGCGCTTGCGGCCGGTCGGGGGCGCCGCGCCGCGCCGAACCGCGCTGGGTCACGCGGGTCCCGAACAGGTCGCTGCGGATGACCTGGACGGCCACGATGACGAACAGCCACAGTACGGCGAGGAAACCCAACCGCATGACCGTGAGGGTCAGCTCTGACATTGCCCCCGCTTCACCCTTCGGCTTGCCGGTAAACGATGGTGGTGCTGCCCACGACGATCCGCGAGCCGTCGCGGAGCGTAGCGCGCGTGGTGTGCTGTCCGTCCACCACGATGCCGTTCGTCGACCCGAGATCCTGGATGGTCGGTGGGGTTCCGACCCGGATCTCGCAGTGTCTGCGGGAGACACCGGGATCGTCGATCCGCACGTCAGCGTCGGTGGAGCGGCCCAGCACGAGGGTGGGCCGGGAGATCTGGTGGCGGGTGCCGTTGATCTCGATCCAGCGGCGGGTCTGGCCCTGCGGCTGGGCTCCGACGCCGGCTCCCGCTCCGCCGCTGCGGGGCGCCGGACGGGCGCCGGGGGGCGTGGACGGCATCGGCCTGGCTCTTATACACATCTCC
>NZ_JAEEAP010000138.1 GCF_016103465.1 Streptomyces sabulosicollis
GGCCGGCCGGGGGTGGGCTCGGGCGCGGAGGGCGCGGACGGGAACGACCGGCCCCCGTCCTGCGGGCCCGAGCTGCCCGGGTCCACGACCTGGGGATGGTGCCAGGTCGACTCGATGGTGTCGAAGATCGGCGTACGGCCGTCGCCGGGACCGGCGGGCGGCAGCGGGTCGTCCGTGCGCCGGCCGGTCTCGCCCTGGGGGTCCTGGGGCAGCGCGTACTCACCGGTGCCGCTCATGTCCGGGCGCGGGAACTCGCCGGTGTCGCCCGGGCCGCCCATGGTCGGGCGCGGGAACTCGCCGGTGTCGCCCGGGCCGCCCATGGTCGGACGCGGGAACTCGCCGGTGTCGCCGGGGCCGCGGCCGCCGCGCGGGGCGGCGTCCTCGAACCGGGGCTGGGCGTACTCACCGGTGTCGCCCGGGCCCTGGCCGAGCTCCGGACGGGCGAACTCGCCGGTGTCGCCCGGACCGCGGCCGTAGTCGGGGCGGCTGAACTGGCCGGTGTCGGACGGCCCCTGGCCGCCCTGCGGCCCGCTGGGCGCGCGGCGCGGCTCAAACATGCTGGGGCCGTCGGTCAGCTGCGGCAGCTCGCCGGTGTCGCCGGGGCCGCGGTTGCCGAACGGATCGCGCCGTTCCGTGTCGCCGAGGTCCGGACGGGCGAACTGGCCCGTGGACTCGTACTCCTCGTGCCCGCGCGGGGTGTCCCCCGCGTCGCGCGGGGTGCCCGGCCAGTCGTCCTGGCCGGACGCGCGGCGCGCGCCCCAGCTGGTGCCGGGCTGCGTGGGGGCCGGAAGCTCGGGCGCGGGGCCGCGGGTGGGCAGCTGCGGGCGGCCGCCCTGGTCGCCCCCGTCGGCCCGGGCCGGGGCGCCGGTCGGCGGAGCGACGGTCGGATTCTCGCCGCGCGTCGGAAGCGGGGGACGGCCGGAGGGGGCGCTGGGGCCCTGCTGACCGCCGGGGCCACCCTGACCGCCGGGGCCCGAGGGGGCGTTGGTCCGGGGGCCGGGCGGCCGCCCGCCCTCGAAGAAGTTGGTGCCGGACGGGGCGCCGCCCGAGGGGCCCGCACCCGCGCCGACCGGCCGGGTCGGCAGTCCGCCGCCGCCGGTGCCCGGCAGCGCGGCGCGCGAACCGGAGCCCGGGACCTGGCGCCGCGAGGGCGCCGAGCCCAGCAGCCCCGCGCCGCCGCCCTGAGCGCTGCCGCCCGCGGCCGGGTTGCCCTGGCCCGCCTTGCCGCCGGCGGCCTGCGGCGCCGGCTTCCGGCCGCCCTGGGCGACATCGACCGGCAGCATGACCAGCGCCGTCGTACCGCCCGAGTCGGACGGCCGGAGCTGGATGCGGATGCCGTGGCGCAGCGAGAGGCGGCCGACCACGAACAGACCCATGCGCCGGGACACCGACACATCGACCGTGGGCGGGGAGGCCAGCCGCTCGTTGATCGCCGCCAGGTCCTCGGGGGAGAGCCCGATACCGGTGTCGTGGATCTCGACCAGCACCCGGCCGTCGGGCAGCGCGTGACCGGTGACCTTGACCTTGGTCTGCGGCGAGGAGAAGGAGGTGGCGTTCTCCAGCAGCTCGGCGAGCAGGTGCACCAGGTCGTTGACGACCCGGCCGGCGACCTCGGTCGCCGGGACCGAACTGAGCTCGATGCGCTCGTACTGCTCCACCTCGGAGGCCGCCGCGCGGAGCACGTCCACCAGCGGCACCGGACGGGTCCACCGGCGGCCGGGCTCCTCGCCCGCGAGGACCAGGAGGTTCTCGCCGTTACGGCGCATACGGGTGGCGAGGTGGTCCAGCTTGAACAGCGAGGAGAGCTGGTCCGGGTCTGCCTCGCGGCTCTCCAGCTCGGAGATGAGCGAGAGCTGGCGCTGGATGAGGCCCTGGCTGCGGCGCGAGAGGTTGGTGAACATCGCGTTGACGTTGCCCCGCAGCAGCGCCTGCTCGGCGGCGAGCCGGACCGCCTCGCGGTGCACGTCGTCGAAGGCCGCGGCCACCTTTCCGATCTCGTCCCGGCTGTGCACACCGACGGACTCGACCGAGGTGTCCACATCCTGCGGGTCGGACTCCGAGAGCTGCTTGACCAGTTCGGGCAGCCGCTTCTGGGAGACCTCCTGCGCGGTGTCCTGCAGACGGCGCAGCGACCGGACCATGGAGCGGGCCACGACGAAGGCGCCGACCAGGGAGACGCCGAGGACCAGCAGGATCAGCGCACCGTTGAGGATCGCGTCCTGCTGGGCGGAGTCGCGGAGCTCACGAGCCTTCTGCTGCATCTCGCTGAGCAGCGTCTCCTCGATCTTGCCCATCTCTTCGATCTTGATACTGTCCTGGTCGTACCAGTCCAGATCGGTGCGCTTCTCGGCCTTGAGCCCCTCGGGGTCGCGCACCGCGCGGTCGGCGTACATGGTCGCCGCCTTGATGTCGGGGCGGCTGTCCAGCGGTTCCAGCAGATCCTCGGAGTTGCCCTGGCGGATCTGCTTGAAGCGGCCGAGCGCCTCGTTCTCCTTGTCCACCGCGGTCCTGGCGAAGCGGCGGTCGTTGGCGGAGAAGTCGGCGCCCTTGGGGTCGGCGAGGGCGGCGCTGATGAGCGCGCGCTGGATGGAGGCGTACTCCTTCGCGGAGGAGAAGGTGGCGAGCGCGCGGGTGTTGTTGATCATCGCGCGGTTGCTGGTCGCCTGCGCCATGTCCTGGGAGAGCAGCAGCAGCGAGTTGATCAGCTCGTTGTAGTTCTGGACCGTCAGCGAGTAGTACTGGCTGTTGTCGTAGGCCGTGTCACGGACCTCGTTGATCTTGCCGAGCTGACGGTCGATGTTGACGAGCGTGGACTGCACACCGGCCAGCGACTGGTCACCGGGGTCGATCTGCTGGGTGGCCTCGCGGAACGCCGCGATCGCGCGGTTGGTGTCCTCGCGGGTGGAGACGACCCGGTCGTCCTTCTCATTGCCCTTGCCGGCCAGCGGACCGGCCGACTTGTCGCGCTCCTCCTGGAGCGCGCTGGCCAGCTGGGTGGCCTGCTGCGTCATCTCGGTCAGCAGCTTCATCTGATCCAGCTGCTGGATGTTGTCCAGCGAGCCCTCGATGCGCAGCGCCCCCAGCGTGGTCGCGGCGACCACGGGGAGCGCGAGCAGGGAGACCAGTCGGGTGCTGATGCGCCAGTTGCGCAGGGCCATGCGATTGCCGGGCCCGGTGGCGCCGGAGGACTTCGCCCTGGCCGACGGCTCCGTGGCGTCTTTGCCGCCACCGCCGCTGGGCGCACTGATCCGGGTGGCGCTCTGCGTACCGGCCTCGGGGCTCTGGTCGCCCGGCGTCCCGCCGTTGCTTCCCTGGGCGCGCTGGGGCGAGGAGCCACGGTCGGTCCCGCCGCGCGGCTCCGGGTCCGCCGGAGCTTCCCCTCGGCCCTGGCGGGCCTGGGGAGCCCCCATACCATCCCTCTTGAAACGTCCCTGCACTAGCGTCGCAACCTCTGGACCAGGCGCCCCACCGGCTTGAGCGGCGGAGCGGTGTCGAGTCGTGGGGGACCGCGATCCCCCCTGTCGGTCGTGAGTGACCGGCGCGCTTCCTTTCGTGTCGACAAGAGGAGCCCCCCGCCGCTCGGCGCCTCTCTCGTTGCGCCCCCGTGCGCGCCGGCTGATTCCCGCGGCGGTCCCGGGAATTCCAGCACAGTGCCGGATGCTGCAACAAGGGCAATGGATAAGGCTGTGATGCGCGTGACGCTCAGTACGGACTTTATTACGGGACGTAGAAAGCCATGTCGGCGATAACGGACTTTCGGGTACGAATCGAAGGCCCCAATCCGGTGTCCGGCTAGCGATGATCAAGAGCGGAACGTCAGGTTCAGGTATGCGATGTCCGTTTAGCGCGATTGGGCAACTGTCTTCTATGTCGCATTTGCCTGATCGCTGGTGAGCAATATCACATGCCGACGGCGACTTTTCCTGCGAATCGATGGGCAAGGCCGCCTCTAGCCTGACGCTTTACACAGCCGGTACGAACGACAACAGCGAGGCGTAAACCCCAGTGAAGACGACGATGATGTTCCGCTCCATAGCCAACCCGCGGCGCACCACCCTGGCCCACGTCAAGGACGTCCACGAGCTCAAGGACGCCAAGGGCATCGCCACGGACATCGAGGACACCGGCGCGCCCGAGGAGCAGCCGGAGCACCGCGTCGATCTGCCCAACCGGACCGCGAACCCCAGGCGCACCGTGCTGACCGAGGCCCCGGGCCACTGACCCACGGGGGCGTGGTGGACGCCACCACCCCGGCACGGCGGGACGGCGGCGCGCGGGACGCGGGGCGATAGCCTGGAGCGTCAGTCTCCAGCGAGTTCAGTCAGGAGCCAAGGCTTCCCGTGCGCATCGCCAGATTCTCCATCGACGGCAACGTCGCCTTCGGCGTGGTGGAGGGCGAACCGTCCGATCAGGACGGCCCCGTCATCGACATCATCAAGGGCCACCCCTTCGCCGAATTCGAGCGCTCGGGCCAAAAGGTCCCCTTGAGCAAGGTCCGGCTGCTGCCGCCCGTCCTGCCGAACAAGGTCGTCGGAATCGGGCGCAACTACGCCGAGCACGCGGCGGAGCTGGGCAACGAGGTCCCCGACGTCCCGGTCGTCTTCTTCAAGCCGTCCACCTCCGTGGTCGGTCCCGGCGACCCCGTCGCGTACCCCTCCTTCTCCTCCGAGGTCCACTACGAGGCCGAGCTGGCCGTGGTCATCGGGCGGATGTGCCGCGAGGTTCCGCGCGAGCGCGTCCAGGACGTCATCCTCGGCTACACCTGCGGCAACGACATCACGGCCCGCGACGCCCAGCGGCGCGAGAAGCAGTGGGCGCGGGCCAAGGGCTTCGACAACTCCTGCCCGCTGGGCCCCTGGGTGGAGACCGATATCGACCTGGCGCGCGCCGGCGACCTCGGCATCATGTGCACCGTCAACGGTGAGCAGCGTCAGCTCGGCCGGACGAGCGAGATGGTGCGCCCGATCGAGGACCTGATCGTGCACATCACCGAGGCGATGACGCTGCTCCCCGGCGACGTCGTGCTCACCGGCACTCCGGCGGGCGTCGGCCCGCTCTCCGTCGGCGACGAGGTCGCCGTCACCATCGAAGGCATCGGCACTCTCACCAACAAGGTGATCAAGCGTGGCTAGCGCACCCTCCTCCGCCCCCGTGCGGGTCCGTTTCTGTCCCTCGCCGACCGGCAACCCCCATGTCGGCCTGGTCCGCACGGCCCTGTTCAACTGGGCCTTCGCCCGTCACCACGGCGGCACCCTGGTGTTCCGCATCGAGGACACCGACGCCGCCCGCGACTCCGAGGAGTCCTACACCCAGCTGCTGGACGCCATGCGCTGGCTGGGCTTCGACTGGGACGAGGGCCCCGAGGTCGGCGGTCCGCACGCGCCCTACCGCCAGTCGCAGCGGATGGACACCTACCGCGAGGTCGCGGAGAAGCTGCTGGAGACGGGCCACGCCTACCGCTGCTACTGCACCGCCGAGGAGCTGGAGGAGCGCCGCGAGGCGGCCCGCAAGGCCGGCCGTCCCTCCGGCTACGACGGGAAGTGCCGCACCCTCACCGCCGAGCAGATCGCGGCGTACGAGGCCGAGGGGCGCGCCTCGATCGTGCGCTTCCGGATGCCGGACGAGCCGATCACCTTCACCGACCTGGTGCGCGGCGAGCTGACCTTCGCCCCCGAGAACGTCACGGACTACGGGATCGTGCGGGCCAACGGCGCGCCCCTCTACACGCTCGTCAACCCCGTCGACGACGCGCTGATGGAGATCACGCACGTACTGCGCGGCGAGGACCTGCTCTCCTCCACCCCGCGGCAGATCGCGCTCTACCGGGCGCTCGCCGAGATCGGTGTGGGCGGCGGCACGGTGCCCGCCTTCGGTCACCTCCCGTACGTCATGGGCGAGGGCAACAAGAAGCTCTCCAAGCGCGATCCGCAGTCCTCGCTGAACCTCTACCGGGAGCGCGGCTTCCTCCCCGAGGGGCTGCTCAACTACCTCTCCCTGCTGGGCTGGTCGCTCTCCTCCGACCGGGACGTCTTCTCGCTGGAGGAGATGGTCGGGGCGTTCGACATCTCGGCGGTGAACGCCAACCCGGCGCGCTTCGACCTCAAGAAGGCCGAGGCGATCAACGCGGACCACATCCGGCTGCTGGACGTCAAGGCGTTCATCGAGCGCTGCGAGCCCTGGCTGAAGGCCCCGCACGCGCCGTGGGCCCCGGACGCCTTCGACGCGGCCGCCTTCGAGGCGCTGGCCCCGCTGGCCCAGACCCGGCTGACGGTGCTGTCCGACATCACCGCGAACGTGGACTTCCTCTTCCTCGACGAGCCGGTGGCGGACGAGGCGTCCTGGACCAAGGCGATGAAGCCGGGCGCGGACGCGCTCCTGGCCTCGGTCCGCACCCGGCTCGCCGAGGCGGACTGGGACGCCGAGACCCTGAAGGCCGCGGTCCTCGCGGCCGGTGAGGAGCACGGCCTGAAGCTGGGCAAGGCCCAGGCACCACTGCGCGTCGCGGTCACCGGACGCACGGTCGGGCTGCCGCTGTTCGAGTCCCTGGAGGTCCTGGGCCGTGAGCGCACGCTGGCCCGGGTCGACGCGGCGCTGGCGAAGCTGGCCGGGTAGGGGTGTGGGGCGCCGCCCCGCGCCCGCGAGGCGGCGCCACTCGCGGTGATACTCGTTTTGGTGGCCCGTCCACCATCGGGTAATGTTCTTCCTGCGCCGGACGGGCGGCCGAGAGGCCGGACCGGAGGCGCAAGCCAAGCAAAACCCCTTACGGGGGTGGCGTTTTGGTGGGGTATGGTGTAATTGGCAGCACGAGTGATTCTGGTTCACTTAGTCTAGGTTCGAGTCCTGGTACCCCAGCAAGAGATCTCCCGGACTGCCCGGCGGATCTCTTGATCAAAGCAGGACCAAGCCCCCGTTGTGTAGCGGCCTAGCACGCTGCCCTCTCAAGGCAGTAGCGCCGGTTCGAATCCGGTCGGGGGTACGGATCTCTTCGCAAGACGGAGATCGCTAGGGCCCCCGTTGTGTAGCGGCCTAGCACGCCGCCCTCTCAAGGCGGTAGCGCCGGTTCGAATCCGGTCGGGGGTACTGGTCTATACCATGGGCTATGGTGTAATTGGCAGCACGAGTGATTCTGGTTCATTTAGTCTAGGTTCGAGTCCTGGTAGCCCAGCGCGGTACATGACGCGTCACTCATGTGCTGATTCAGGCCCCCGTTGTGTAGCGGCCTAGCACGCCGCCCTCTCAAGGCGGTAGCGCCGGTTCGAATCCGGTCGGGGGTACCAGCGAAAGGCCCTCCGCGAGAGCGCGGAGGGCTTTTTCGTGTCCTGATGGCCCCGGTTGCCCCGGCCGCTGGACCGCGATCACCCGGCGGAACGGCGCTTGGACTCCTCGGTCTGCGCGAGCCGTCGCAGGCTGAGCAGTACCGGTTCGTAGAGCACCGTCAGCGCCACCGCCGCCTCGATCCGCTCGGGCGGGGTGTCGTAGGTCTCCACCAGGTCCAGGTCGGCGACGGCCAGTTCGCCCGCCAGCCGGGCGTGCACCAGCAGATGCTCGGTGTCATGGGGATACCCCAGGCGGTCCAGCGAGGCGATGGCCGCCACCAGCATCCCGTAGGCGGGGGAGAGGTCACCCAGCTCCTGGCCGTAGGACCAGCCCATGCGCTCCAGCACGGTGTCCACCTGCGCACGGGCCCGCGCCGCGTGCGGATCGTCCTCCTCGGGCTCGGGGTCGTGGGGGAGTGCCCAGACCGCGGCGCCCATCCGGGTGTTCTCGCTGAGCGACTCGTCCTCGGCGGCCTCCAGCACCTCCCGTGCCGTCGACACCGGCATCCGGCCGACTTGGATCAGCGAGCGCACCAGCCGCAGCCGGCGCAGATGCTCCTCGCCGTACTCGGCCTTGGTGGCGGTGATCCGCTCTCCCGGCGGCAGCAGCCGCTCGCGCAGGTAGTACTTGATCGTCGCGGTGGACACTCCGCTGCGCTCGCTGAGCTCCGCCAGCCTCATCCCGGTGCGCCTTCCCGTTGCGTCTTCTGTTGGAGAGTGGCACTATCCAAGGACGGATAGTGCCGCTATCCAACTCTACCCGGACGTGAGGAACGAGGGGATCACCATGGGTGCCGAGCCGTTCGCCGGCCGTATGACCGCCGAGGCCGAGGGGGAGGTCACCGTCTTCCTGATCGGCATGCGGATCAACCGCTTCCGCGCGCTGCGCAGCTGGCTGCCGGTCTTCAGGGCGATGCCGCGGATGCTCCGCGAGCTGTCGCGGGACGAGGGGAGCGGGCTGCTGGGCTATCAGCTGCTGTTCGGCCCGCCGCGGGTGATCTACGTGGTCCAGTACTGGGACTCGCACGAGCGGCTGCTGGAGTACGCGGTGGCCCGGGACAAGGAGCACCGTACCGCCTGGGCGGCGTTCAACCGCCGGCTGCGGGAGGGCCGGGACAAGGTCGGCTTCTGGCACGAGACCTACGTCGTACCGGCCGGGGCGCACGAGGCGCTCTACATCAACATGCCGGCGTTCGGCCTGGGCAAGGCCACCGGAGTGGTTCCGGTCGGCCGCCGCGGGGAGCGCGCGGCCGACCGGCTGGGCTTGAACAAGGCATAAGGGCGCCACGGGCGCCGTAAGGCGGTCATCAGTTGCCCCGGCGCAGGGCGTCCGTCAACCGTGCCGCCGCGTCGATGACCGCCTGGGCGTGCATGCGGCCCGGGTGGCGGGTCAGCCGCTCGATCGGTCCGGAGACCGAGACGGCGGCGACCACGCGGTTGGAGGGGCCGCGCACGGGCGCGGAGACGGACGCCACGCCGGGCTCCCGCTCGCCGATCGACTGGGCCCAGCCCCGCCGCCGTACGCCCGACAGGGCCGTGGCGGTGAAGCGGGCGCCCTGGAGCCCGCGGTGCAGCCGCTCGGGCTCCTCCCAGGCCATCAGCACCTGGGCCGCCGAGCCCGCCTTCATGGGGAGCGTGGAGCCGACCGGCACGGTGTCCCGCAGTCCGGACAGCCGCTCGGCCGCGGCGACACAGATGCGCATGTCTCCCTGGCGCCGGTAGAGCTGGGCGCTCTCGCCGGTCACGTCCCGGAGGTGGGTGAGCACGGGGCCGGCCGTGGCGAGCAGCCGGTCCTCGCCCGCGGCCGCCGCCAGCTCGGCCAGGCGGGGGCCCAGGATGAAGCGCCCCTGCATGTCACGTGCCACCATCCGGTGGTGCTCGAGTGCCACCGCGAGCCGGTGTGCCGTGGGGCGGGCGAGACCGGTCGCTCCGACCAGCCCGGCGAGGGTGGCCGGACCGGACTCCAGGGCGCTCAGAACAAGAGCCGCCTTGTCGAGAACGCCGACGCCGCTAGTGTTGTCCATGGGACGATACTCACGTCTCACACTGTGAAACGCAAGTTCAATTTCCGGGGAGACCCGCCACTCTGTAAATGGCGGGCCCGCGGACCAGGGCACGCACTCGACTCGAGTTGGGCCGACGCTTGCGCCGGCCGGAGGGAAAGCGATGGGACGGACACTCGCGGAGAAGGTCTGGGACGACCATGTCGTCCGGCGCGCCGAAGGCGAGCCTGACCTGCTCTTCATCGATCTGCACCTGCTGCACGAGGTGACCAGCCCGCAGGCGTTCGACGGCCTGCGCAAGGCCGGCCGCACGGTCCGTCGTACCGATCTCACCCTCGCGACCGAGGACCACAACACCCCCACCCTCGACATCGACAAGCCGATCGCGGACCCCGTCTCCCGCGCCCAGTTGGAGACGCTGCGCAAGAACTGCGCGGAGTTCGGTGTCCGGCTGCACCCGCTCGGCGATGTCGAGCAGGGCGTTGTCCACGTGGTGGGACCGCAGCTGGGACTGACCCAGCCCGGTACGACGGTGGTCTGCGGTGACAGCCACACCTCGACCCACGGCGCCTTCGGCGCGCTCGCCTTCGGCATTGGCACCAGCCAGGTCGAGCACGTGCTGGCGACGCAGACGCTGCCGCTCGCGCCGTTCAAGACCATGGCGATCACCGTCGAGGGCGAGCTGCCCGAGAGCGTCACCGCCAAGGACCTGATCCTGGCGATCATCGCGAAGATCGGTACCGGCGGCGGCCAGGGCTATGTGATCGAGTACCGCGGCCCCGCCATCGAGAAGCTCTCGATGGAGGCCCGGATGACCGTGTGCAACATGTCCATCGAGGCGGGCGCCCGCGCGGGCATGATCGCCCCGGACGAGACGACCTTCGCCTATCTGGAGGGCCGTCCGCACGCCCCCCAGGGCGCCGACTGGGACGCCGCCGTCGCGTACTGGCGCACCCTGCGCAGCGACGACGACGCGGTCTTCGACCGCGAGGTCGTCATCGACGCCTCCGCACTCGCCCCGTTCGTCACCTGGGGCACCAACCCCGGCCAGGGCGCGCCGCTGTCGGAGTCGGTCCCGGACCCCGCCTCCTTCGAGGACGCCAGCGAGAGCTACGCCGCCGAGAAGGCCCTGGAGTACATGGGTCTGACGGCGGGTCAGCCACTGCGCGACATCAAGGTGGACACGGTCTTCGTCGGCTCCTGCACCAACGGCCGCATCGAGGACCTGCGCTCCGCCGCCTCGGTGCTGTCCGGCCGCTCGGTGGCCGACGGCGTACGGATGTTGGTGGTCCCCGGCTCGGTGCGGGTCGCCCTCCAGGCCGTCGAGGAGGGGCTGGACAAGGTGTTCACCGCCGCGGGCGCCGAGTGGCGCCACGCGGGCTGCTCGATGTGCCTGGGCATGAACCCCGACCAGCTCGCGCCCGGTGAGCGGTCGGCGTCCACGTCCAACCGCAACTTCGAGGGCCGGCAGGGCAAGGGCGGCCGGACCCACCTGGTCTCGCCGCAGGTCGCCGCCGCCACCGCGGTGCTCGGCCACCTGGCCTCGCCCGCCGACCTGTCCGACGCCGCCGTATCGACTCCCGTGGGGGCCTGAGCAGTCATGGAAGCATTCACCACGCACACCGGCCGGGCCGTTCCGCTGCGCCGCAGCAATGTGGACACGGACCAGATCATCCCGGCGCACTGGCTCAAGAAGGTCACCCGCGACGGCTTCGAGGACGGCCTCTTCGAGGCGTGGCGCAAGGACCCGGAGTTCGTGCTCAACAAGGCCGAGCACAAGGGCGGGACGGTTCTGGTGGCCGGTCCCGACTTCGGCACCGGCTCCTCGCGCGAGCACGCGGTATGGGCGCTGCAGAACTACGGCTTCAAGGCCGTCATCTCCTCCCGCTTCGCCGACATCTTCCGCGGGAACTCCCTCAAGAACGGGCTGCTGACCGTCGTCCTGCCGCAGGAGACCGTGGACCGGCTGTGGAAGCTGGTCGAGGCGGACCCCGCCGCGGAGGTCACCGTGGACCTCGTCGAGCGCCAGGTGCGAGCCGAGGGCATCACGGCTGATTTTGAGCTTGACGAGAATGCCCGGTGGCGACTCTTGGAGGGGCTGGACGACATCAGCCTCACCCTCAGGGAGGAGGACGCGATCGCCTCGTACGAGGCCCGCCGCCCCTCCTTCAAGCCCAGCACCGTGGAGGTCTGACCCCCCGGTTCTCCCTGTACAGAGCGGGTTTGGCAAGATGCGCCGCCGGTCCTCGGACTGGCGGCGCATCGGCATGTTGAGGCCCCGTGAAGCGACAACTCGCCTCAGATGGCACAATCAGTGCATGGAACGCGACGGCCAACTCGAGCTCTACGGCATCGTCGCCGACCGGCTCAAGGAAGAGCACGCAAGGGTGCGCGCACTGCAAGTCCCGGAGGGCGTACGGATGGCGCTGTCCCGGAAGCTGCTGGTCATCACCTCAGCGGCGAAACACGATCTCGCAGATGCGGCAAAGCGTCTGGAGCGGTTGATGAACGACCTCGACGAGGGGCGTTTCCCCGAAGATCCCGACACCGGCGGAAGTCCGTGACGACCGAGTGCGTTGCGGCACAAGGGTGATTAGCCCGTTTCGTGTTTGATTTGCGGTATATATCTGCCTAACGTGCGAAAAGGCTTGAACACATTGATTCCGGCAATGTCTCCGAAGGGGAAGACGTGAACAAGGCGCAGCTCGTAGAAGCGATTGCCGACAAGCTCGGCGGCCGTCAGCAGGCCGCCGATGCCGTAGACGCCGTCCTGGACGCCATCGTCCGGGCGACCGTCGCCGGGGAGCGAGTTTCGGTCACTGGATTCGGTTCGTTCGAGAAGGTGGAGCGGCCCGCCCGGTACGCCCGTAACCCGCAGACCGGGGAGCGCGTGCGGGTCAAGAAGACCTCGGTGCCGCGCTTCCGTCCCGGCCAGGGCTTCAAGGATCTGGTGAGCGGCTCCAAGAAGCTCCCGCGCGGCGGCGAGGTCGCCGTGAAGAAGGCCCCCAAGGGCAGCCTCCAGGCGGCGGCGAAGAAGGCCGCTGCTAAGAAGGCGACCGCCAAGAAGGCTCCTGCGAAGAAGGCGCCCGCGAAGAAGACGACGGCCAAGAAGGCCCCGGCCAAGACCACGGCGAAGAAGGCCCCCGCCAAGAAGACCACGGCCAAGAAGGCTCCCGCCAAGGCCACGGCGAAGAAGGCCCCGGCGCGCAAGACGAGCGCCCGCAAGACCACCGCGAAGAAGACCACCGCCAGGAAGCGCTAGCCGGCGGCGCTCAGGCGCCCCACCGCATCCGCGCCGGGCCGGGCTCCCCGAGGGAGCCCGGCCCGCGGTGCTGTCGGCGCCCGTCTCTCCTCAGCGGTTCCCGCCTCTCTCCTCAGCGGTTCGCGCCCACCACCTCAGCGGCGTCTCGGATCCGCCCGTGATACTCGGATTCGGCCGTGGTACTCGGATCCGCCCGTGGTACTCGGATTCGGCCGTGGTGCTCAGGGCCGCACGGCGCTCAGAACGTCTGCAGCGTGACGAAGACGACCCGGCGCTGCTCGCCCTCGCCCTCCACCTCGATCCGCACCCGCTGCCCCGGGCGCAGCATCCGCAGCCCCCCGGCGTCGAAGGCCGCGGTGTCGAACGGCAGCGGGGTGCCGTCGTCCAGCAGCACACTGCCGGCGCGGGTCTCGGGGTCGTACGTATAGGCGGTTCCCTGCATGTCCGCCAGCCTAGCCCTGGTGTGGGCGCCCACGCCCAGGGCCACCGCCGCGCGCAGATCCCCGGCGGTGTCCACGTCGCGCCGCACCGAGTCCACCCCCGCCAGCTCGATCTCCCGCGCCCCCGATGCCCGGTGCCGGTCCCGTGACGGGCCCCCGAAGGCCGGCGCCAGCTCGGCGCCGGGCGCCGCCGAGAGCAGCGTGGTGCCCACCCCCGCGGCATCCGCCAGGAAGGCGCGTGAGAAGCCGGAGGCGGCCTCCAGCACCAGGTCGAGCTCCGCCGTCCGCAGCGCCGGGAGATCGGCGTTCAGCGCCGCCACGGCGGCCCCCGGGCGCTCCCCGCGGACCGCCAGGGCGCCGTGCGCCAGCGCCGCGTTCAGACCGCGCCCCGGCGCGTCGGGCAGGATGCGGGCGCCGAGGGCCGACAGCTCACGTCCGGCGAGCGGGTCGTCGGTGACGACCGTCACCTCCCGCACCCACCGGCTCGCCAGTGCCGCGCCCACCGTGTCCTGGGCGAACGCGAGGGCGAGCGAGGCCCGCGGGCCGTCCCCCGCGGCGTCGGAGAGCCTGGTCTTGGCCCGCGACAAGGGCTTCAGCGGCACCACGAGGGTCCAGGTCACAGGGGCTCCGTTTCTTCCCACGGGCCTCATTCTGACCTGCTGCCCGGCTCGCCGAAGACGTGCGGGGTTACGGTGTCCTCGACAGACGGGGTGCCTGGAGCGACACTTGTGCGGCTGCAGGGGACGACAGCAAGCCAGCAGGTCAGCAGGGTCCAAGAGAGGATGTTCCGAGTGTCCGGCCGCAGAATCGGCTTCTGGTACCGCATGGCAGCGGTCTTGTGCAAACCGCCGCTGGTGGTTCTGTTCAAGCGGGACTGGCACGGAATGGAGCACATTCCCGCCGACGGTGGATTTATCACCGCGATCAATCACAACTCGTATCTCGACCCGCTCTCCTACGCGCACTTCCAGTACAACACCGGAAGGGTGCCGCGCTTCCTCGCCAAGGCCGCCCTCTTCAGGGGCGGCTTCGTGGGCACCATGCTCCGCGGCACCGGCCAGATCCCCGTCTACCGCGAGTCCACCGACGCCGCCAACGCGTTCCGGGCCGCCGTGAACGCCATCAACAAGGGCGAGTGCGTGGCGTTCTACCCCGAGGGCACCCTCACCCGCGACCCGGACATGTGGCCCATGCGCGGAAAGACCGGTGCGGCGCGGGTCGCGCTGCTCACCAAGGCGCCGGTCATCCCCGTCGCCCAGTGGGGAGCCAACGAGGCCGTGCCGCCGTACGCCAAGGAGAAGCGGGTCCGCCTCTTTCCCCGCAAGACGCTCAAGGTGCACGCCGGCCCGCCGGTGGACCTGTCCGAGTTCTACGGCCAGGAGCCCACCGCGGAGGTCCTCAGGGCAGCCACCGACACCATCATGGACGCCATCACCGAGCTCCTCTCCGAGGTGCGCGGGGAGCCGGCGCCCGTTCAGAGGTACGACCGGCCCACCCGGCCCGGCACCGACGGCCCGCCGCTCCCGCTGGCCGATGAGGAGAGCAAGTGACGCGCTGCGCCGTCTTCGGCACCGGCTCCTGGGGCACCGCCTTCGCGATGGTGCTCGCCGACGCGGGGTGCGAGGTGACGCTGTGGGGGCGCCGACCCGGTGTCGTCGAGGCCATCAACACCGGCCGCGGCAATCCCGACTACTTCCCCGGGGTGCGGCTCCCCGACGGCGTGCGGGCCACCACCGACCCGGCCGAGGCCGCGGTGGGCGCGGAGTTCACCGTCTTCTCCGTGCCCTCCCAGACGCTACGCGGCAACCTCTCCGACTGGGCCCCGCTGCTGGCCGCCGACACCGTGCTGGTCTCCCTGATGAAGGGCGTCGAACTCGGCACGGCCAAGCGCATGAGCGAGGTCATCCAGGAGGTCGCCAAGGCGCCCGCGGAGCGCGTCGCGGTGCTCACCGGGCCCAACCTCGCGAAGGAGATCGCCGCCCGGCAGCCCGCCGCCTCCGTGGTGGCCTGCCCCGACGAGAGCGTGGCCCGCCGCCTCCAGACCGCCTGCCACACCGCGTACTTCCGCCCGTACACCAACACCGACGTGGTCGGCTGCGAGCTGGGCGGCGCCGTGAAGAACGTCATCGCGCTGGCCGTGGGCATCGCCGACGGCATGGGGCTCGGCGACAACACCAAGGCGTCGCTCATCACCCGCGGCCTCGCCGAAACGACCCGGCTGGGCCTGGCGATGGGCGCCGACGCGCACACCTTCGCGGGCCTGGCGGGCATGGGCGACCTCGTCGCCACCTGCTCCTCCCCGCTCTCCCGCAACCACACCTTCGGCACCAACCTGGGCCGCGGGATGACACTGGAGGAGACCATCGCGGTCACCAAGCAGACCGCGGAGGGCGTCAAGTCGTGCGAGTCGGTGCTGGATCTCGCCCGCCGCCACGACGTCGACATGCCCATCACCGAGACCGTCGTCGAGATCGTGCACGACGGCAAACAGCCCCTTGTCGCACTCAAAGAGCTGATGTCCCGCAGCGCCAAGGCCGAGCGGCACTGACGCCGCGCGGACCGCAAGGTAACCTCAACGCGATATGAGCAGCCAGACCTCTTCCCCAGGCCCTGTTCCGGCTTCCTCCGGAGGCGAGCGGCGGAAGCCGCGCGTCGCCGTCGTCTTCGGCGGCCGCAGCTCCGAGCACGCCATCTCGGTGGTCACCGCGGGCGCCGTGCTGCGCGCCATCGACCGCGAGAAGTACGACGTGCTGCCGATCGGCATCACCACGGACGGCCGTTGGGCGCTGACCGCCGACGAGCCCGAGCGGATGGCCATCGCGGGCCGCGAGCTGCCCAGCGTCGAACGGCTCGCCGAGTCCAGCGAGGGCTCGGTCGTCCTCCCGGTCGACCCGGGGAGCCGCGAGGTCGTCTACAGCGAGCCGGGGGCGGTGCCCAAGGCGCTGGGCGACGTCGACGTCGTCTTCCCCATGCTGCACGGCCCGTACGGCGAGGACGGCACCCTCCAGGGGCTGCTGGAGCTCTCCGGGGTGCCGTACGTGGGCGCCGGGGTGCTCGCCTCCGCCGTGGGCATGGACAAGGAGTACATGAAGCGGGTGTTCGTCTCCTTCGGGCTGCCCGTCGGCCCGTACGAGGTGATCCGCCCCCGGGCCTGGGAGCAGGAACCTTCCGCCGCCCACCGGAGGATCGTGGAGTTCGCCGAGGAGCACGGCTGGCCGCTCTTCGTGAAGCCCGCGCGCGCCGGGTCGTCCTTCGGCATCAGCAAGGTCGAGGGCCCGGCGGACCTGGACGCGGCCATCGAGGAGGCCCGGCGCCACGACCCGAAGGTCATCGTGGAGGCGCTGCTGCGCGGCCGCGAGATCGAGTGCGGGGTGCTGGAGTACGAGGACGGGCCGCGCGCCAGCGTGCCGGCCGAGATCCCGCCGGTCTCCTCCCACGCCTTCTACGACTTCGAGGCGAAGTACATCGACGCGGCGGACGGCATCGTGCCCGCGCCGCTCACCGAGGAGCAGACCCGGCGGGTCCAGGAGCTCGCGGTGGCCGCCTTCGAGGCGGCGTCCTGCGAGGGGCTGGTGCGGGCCGACTTCTTCCTGCTGGACAGCGGTGAGTTCGTGATCAACGAGATCAACACCATGCCCGGCTTCACCCCGATCTCGATGTACCCGCGCATGTGGCAGGAGAGCGGCGTGAGCTACCCCGAGCTGGTGGACCGGCTGCTGGAGGCCGCGCTGCGCCGCTCGAGGGGGCTGCGTTAGCCGACGAGCCGGACGGGCCGCGCTAGGCGACGCCCTTCGGCACCGTCTTCTTGACGGCGTGGGCGAGGTCGAGCAGGGCGTTGATCTCGGGGGCGTACTTCCCCGGCACGGTCACCTCGACGTAGGCCCGGCGCAGTACGGTGGTGAAGCGGTAGCCGTCCTTCTGTTTCTCCGGGAGCCACTCGACGCCGTTCACCTCGGCCGACTCGGTCGTGGAGCCCATCGCCTCCGGACGGGTGACCCCGCAGCGCAGCTGCACGGCGGGGTCACCCCACACGGCCGTGTAGTCCGAGGCGGGCTCGGCGGTGCGCCGCTTCAGCCCGTCCACGGCATCGGGCAGTGCCTTGTGCAGCGCCTGGCATATCGCGGCCGCCTGCGGGGCGGGCGTGGGAACCGCGGGCGCTTCCGTGCCGTCCGAATCCCCGGTGAAGGAGCAACCGGCCACCGGCACCAGGGCCAGGGCCACGGTGACGGACAGCGGGACGAGCCGCCGGGTGAGACTACGGTGTGCGGAATTCACCGGCCGAGCATACGGGGGAGCTAGAGATGGACGACCGGGCAGGTCAGGGTTCGGGTGATCCCTTCCACTTGCTGGACTTTCGCGACCACCATGCGGCCGAGCTCATCGACCGTGTCGGCCTGGGCCCGCACGATCACGTCGTAGGGGCCCGTCACGTCCTCCGCCTGTATCACCCCGGGGAGCTTGGCGATGACGTCGGCCACGGTCGAGGCCCTGCCGACCTCGGTCTGGATCAGGATGTACGCCTGTACCACGGAACCTCCAGGGCGGCTACGAGGATCATGTGGAAAGAAGGGACGCCACGGTACCGCGTCGCCATGCGGCGCGGGGAGACCCGCGCGGGGAGCGCGGCGCGGCGGAAAGCGGTCACGAGCACGAAGGGGCGATGGGATGAAGGGCACCGTGGGCGAGTTGGGGGAGTTCGGGCTCATCAGAGAGCTCACATCCCGGCTCACCACCACCCCGGCGGTGAGGTTGGGGCCCGGTGACGACGCCGCGGTCGTGGCCGCGCCCGACCGGAGGGTCGTGGCCAGTACGGACGTCCTGCTGGAGGGCAGGCACTTCCGCCGGGACTGGTCCACCGCCTATGACGTCGGCCGTAAGGCCGCGGCCCAGAACCTGGCCGACATCGCGGCCATGGGCGCCGTGCCGACCGCCCTGCTGCTCGGCCTGGTGGTCCCCGCCGATCTGCCGGTGACCTGGCCGGCCGAGCTGATGGACGGCATCCGCGACGAATGCCAGGTGGCGGGCGCGGCCGTGGTCGGTGGCGATGTGGTGCGCGGGGACACCATCACCGTCGCCATCACCGCACTGGGCGATCTGCGCAACCACGAGCCGGTCACCCGATCCGGTGCCCAGCCCGGCGACGTCGTCGCCGTCACCGGGTGGCTGGGCTGGTCGGCGGCCGGGCACGCGGTGCTCTCGCGCGGCTTCCGCTCGCCGCGGGCCTTCGTCGAGGCGCACCGGCGGCCGGAACCGCCATACCACGCCGGTCCCGCCGCCGCCGGACTGGGCGCGACCGCGATGACCGATGTGAGCGACGGGCTGGTGGCCGACCTCGGACACATCGCGGAGGCCAGCAAGGTCCGCATCGACCTGCGCTCGGCGGACATCGACATCCCCTCGCAGATGTCGGACATCGGGCAGGCGGTGGGCGTCGACCCGCTGCAGTGGGTGCTCAGCGGGGGAGAGGACCACGCGATCGTGGCCACCTTCCCGCCGGACGCCAAGCTGCCGGCCCGCTGGAAGGTGATCGGCGAGGTGCTGAACCCCTCGGCGCTGCCCCAGGTGACGGTGGACGGAGCCCCCTGGGCGCACGGGGGCTGGGACCACTTCGGCGACGGTAAGAGCGCCGAGTGACCGTAAGAGCGCCGAGCGGTCGTGAGGGTGATGCCGAGCGGTCGTGAGGGTGCCGAGCGGTGGTAAGGGTGCCGGGTGACCGTAAGGGCACCGTGGGGGGCGTTCGGGGCTGTCTCTATACACATCTCCGAGCCCACGAGACACTCGCTAAAATCGTATGCCGTCTTCTGCTTGAAAAAAAAAAAGCAGCTGCTGCACCG
>NZ_JAEEAP010000139.1 GCF_016103465.1 Streptomyces sabulosicollis
GCCCGAGCTGATGCTGCGCGACCAGCAGCGGCTGGGACGCCGGCTCGACGGTGCGCGCCGGATCCGTAAACCCGAGGCCCGTGCGGCCGTGCTCGGCGAGATCGCCGAGGAGATCACGCGTGCCGAGCTGCGGGTCGCGGACCGCCGCGCCGCGGTGCCGGCCATCACCTATCCGGAAGAGCTGCCGGTCAGCCAGAAGAAGGACGCGATCCTCGAGGCCGTCCGGGATCACCAGGTGGTGATCGTCGCGGGTGAGACCGGCTCCGGGAAGACCACCCAGATCCCGAAGATCTGTCTGGAGCTGGGGCGCGGCGTCAAGGGCCTCATCGGCCATACGCAGCCCCGCCGGATCGCGGCCCGCACCGTGGCCGAGCGCATCGCCGAGGAGATGCGGTCGCCGCTGGGCGAGTCGGTCGGCTGGAAGGTCCGCTTCACCGACCAGGTGAGCCAGGACACCCACATCAAGCTGATGACCGACGGCATTCTGCTCGCCGAGATCCAGACCGACCGCGAGCTGCGCCAGTACGACACGATCATCATCGACGAGGCCCATGAGCGCAGCCTCAACATCGACTTCCTGCTCGGCTATCTGGCCCAGTTGCTGCCCCGCCGCCCCGACCTCAAAGTCGTGATCACTTCCGCCACCATCGACCCCGAGCGCTTCTCCCGCCATTTCGGCGACGCGCCGATCGTCGAGGTCAGCGGGCGTACGTATCCCGTCGAGGTGCGCTACCGCCCGCTGCTCGAGGAGGGCGGCGAGGACAGCGACCGCGACCAGATCACCGCGATCTGCGACGCGGTCGACGAGCTCCGGGCCGAGGGCCCCGGCGACATCCTGGTCTTCCTCTCCGGTGAGCGGGAGATCCGCGACACCGCCGACGCGCTGAACAAGAAGAAGCTCCCGGCCACCGAGGTGCTCCCGCTGTACGCCCGGCTGTCGCACGCCGAGCAGCACCGCGTCTTCCAAAGACACACCGGCCGCCGGATCGTGCTGGCGACGAACGTGGCCGAGACCTCGCTGACCGTCCCCGGTATCCGCTATGTGATCGACCCCGGCACCGCCCGGATCTCCCGCTACAGCCATCGCACCAAGGTCCAGCGGCTGCCCATCGAGCCGATCTCCCAGGCCAGCGCCAATCAGCGCAAGGGCCGTTGCGGCCGGACCAGCGACGGCATCTGTGTCCGGCTGTACTCCGAGGACGACTTCCTCACCCGCCCGGAGTTCACCGACGCCGAGATCCTGCGGACCAACCTGGCGTCCGTCATCCTCCAGATGACCGCCGCCGGTCTCGGCGACATCGAGAAGTTCCCCTTCATCGACCCGCCGGACCGCCGCAACATCAAGGACGGCATCCAGCTCCTGGAGGAGCTGCACGCCCTGGACAGCAAGCAGAAGGACCCGCGCAAGCGGCTCACCCAGGTCGGCCGGAAGCTGGCCCAGCTGCCGGTGGACCCGCGGCTGGCCCGGATGGTGCTGGAGGCGGATCGCAACGGCTGTGTCCGCGAGGTCATGGTGATCGCGGCGGCGCTGTCCATCCAGGATCCGCGCGAGCGCCCCTCGGACAAGCAGCAGCAGGCGGATCAGAGCCACGCCCGCTTCAAGGACGAGTCCAGCGACTTCCTGGCCTTCCTCAATCTGTGGAAGTACGTCCGGGAGCGGCAGAAGGAGCTGTCCTCGTCCGCCTTCCGCCGGATGTGCCGCCAGGAGTACCTCAACTACCTGCGCATACGCGAATGGCAGGACATCTACAGCCAGCTGCGCACGGTGGCCAGGACCATGGACATCCACCTGTCCGAGCAGGACGCGGCGCCCGACCGCGTCCATACGTCGCTGCTGGCGGGGCTCCTCTCCCACGTGGGCCTGAAGGACACCGACAAGAACGAGTACCTGGGCGCGCGCAGCGCCAAGTTCGCGGTCTTCCCCGGCTCGGCGCTGTTCAAGAAGCCGCCGCGCTGGGTGATGTCGGCGGAGCTGGTGGAGACGTCCCGGCTGTGGGCGCGGGTCAACGCGAGGATCGAGCCGGAGTGGATCGAGCCGCTCGCCCAGCACCTGGTCAAGCGCACCTACAGCGAACCGCACTGGGAGCAGAAGCAGGCGGCGGTGATGGCGTATGAGCGGGTGACGCTCTACGGGGTGCCGATCGTCGCCCAGCGGAAGGTCAACTACGGCCGGATCGACCCGGAGACCAGCCGCGACCTGTTCATCCGCAACGCCCTGGTGGAGGGCGACTGGCGCACCCACCACCAGTTCTTCCACGACAACCGCAAGCTGCTGGGCGAGGTCGAGGAGCTGGAGCACCGCGCCCGGCGCCGCGACATCCTCGTGGACGACGAGACGCTCTTCGACTTCTACGACCAGCGCGTCCCCGAGCACGTGGTCTCCGGCGCGCACTTCGACTCGTGGTGGAAGCACAAGCGGCGCGAGGAGCCGGAGCTTCTCAACTTCGAGAAGTCGATGCTCATCAACGAGCAGGCGCAGAACGTCACCAAGGACGCCTATCCGGACTCCTGGCGCCAGGGGAAGCTCAAGTTCAGGGTGACCTATCAGTTCGAGCCGGGGGCAGACGCGGACGGTGTGACCGTCCACATCCCGCTGCAGGTGCTCAACCAGGTCACCGCGGACGGTTTCGACTGGCAGATCCCGGGGCTGCGGGAGGATCTGGTCACCGAGCTGATCCGTTCGCTGCCCAAACCGGTCCGCCGGCACTACGTCCCGGCGCCCAACTACGCCAAGCGCTTCCTGGAAAGCGCTGTCCCCCTCCGGGAGCCGCTGACGGCGGCGCTGGGGCGGGAGCTCCAGCGGTTGGTGGGGGTGCGGATCGAGCCGGAGGACTGGGACCTGACGAAGGTCCCCGACCACCTCAAGATCACCTTCCGGGTGGTGGACGAGCGGCGCCGCAAGCTGGCCGAGGACAAGGACCTGGAGGCGCTGCGGCAGCGGCTGCGGCCCAAGACGCGGGCCGCGATCTCCAAGGCGTTCGAGTCCTCCAAGGAGGCCGTGGGGATCGAGCAGCGCGGCGGGCTGACCCGGTGGACGGTCGGCACGCTGCCGCGCACCTTCGAGACGCGCCGCGGCGGTCAGCCGGTCAAGGCGTATCCGGCGCTCGTCGACGAGGGCTCCTCGGTGGCCGTACGGCTCTTCGACACCGAGGCCGAGCAGCGGGAGGCGATGTGGCGGGGGACACGCCGGCTGATCCTGCTCCAGCTGCCGTCCAACCCCGCCAAGTTCGTCCAGGGCAAGCTCTCCAACCAGGCCAAGCTCGCGCTCTCCAGCAGCCCGCACGGCAGTGTGCAGGCGCTCTTCGACGACTGCGTGGCCGCGGCGGCCGACCGGCTGATCGCGTCGCGCGGCGGCCCGGCCTGGGACGAGGAATCGTTCCGCAAGCTCTTCGACGCCGTACGCGGCGACATCATGGACGCCACGCTGGACACCGTGCGCAAGGTCCAGGAGGTGCTGGCGGCCTGGCAGTCGTGCGAGCGGCGGCTGAAGGCCACCAGCAGCCCGGTGCTGCTGCCGTCCCTCACGGACATCAGGGAGCAGCTCTCGGAGCTCATCACCCCGGGCTTCGTGACCGCCCACGGCGTACGGCGGCTTCCGGACCTCATGCGCTATCTGGTGGCCGTGGACCGGCGGCTGCAACAGCTTCCGGGCAACGCCGACCGGGACCGCGCCCGGATGGCGAAGGTGCGGGAGATGCGGGACGAGTACGCCTGGCTGCTGGAGCAGTTCCCGCCGGGGCGCCCGGTGCCCCAGGAGGCGCTGGAGATCCGCTGGATGATCGAGGAGCTGCGGGTCAGCTACTTCGCGCACGCCCTCGGCACGGCCTACCCGGTGTCCGACAAGCGCATCGTGAAGGCCATCGACGCGGCGGCGCCGTGAGGGTGTCCGCGGGGCTCCGGCGGGCTGCCGGGGCCCCGCCGGGCGCGAGTTCGACCGCACCCCCTGACCTGCTGTAGAGTCTGCATCGCAGCGCACACCGGCGCGGCGCCCGGCGGCGGAGCCGCAGGCGTCACTGTTGGTCCTGTGGAGCAGTTTGGAGTGCTCGCCACCCTGTCAAGGTGGAGGCCGCGGGTTCAAATCCCGTCAGGACCGCTTACCCGGAAGGCCCGGATCCATTCGTGGATCCGGGCCTTTAGCGTCTTGACGGGGCACCACACCCGGAGGTACCCAAACTAAAAGGTGTGCGCGGGGCTGCGCGGGAGGTGCGGCGTATGACGACGTCCGCGAAGCATGAGACCAGGGCGCTGCTGCGCGCCCATCTGGCGGCCGCCGTGGGCAGCCGCCACTTCACCCGGCACTGTCCGATCTGCCATCGCCTGCTGCGGCTGGCGATGGAGCCCTCAGCGGCCGACGAGGCGGGTGGCCGGGGAGGCCGCGAGGAGACGACGGCGGCCGCGCCACCGCCAACTCGGTAAGCCCTTACCGCAGTTGCCTTTAGCGCAATCGCGGGGTCTCGGGCAAGAGTTGGGGAGTGTGACGGGAGTCACCGAATGAGTTTCCGGAGTGAGGGAACTTACACCCCGCTCGCCATGGGTCAATTTAATATGTGCAATTGCACCCTCTGTCCATGACCCCCGCGAGCCCCCCGAAAGCTCTCCGCGAGCTTCCCCGAGCCCCTTGCGGACCACCCCGCGCAACCCGAACGATTGCGTCTCCAGGGGCACTTGACGACCGCCGGAGGCACCCTCCGGAAGACCGCCCCCAGGGCATAAAAAGATCGCGCCGGACCCGGCGGAGTCCAGCGCGATCAACGACGCACCCATGTCGAGCGGTGGAGGGCCTGTTGGGGCAGGCACCCGTCGTGGTGGAGCTATACAGGCGAAAGCCGGGCTGGGGGGCCCGGAAACGCCCGGTTATGCGGTTGTTCAGCCCTCGCTGCGCTGCTGCGGGATGCCCGCAAGAAGAGCACGGACCTCCGCTTCGCGGTAGCGCCGATGCCCGCCGAGCGTGCGGATCGACGTGAGCTTGCCTGCCTTCGCCCAGCGAGTGACCGTCTTCGGGTCCACGCGGAACATCGTGGCAACCTCAGCCGGGGTCAGCAGCGGCTCGGCATCAGGGGTGCGAGCGGTCATGAGCGGCCTCCTCGGGAGAACCGAACCATCACGGTTCTTTCCTCTAAATTCTGCACCTTGACCCACGTTGCCCGAAATGGCGGACGCGGGCCGAGTCGGTTATAGGACGAACGGCTTGTCCTCGGCACTACAACTACACCATCTGTCCAGCCCCGTCGGCCAAACCGATGGAATTGCCCTCTCAGGTGGCCAACCTCGACGGAAGCCGATGGACCATGCCATAACGGACAGTCACCCGGCCGTGACGATCAGTCACAACAGGATCAGGGGTCACCAGATCCGTCAAGGAGTGCAATACCGAGAAATCCGCCCATAGTTGGGCGGAAGGAGCCCCTCCCGGACTCCTTGTCCTATTTTGACACGAGGGTGGGTGATTACCGCAAGGCCCGAAGTCAGTGCTTTAGGTCACGATTGAGGCAATGGCCCGGATCGGGACCTACGTCCCCTCTGTTCCGGTGGACCGCCCAACCGGTCGCCCGGCGCCCGTCCGGCCGGGCTCAGCTCGCGCTCTGCCGCCCGCGGACCACGCTCCAGCGGTCGGTCAGCCGCTCATACGCGCTGCCCGCCCGCTCGCCGTCCCCGTCGCGCAGCGCCGCCAGGCCCTCCGCCACGTCCGCGGCCGAGTGGTCCTCCTCCAGCTGCTCGGCCGGCACCGTGTGCACCAGGCCGCCGTAGTCCAGCTCGACCAACGACCGGGGGTGGAACTCCTCGAGCCACCGGCCGACGTCCACGAGTCCGTCGATCAGCGGCCCTTCGCCGAGAGCCTCCTTGAGCACCTTAAGGCCACGCGCCACCCGGCGCCTGGCCTGGACCATTGGGGTGCGGTAACGGAGGATGAGACCGTCGTCACCCTTGGTGAACTCGCGCTCCTCGTCACCGAAGAGCACGAACCAGCGGACCGGCACGTGCCAGGTGGCCGAGCGGATCCACGGCCGGGCGTCCGGGTTGCGCTCCAGCCACCGCTCGAAGTCGGCCACCGCCTGCCGGCGCACCACCGGGGGCAGGGCCGCGTCCAGGAGGGGGCCGGGAAGGCGCTCCGGCAGCTCCTCCAGGGCCAGCCAGCCCCGCAGCCGGGTGCGCCACGGGCAGACGCAGGTAACGCCGTCCACGAGCGCCACGAAGGCGTCCGCGCTCTCGTGCACCGGAACCGCCACCGGGGGGACCGGCAGCAGGTCCGCGAGCGAGCGGCGCAGCTCGTCCTGCGCGCCCGGCAGGTCGTCGCGCTTGGCATACCGCGCCCAGTGCGATCTCTCCGGCTCCGGAAACGCTGCCAGTGGCTCATAGACCCGGAGATACGCCGCGTACGGGACAATCACCGAAGACGCCAAGGTCACACGCGCTCCCTCAAGGCTGAGACCACCGCCAGGGGCTCCCTTACCCCCACCTGACGGCATCGTCCCATGCCCGGCATACGGACTCGTCGGGGACATGGCCGATCCCCCGGGCCCCCAGGGCTTACCCTCTTGCCCACGGCCCTCCCCACCAGCCAGGAGGGCGTCTACCCCGACCTATGGGAGTCACCACCGTGACCGACGTACGTCACACCGTCAGCGCCGACGGTCCGACGGAGAGTCGCGTGCCGAACCCTCTCTCACCGCTTTCGACACTGTTCCGCTCCGATCTCGGCGGGCATGAGCAGGTCCTGCTCTGCCAGGACCGCGAGAGCGGCCTGAAGGCCGTCATCGCCATCCACTCCACCGCCCTGGGCCCGGCCCTCGGCGGCACCCGCTTCCACGCCTACGCCTCCGAGGAGCACCCCGAAGAAGCGGCGCTCCTCGACGCGCTCAACCTCGCCCGCGGCATGTCCTACAAGAACGCGCTCGCCGGGCTCGACCACGGCGGCGGCAAGGCCGTGATCCTCGGCGATCCCGAGGAGATCAAGACCGAGAAGCTGCTGCTCGCCTACGGCCGCTTCGTGGCCTCCCTCGGCGGTCGCTACGTCACCGCGTGTGACGTGGGCACCTACGTGGCCGACATGGACGTCGTGGCGCGGGAGTGCCCCTGGACCACCGGCCGCTCTCCCGAGAACGGCGGCGCGGGCGACTCCTCGGTGCTGACCGCCTTCGGCGTCTTCCAGGGGATGCGGGCGAGCGCCCAGGCGTCCTGGGGCGCGCCCACGCTGCGCGGCCGCCGGGTCGGCATCGCGGGGGTCGGCAAGGTCGGCCACCACCTGGTGGAGCACCTGCTGGAGGACGGCGCCGAGGTCGTGGTCACGGATGTGCGCACCGAGTCGGTGGACCGCGTGCTGGCCCGCCACCCCCGCGTCCAGGCGGTCCGGGACACCGAGGCGCTGATCCGCGCCGACCTGGATGTGTACGCCCCGTGCGCGCTCGGTGGCGCCCTGGACGACGCCACGGTGCCCGTCCTGACCGCGAAGGTGGTGTGTGGCGCGGCCAACAACCAGCTGGCCCACCCGGGCGTCGAGAAGGACCTGGACGGCCGCGGGATCCTCTACGCGCCGGACTACGTGGTGAACGCCGGTGGGGTCATCCAGGTGGCCGACGAGCTGCACGGTTTCGACTTCGACCGGGCCAAGGCGAAGGCGGCCAAGATCTTCGACACGACGTTGGCCATATTCGATCGGGCTCGGACCGACGGCATCCCGCCCGCCGCGGCCGCCGACCGGCTGGCCGAACACCGGATGGCGGAGGGCCATGACGCCCCATGACGCCCGAGCCGTGCCCGGGCAGATGCCACGGGCACGGGCCGCGGGGCGCCCGAGGGGCTCGGGAAGCGCCTGAGAGCGCCTGAGGAGCGGTGTGAGGACGTGCGGACAGGCCGTGCGGGACTCTTTGCCGGAGGCCGCCGTACGGGGGACGTAAGAGCCCCCTGGGAGCCATCGGGGAGAGATCCCTCACGGCCTGTCGGCGGGTCGGCGCGCAAGACACGTTAAAATCGCAGCTGACCAGCGAGGAACGGGCTCCTCGCGGGTTCTGCCTCGTGGCACGTCGTGTGGGCGACGTACCGTATGGCCACAGAAGCAGGTACCGTTGAAGCCCTACGGACCGGTCTCTCTTACGAGAGTCCGCTCCGATTTATGAACGTGAACGCGTGTCAAGACTCTGGGGCCGTCGAGCCCCGTCGTTGAGGGGGTCGAGCCATGGGGCGCGGCCGGGCCAAGGCCAAGCAGACGAAGGTCGCCCGCCAGCTGAAGTACAACAGCGGTGGGACGGATCTCTCACGCCTGGCCGAGGAGCTGGGCGCATCGACATCGAGCCAGCCGCCGAATGGCGAGCGGTTCGAGGACGATGAGCTGGACGACGACCCGTACGCACAGTACGCGGATCTGTACAACGACGATGAGGACGAGGACGACGAACAGTCCGATCCGTCCCCGCAGCGTCGCCGCGCCTGAACCACTCGTTCCAGGCGCTCGGCTTATCGCCGCACACCTCCACCGGTCCGGGGCACCCGCCTCGGACCGGCTTCTGTGCTGTCCGCGCACGCGGCGCGGTCGCCTCAGCCCGCATGGTCACCGGTCATCGTCACCGCCTCCGGGTCACCGGCCGTGCGCTCGGTGATCTCACCACTGACCCAGGCGTCGACCCCGCGGTCGGCGAGCGTGGTGAGCGCCACATCCACGGAGTCCGCGGGGACCACCGCCATCATGCCGACGCCCATGTTGAGGGTCTTCTCCAGCTCCGGGCGCTCGACCGCTCCGGCCTGGCCGACCAGCTGGAAGATCGCGCCGGGGGTCCAGGTCGAGCGGTCCACGACCGCGCGCAGCCCCTCGGGGATGACCCGTGCGAGGTTGTTGGCGAGCCCGCCGCCGGTGATGTGCGAGAAGGCGTGCACCTCGGTGGTGCGGGTGAGGGCCAGGCAGTCCAGCGCGTAGATCCGGGTGGGCTCCAGCAGCTCCTCCCCCAGCGTCCGGCCGAGCTCCGCCACCTCGCGGTCCAGCGCCCAGCCGGCCCGGTCGAAGAGCACATGGCGGACGAGTGAGTACCCGTTCGAGTGAAGTCCGGAGGACGCCATGGCGATCACCGCATCACCCGTTCGGATGCGATCCGCGCCCAGCACCCGATCGGCCTCGACCACGCCCGTACCGGCCCCGGCGACATCGAAGTCATCGGCGCCCAGCAGCCCCGGGTGCTCGGCGGTCTCGCCGCCCACCAGGGCACAGCCGGCGAGGGTGCAGCCCTCGGCGATGCCCTTGACGATGGCGGCGACGCGCTCCGGGTAGACCTTGCCGACGCAGATGTAGTCGGTCATGAACAGTGGCTCGGCGCCGCAGACCACCAGGTCGTCCACGACCATGCCGACCAGGTCGCGGCCGATGGTGTCGTACACGCCCATCTGCCGGGCGATGTCCACCTTGGTGCCGACCCCGTCGGTGGCGGAGGCGAGCAGCGGACGCTGGTAGCGGGCCAGGGCGGAGGCGTCGAAGAGCCCGGCGAAACCGCCGAGGCCGCCCACGACCTCGGGTCGGCTCGCCTTCTTGACCCACTCCTTCATCAGCTCGACGGCGCGGTCGCCCGCCTCGATGTCGACGCCCGCGGCGGCGTAGGTGGACCCGGACTCGGACATGACGTTGAGATCTTTCGTATCGGGGATGACGGGCAGGCGGCGCTCAGGGGCGGCGCAGGGCGTCGGCGCCGCCGACACCGGCGGTCAGCGTCGTCACACCGTCGGCGTCACCGCTGCTCTGCCCTTGCGTCTCGGACTCCAGGAGGTGCTTGCCCAGCAGCTCCGGGTCCGGCAGGTCCATCGGGTACTCACCGTCGAAACAGGCACGGCACAGATTCGGCTTGGCGATCGTGGTCGCCTCGATCATGCCGTCGGTGGAGATGTACGCCAGCGAGTCGGCGCCCAGCGACTTGCCGATCTCCTCGACCGAGAGACCGTTGGCGATCAGCTCGGCGCGGGTGGCGAAATCTATGCCGAAGAAGCACGGCCACTTGATCGGCGGGGACGAGATCCGGATGTGGACCTCGGCGGCCCCGGCCTCGCGGAGCATCCGCACCAGGGCGCGCTGGGTGTTGCCGCGGACGATCGAGTCGTCGACGACCACCAGGCGCTTGCCCCGGATGACCTCCTTGAGGGGGTTCAGCTTGAGCCGGATGCCGAGCTGCCGGATGGTCTGCGAGGGCTGGATGAAGGTCCGGCCCACATAGCTGTTCTTGACCAGCCCGGAGCCGTACGGAATCCCGCTGGCCTCGGCGTAGCCGACGGCGGCGGGGGTGCCGGACTCGGGCGTCGCTATGACCAGGTCGGCGTCGGCCGGGGACTCCTTGGCCAGCCGGCGGCCCATCTCGACCCGGGACAGGTACACGTTCCGGCCCGCGATGTCAGTGTCGGGGCGGGCGAGGTACACGTACTCGAAGACGCAGCCCTTGGGCCGGGCCTCGGCGAAGGTGGTGGAGCGCAGCCCGTTCTCGTCGATGGCGACCATCTCGCCGGGCTCGATCTCACGGATGAAGGACGCGCCCACGATGTCCAGGGCGGCGGTCTCGGACGCCACCACCCAGCCGCGCTCGAGGCGGCCGAGGACCAGCGGCCGGATGCCCTGGGGGTCGCGCGCCGCGTACAGCGTGTGCTCGTCCATGAAGACGAGGCTGAAAGCGCCCTTGACCTTGGGCAGCACGATGGGGGCCGCCTGCTCGACGGTCAGCGGCTTGCCGTCCTCGTCCACCTGGCCCGCGAGCAGCGCGGTGACCAGGTCGGTGTCGTTGGTGGCCGCCACCTGGGTGGCCCGGCCACCGTCGCGGGGCAGGGCCGCGACCAGCTCCGCCAGCTCGGCGGTGTTGACCAGGTTCCCGTTGTGGCCCAGCGCGATCGAGCCGTGGGCGGTGGCCCGGAACGTCGGCTGCGCGTTCTCCCACACCGAGGCTCCGGTGGTGGAGTAGCGGGCGTGACCGACCGCGATATGGCCCGTGAGCGAGCCGAGGGAGGTCTCGTCGAAGACCTGTGAGACCAGGCCCATGTCCTTGAAGACGAGAATCTGGGAGCCGTTGCTCACCGCGATGCCCGCGGACTCCTGTCCGCGGTGCTGCAGTGCGTACAGCCCGAAATAGGTGAGTTTGGCGACCTCTTCTCCCGGTGCCCAGACTCCGAAGACGCCGCAGGCGTCCTGGGGGCCCTTCTCACCGGGGAGCAGGTCGTGGCTGAGTCGTCCGTCACCACGTGGCACGTCATCGAGTCTAGGCCAGTTCAGCGGTGCCTCCGAACGAGGGACCCGTCAGGAGGGCGTATGTCACATTCGCCGCGCCGTCCACGGAGCCCCGGGACCCGCGCCCGACCTGCGCACGGCCGGGGGCGGAGAGGCCCCGCCGAGGCAAGGATCACATCTCGGAACCGTCAGCCGAGGACGGGGAGGTGGGCGGAGAGGTCGGCGCGGTCGCCGCTCGCGGTCAGCGGCCCGGACTCCAGGGCCTCGGCCCAGGTCAGGCGCCCCGTGGCGAGGCGGATCCAGGTCGGCGGATCGGTCTCGACGACGTTCGGCGGGGTGCCGCGGGTGTGCCGGGGACCCTCGACGCACTGGATCACGGCGAACGGCGGGATCCGGACCTCGACCGAGCCGCCGGGCGCCTTCGCCGCGAGGGCGTCGGCGAGCACCCGGGTGGCGGTGGCCAGCGCCTGGCGGTCGAGCGGCACGGGGACGCCGGTGGCCACCGCCAGATCGTCGGCGTGGACCACGAGCTCCACACAGCGGGTGACGAGGTAGTCGTCCAGCCGCATCGCGCCGACCCGGGTGGCCAGCAGCCGGTCGGCGGGCGCGACGGCGGCCGCCTCGGCGAACCGCGCCTCGGCGCGCTCCAGCGGCCCGCCCGGGCCCCCGGCTGCCGCGAGGGCACGGGTCTCCTCGTCGATCGGGCCCGCATGCCCGGCCACCGCCGACGCCCAGCCGGTGACGGTGATCTCGCGCGCGGGCGGCGCGGGCCGCTCCAGGAGGCGTACGACGGACGTCACGGCCATCGCCAGATGCGCGATCAGCTCCCGGACCGTCCAGTCGCCGAGCCGGGTGGGGGCGTCCAGGGCGGCCTCGTCCAGCCCCTCGGCCGCCTTCCGCACCTGCCTGAGCTGCGCGATCACGGCGGTCCGGGTCTTGGCGGGGTCATAGCTGCGGGCACGGGTACGGGGCGGCATGGCGCCGAGCCTACTTCCGGCTGGGGGCGCCTCCCAGCGGTGGCTGGGGGAGGCTCAGGCACCCCGGAGGCGAACCGAGCCCAAAGGAATGTCGACAGCCCGGCGGGGCGGGCGGAGCATGGAGGAAAGGGATAGAGATGCACCAATCCGAACAGAAGGTGTGAATCATCATGGGTGAGCACCCCGATGCCGCCGTGGTGCGCCGTGCGTGCACCGCGTTCCTGCAAGGCGACCTGGACACCCTCTCCACGCTGCTGACGGCGGACGTCATGCATCATGTGCCCGGGGACAACATCCTCTCCGGACACCACAAGGGCCGGGACGCCTGCATGGATCTGTACCGCACCGAGTTCGAGGAGACCGGTGGCACACTGCGGGTCGACCTGGAGTCGGTGATGCCCGACGGGCGCGGACACGTGATCTCCGGCCACCGCGTCCGCGCCGAACGCGGCAACCGCACGCTGGACATGAAGACCGGGCTGTTCTTCACCATCGTCGGCGGGAAGATCACCGACATCGACCAGTGCGTCGAGGACATCGACGCCACCGACGCCTTCTGGGGCAAGTGAGCCCCGGCTTCCGGGGCGGGCGAGCACCGCGCGCCGGGCCCGGACGTGCCGTACGGCCCGCTCCCTGGCGTCAGGGGGCGGGCCGTACGCCATGAGTCCTCAGGCCAGCAGCCCCGGGATCGTCGCCTCGTACGACTCCCTCAGCTCGGCCAGCGGGATGGAGAACTGCCCCTGGACGTCGATCGCGTCGCCGTCGATCACGCCGATGCGGGCCGCCGGAAGCCCCCGGGCCCCGCACATGTCGTTGAAGCGGACCTCCTCGCTGCGTGGCACGGCGACGACCGCCCGGCCCGCGGACTCGGAGAACAGCAGGACGAAGGGGTCCAGACCGTCGGGGACGACGATCCGGGCGCCCTTGCCGCCGCGCAGACACGACTCGGCGAGCGCCTGGATCAGACCGCCGTCGGACAGGTCGTGGGCCGCGTCCACCATGCCGTCGCGCGAGGCCGAGATCAGGATCTCGGCGAGCAGCCGCTCCCGCTCCAGGTCCACCTTCGGCGGCAGTCCGCCCAGGTGGTCGTGGATCACCTGGGACCAGGCCGAGCCGCCCAGCTCCTCCGTGGTGTCGCCCAGCAGGTAGAGCAGCTGGCCCTCCTCCGCGAAGGCGATCGGGGTGCGGCGGGCCACGTCGTCGATCACGCCGAGGACGGCGACGACCGGCGTCGGGTGGATGGCCACCTCCCCGGTCTGGTTGTACAGCGACACATTGCCGCCGGTGACCGGGGTGCCCAGGGCCAGACAGCCGTCGGCGAGCCCGCGGGTGGCCTCCGCGAACTGCCACATCACCGCGGGGTCCTCGGGCGAGCCGAAGTTGAGGCAGTTGGAGATGGCCAGCGGCTTGGCGCCGGACGCGGCCACATTGCGGTACGACTCGGCGAGCGCGAGCTGCGCCCCCGCGTACGGGTCCAGCTTGGCGTAGCGGCCGTTGCCGTCCGTGGCGACGGCCACCCCGAGGCCGGTCTCCTCGTCCACGCGGACCATGCCGGAGTCCTCGGGCTGGGCGAGGACCGTGTTGCCCTGCACGAAGCGGTCGTACTGGTCGGTGATCCAGGACTTGGACGACTGGTTCGGGGAGCCGATCACCTTGAGGACCTGCTCGCGCAGTTCCTCGGCCGTGGCCGGGCGCGGCAGCTTGGCCGCGTCGTCGGCCTGGAGCGCGTCCTGCCACTCGGGGCGGGCGTAGGGGCGCTCGTAGACCGGGCCCTCGTGGGCGACGGTGCGCGGCGGGACGTCCACGATCTGCTCGCCGTGCCAGTAGATCTCCAGCCGCTCGCCGTCGGTGACCTCACCGATGACGGTGGCGATGACGTCCCACTTCTCGCAGATCTCCAGGAAGCGGTCGGCCTTTTCGGGCTTCACGATCGCGCACATGCGCTCCTGCGACTCGCTCATCAGGATCTCCTCGGGGGAGAGCGAGGAGTCGCGCAGCGGCACGGTGTCGAGCTCGACCCGCATCCCGCCGGAGCCGGCGCTGGCGAGCTCGCTGGTGGCGCAGGACAGGCCCGCGCCGCCGAGGTCCTGGATGCCCTCGACCAGGTCCTCCTTGAAGACCTCCAGGGTGCACTCGATGAGCAGCTTCTCCTGGAAGGGGTCGCCGACCTGGACGGCGGGGCGCTTGGTGGGCTTTGAGTCGTCGAAGGTCTCCGAGGCGAGGACCGACACGCCGCCGATGCCGTCACCGCCGGTGCGGGCGCCGTAGAGGATCACCTTGTTGCCTTCGCCGGACGCCTTGGCGAGGTGGATGTCCTCATGCTTCATCACACCCACGCACAACGCGTTGACCAGCGGGTTTCCCTGGTAGCAGGAGTCGAAGACGACCTCGCCGCCGATGTTGGGCAGGCCCAGGCAGTTCCCGTAGCCGCCGATGCCCGCGACCACGCCGGGCAGCACCCGCTTGGTGTCGGGGTGGTCCGCGGCGCCGAAGCGCAGCGGGTCCATCACGGCCACCGGGCGGGCGCCCATGGCGAGGATGTCGCGGACGATGCCGCCGACGCCGGTGGCCGCGCCCTGGTAGGGCTCGATGTACGAGGGGTGGTTGTGCGACTCGACCTTGAAGGTGACCGCGTAGCCCTGGCCGACGTCGACCACACCCGCGTTCTCGCCGATGCCGACGAGCAGGGCGTCGCTCTCGGGGGCCTTCTCGCCGAACTGCCGCAAGTGGACCTTGCTCGACTTGTACGAGCAGTGCTCGGACCACATGACGGAGTACATCGCGAGCTCGGCGCCGGTGGGGCGGCGGCCCAGGATGGCGCGGATGCGCTCGTACTCGTCCTGCTTGAGACCGAGCTCGGCCCAGGGCTGCTCGGCCTCCGGGGTCTGCGCCGCGTGCTTGGTGGTGTCCAGGGTCATGCGCTGACCAGCCTCTTGAGGATCGAGGTGAAGAATCCGAGACCGTCGGTGCGACCGGTGCCGATCAGCGGTTCGACGGCGTGCTCGGGGTGGGGCATGAGGCCGACGACATTGCCCGCCGCATTGCAGATACCGGCGATGTCGCGGAGCGAGCCGTTGGGGTTGAGCTCCTGATAACGGAAGACGACGCGTCCCTCGGCCTCGAGTTCATCGAGGACGTGCTCATCGGCGACATAGCGGCCGTCGATGTTCTTCAGCGGGATGTTGATCTCCTGGCCCTGCTCATAGGAGCGGGTCCAGGCGGTCTCCGCGTTTTCCACTCGCAACTTCTGATCACGGCAGATGAAGTGCAGGTGGTTGTTCCGCAGCATCGCACCGGGGAGGAGATGGGTCTCGGTGAGTACCTGGAAGCCATTGCAGATGCCAAGCACAGGCATACCGGCCTTCGCCTGGTCGATCACCGACTCCATTACCGGGGAGAAGCGGGAGATCGCTCCGGCCCGCAGATAGTCGCCATAGGAGAAGCCGCCCGGCAGGATCACCGCGTCGACCTGCTTGAGATCCTTGTCACGGTGCCACAGCGGCACGGCTTCCAGCCCGGCGGTGCGGACCGCGCGCTGGGTGTCGCGGTCGTCGAGGGTGCCGGGGAAGGTGATGACTCCGACGCGTGCGGTCACGACTCCGCCTTCACGGCAGTGGCGTCGGCACCCTCGCCGACCTCGACCTTCACGGAAAAGTCCTCGATCACGGTGTTCGCCAGAAAGGTCTCGGCGATCTGGTGGATACGGGCGAGGGCGGCGTCATCGACCGGGCCCTCCACCTCGAGTTCAAAGCGCTTGCCCTGACGGACGTCGGCGATCCCCTCGAAACCGAGGCGGGGCAGTGCTCGCTGCACCGCCTGGCCCTGGGGGTCGAGGATCTCCGGCTTGAGCATGACGTCGACTACGACGCGTGCCACTGGCACTCCCGGTGGTGTGGTGCTGGTGCGTAAGGCGGTGCCCAAGCCTACCCCGGCCAAAAATCTACGCGAGTAGATATGCAAGGGTTCGGTCACGTTTAAGCATCACCGGTGGCAACTGACGGGGAAAGGTCATGGAAAATCGCATGGTCCCGATCGCGGCGTGACACGCGGACGGAATTACTGGGGTTCACAATGCAATGCCAGTCACTGTACAAATGAAAAAGCATTGTTCGACACAACTGGACAGCTGGCATCTTTGCACGTCAACGCATCGATGCCGCCCGAAAGGACCGATATCCGTGGCGCAGCGCGTAGTAGTCACGCTCTCCGACGACCTCGAAGGAGGCGAAGCGGAAGAGACGGTCACGTTCGGACTCGACGGCAAGTTGTACGAGATCGACCTCAACTCTGCCAATGCGTCGAAACTGCGCGACGCCCTCGCGCCGTACGTGGAGGCCGGCCGCAAGCGGGCCCGCTCGGGCAAGACGTACCGCCGCACCGCCGTCGCCCCGGACCCGGCCGCGGTGCGCGCCTGGGCCCGGTCGCACGGCATGGAGGTGCCCCCGCGCGGCCGCATCCCCAAGAAGGTCTACGAAGCCTTCAACGAGTCGGACTGAGGCACCCGTTCAGCCGAGTTGCACACCACCCCGGGTGATCCGCTAAAGTCTGGAGCACGCCGAGGGGCGAGGCCGAAAGGCCGAAACCCCGAGGAAGGCATCATGCGGGTGTAGCTCAGTAGTAGAGCGCCCCCTTTCCAAGGGGGAGGCGCAGTGTGCGATCCCTGTCACCCGCTCTCATCGCCTATCGAACTCCTCTTGACGAGGATCAGGTAGAGTGATGCACGCGCCGATCGGTGAAAGCCGGTCGGAGGCATGCGGACGTGGCTCAGTTGGTAGAGCATCACCTTGCCAAGGTGAGGGTCGCGAGTTCGAATCTCGTCGTCCGCTCCAGATCCGAGGCGCCGGTCGAATCGACCGGCGCCTCGGGCGTTTCCGGGCACAGATCGTCACGACGGGCCCGCAGGGCCGGAACGTGACGGCGTGTCGGGCCGCCGCCGGATGAGGATCGTGAGCAGTCACAGTCGGCCACTGCCAGGGGCTCCGCCCCTGGACCCGGAGGTCGGCGAGTCGGCCGCACCGCGATCGTCGGGAAGCCCGTGGCGTAGGGCCCGCCGAAGTGTCCGCGACGGCGTGACTCCGCGACGGCGTGACTCCGAGCAACGGAGGGACTCCGTGACGGAGCCGCCGTGCGCCGCCCGGAGCCAGCGGCTCCGCCTCCCGGGCGATCGCCCTCGGCCAGGGAGCGGCCTCGACACGCGGGGTGGTAGTTCACCGGTCGAGGGTTTGGTTATAGTAGAGGCGCGTCGAACCGGAAGAGTCCGGCGCAGGCGGACGTAGCTCAGTTGGTAGAGCGCAACCTTGCCAAGGTTGAGGTCGCGAGTTCGAGCCTCGTCGTCCGCTCAGTGAACGCAAGGGCCCCGGCCGATCGGCCGGGGCCCTTGGTCGTTCTCCGCTCCTCGGTCGGCCTCCGGGCTACTTCCAGCTGGTGCCGGTCAGCAGCTCGTAAGCCTCCGCGTACTTCGCCCGCGTCCGCTCGACGACCTCCGCCGGGAGCGGGGGCGGCGGCTGCTCGGCGTTGCGGTCCCAGCCGGAGGCGGGGGAGGTCAGCCAGTCGCGGACGTACTGCTTGTCGAAGGACGGCTGGGCGCGGCCGGGCTCCCACTGGTCGGCGGGCCAGAAGCGGGAGGAGTCCGGGGTCAGCACCTCGTCGGCGAGCACCGGCTCGGCGCTCTCCACGCCCAGGGTCGCCTCCGCGTAGCCGAACTCGAACTTGGTGTCGGCGAGGATGATCCCCCGCGCCCGGGCGATCTCCCGGGCCCGGTTGTAGACGGCGAGGGTGGCCTGGCGCAGCTGGGCGGCGGGCTCGGCGCCGATGCGGTGGGCCACCTCCTCGTACGCCACGTTCTCGTCGTGCTCGCCGACCTCGGCCTTGGTGGCCGGGGTGAAGATCGGGGAGGGCAGCTCGGAGCCGTCGGTCAGGCCCTCGGGGAGGGCGATCCCGCACACCGTACGGGTCTCGCGGTACTCGGCCAGACCGGAGCCGGTCAGATAGCCGCGTGCCACGCATTCGACCGGGACCATCCGCAGCGAGCGGCACACCAGGGTCCGGCCCTCCCAGTCGGCGGGGGCGCCGGGAGGCAGCTCGGTGGACAGGACGTGGTTGGGGACGAGGTCGGAGAGCAGGTCGAACCACCAGAGGGAGAGCTGGGTGAGGATCTTCCCCTTCTCAGGGATCTCGGTGGGCAGGACCCAGTCGTAGGCGGAGATCCGGTCGCTGGCGACCATGACGAGCTCACCGCGCTCGTTCCGGTAGAGGTCGCGCACCTTGCCGGTGTGCAGGTGCTGAAGGCCCGGAACCTCGACCGGCTCGGGCTTCTCGACGAATCCGGACACGCTTCCTCCTGGTGTTTTTGTCCAAGCCCCCTCGATTCTGCCGCACTGACGGGCGGCGACCTGCGGCGGGGCGCGGAGCCGCAGCGTTCCACGCTCCGGGTTCCGCTTCCGGCCGGTTCGAACACGTCGTAGATGGAACTCGTGTGACAGGACACACAGGACACAGAGGAGGCGCGGGGCACGGAGGAGGCGCGGGGCACGGAGGAGGCGCGGGGCACGGAGGAGGCGCGGGACGCGGAGGAGGCGC
>NZ_JAEEAP010000013.1 GCF_016103465.1 Streptomyces sabulosicollis
TGTATAAGAGACAGGGTGCTGGGGGAGGTGGGGAGGGCCGCGCAGGCTCTGAGGGCCGCGCGGGCCCGTCAGTCATATGGCGGCTGACCCGGCTGACCCGGCTGACCCGGCTGACCCGGCTGATCGGGCTTGACCAGGGCTTTTGCCTTTCTCTTTACTCTTTCATGGGAATTCCTGTACTCTCTTTTGCGCGGAGGGGAGTACTCCTTAGCGGTGTTCCCGTCACCACGGATTCCGTCCGGCACCAGGAGGCCGGACGGAATCCCGGGACACCGGTCCACGGCGCGGTCCATGGGCGGAAGAGACCTCCGGCAGCGACGACGCTGAGACTGCCGTACGAATGCCGGAGGAACCGTGGACGTTTCCGTGACCATGTGGGGGCTGACGATCGTCGGCCTCTGCGCCCTGATCGCCGTCGACTTCTTCATAGGCGGCCGCAAACCGCATGAGGTCTCCCTCAAGGAGGCCGGGATCTGGACCGCCGTCTGGATCACCCTCGCCGGGCTCTTCGGGCTCGGGCTGCTGGTCTTCGCGGGCGGCCAGCCCTCCGGCGAGTTCTTCGCGGGCTTCATCACCGAGAAGTCGCTGAGCGTCGACAACCTCTTCGTCTTCGTCCTGATCATGGCGAAGTTCGCCGTGCCGACGATCTACCAGCAGCGCGTGCTGATGGTGGGTGTGCTGATCGCCCTGGTGCTGCGCGCGGTCTTCATCGCCGCCGGTGCCGCGATCGTCTCGACCTTCGCCTGGGTCTTCTACATCTTCGGCGCCTTCCTCATCTGGACCGCGTGGAAGCTCATCCAGGAGGCGCGGGCCGATGAGGAGGAAACGGAGTTCGAGGAGAACCGGCTGCTCAAGGCGGTCGAGAAGCGATTCCCGTCCACCGACCGGTACCACGGCACCAAGCTGTTCACCGTGGAGAACGGCAAGCGGCTGATGACCCCGATGCTGATCGTCATGCTGGCGATCGGCACCACGGACGTCCTGTTCGCGCTGGACTCGATACCCGCGATCTTCGGTCTCACCCAGGATCCGTACATCGTCTTCACCGCCAACGCCTTCGCGCTGATGGGCCTGCGCCAGCTGTACTTCCTCATCGGCGGCCTGCTCAAGAAGCTGGTCCACCTCTCCTACGGGTTGTCGATCATCCTCGGCTTCATCGGCGTCAAGCTGGTGCTGCACGCGCTGCACGAGTCCGGGGTGCACGTCCCGGAGATCAGCATCCCGGTCTCGCTCGGCGTCATCTGCGTGGTGCTCGCCGTCACCACGGCCACCAGTCTGTACGCCTCGCGGAAACAGGCCCTGGCGGAGGCGGGGAGCGGGGAGGACCGGACCCGGGACAAGGACAGCGTCGACGTCTGACGGCGCCTGCGGCGTCACCGCCCTGACGGCGCACGGCAGCGCCCGACGGCGTTCCGACAGCTAGTCCCGTCCCGGATCCGGGAGACGGGCTCACACAGCCGCCTCCCCGGCCTCCAGAGGCCGTACGGCCGACCGTCCACCGTCCGGACGGTCGGCCGTCGGCCGTGTCTCCGGCAGCAGGGCGAAGCAGCCCAGGCTCAGCAGCGCCATGGCGGTCAGATACGCGGCGACGCCCCAGGGCGGGCCGTCGCCGTGGGACACCGCCGTCGCGACGATCGGGGTGAGCGCCCCGCCCAGGACACCCGCGAGGTTGTAGCCCAGCGCCGCCCCCGTACAGCGCACCCGCGCCTCGAACAGCTCGGGCAGATAGGCCGAGGTCACGGCGAACATGGTGATGAAGGCGAGCAGCGCGCCCAGGAAACCGAGGAACATCAGCGGCGGCTCACCGGTGCGCAACAGCGCGACCAGCGGAAACATCCACACCACGATGGCCACGCAGCCCACCAGGCACATCGGCCGCCGCCCGAAGTGGTCACCGAGACGGGCCGCCACGGGTGTCAGGGCGCCCAGCACCGCCACGGCCGCCATGACGCAGCCCAGCAGGGTGGTGCGGGCCACCCCGAGCCGCTCCGTGCCGTACGCCAGCGACCAGGTCGTGACCGCGTAGAAGACGGCATAGCCCACCGCCAGCCCGCCCGCGGTCAGCAGGACCAGCCGCCAGTGACCGCGCACCACCTCGGCCAGCGGCGCGGCGGCCCGGTCACCGCGCTCGGCCAGCTCCCGGAACCGCGGGCTCTCGGTCACCTGGGCCCGCAGCAGCAGCCCGGCGCCCGCCAGCAGCCCCGCGCCCCAGAACGGCACCCGCCACCCCCAGGACCGGAAGTCGCCGTCGCTGAGCGTGCCGGACAGGGCCAGCATCGTGCCGTTGGCCAGCAGGAAGCCGATGGAGGGGCCCACCTGGGGAAAGCCCGACCACAGCCCGCGCCGCTCAGCGGGCGCGTGCTCGGCGGTCAGCAGCACCGCGCCGCCCCATTCGCCACCCAGCCCCAGCCCCTGCAGGAAGCGCAGCACGAGCAGCAGGACGGGGGCGGCGAGGCCGATCGAGTCATAGGTCGGGACGAAGCCCACGGCGACGGTCGCGAGACCGGTGAGCAGCAGCGAGGCGATGAGCACCGGACGGCGCCCGTGGCGGTCGCCGAGGGGCCCGAAGACCATCGAGCCCAGCGGCCGGGAGACGAAGCCGACGGCGAAGGTGCCGAAGGCGGCGAGGGTGCCGGCCAGCGGCGAGAAGGTGGGGAAGAACAGCGGGCCGAGGACGAGCGCGGCGGCCGTGCCGTAGACGAAGAAGTCGTAGAACTCGATCGCAGTGCCGGCCATGGACGCGGCGGCGAGGCGGGCCATGGACGGAGGGCGGTCATGCTGTGGGGAGTGGTCGTGCTGCATGCCGCGACAACCGCCCCGGCCCGCCGGGGGGCACGGGGCGTACGGAGGCGCGCGGCGCTCCGGGGCCGTGCGAGCGCCGCTACCAGCCGCGCTCGCGCCACTCCCCGAGGTGCGGGCGCTCGGCGCCGAGCGTGGTGTCGTCGCCGTGGCCGGGGTAGACCCAGGTCTCGTCCGGGAGCCGGTCGAAGAGCTTGGTCTCGACGTCGTTGATCAGGCTCTCGAACGCCTTGGGATCCTTACGGGTGTTGCCGACCCCGCCCGGGAAGAGGCAGTCGCCGGTGAACACGTGCGGATGGCCGTGCGGGTCGTCGTAGATCAGGGCGATGCTGCCCGGGGTGTGGCCCACCAGGTGGCGGGCGGTCAGCTCGACCCGGCCGACCCGCAGCGTGTCGCCGTCCTCGACCAGGACGTCGGTACGCGCCGGGATGCCCTCCGCGTCGTAGCGGCCCGCGTAGGTACGGGCCCCGGTGGCCTCCATCACCTCGCGCAGGGCGCCCCAGTGGTCGGGGTGGCGGTGGGTGGTGACCACGGACGCGATCCCGCTCCCGCCGATGAGGGAGAGCAGGGTGTGCGGCTCCGCGGCGGCGTCGATCAGCAGTTGTTCGTCGGTGGCCCGGCAGCGCAGCAGATAGGCGTTGTTGGCCATGGGGCCCACCGCGACCTTCGAGATCATGAGATCGGGCAGTTCATGCACGTCCGCCGGTCCGCCGACCGTCACCACTCCGCTGTACGTCATAGCCTCAGCCTAGTGCGGGCAGGACCGGCAGGGGACCGTCGGGGCAGGAGAGACCGGAGCCGTCCGTACGGCCGGTGAGCCAGCCCAGCAGCGCGGCGGGGGAGCCGGTGACGGCGACCGGGGACTCCCCGGGGGCGGCGGGGCGGCCGGTGTGCCGGACGTCCGCCTCGCCGGGCCCGGTGGCCAGCCGCAGCGGGGGAATATCCGGGCGCCCGGCGAACCTTGTACCAATGAGCACGGCGAGCTGGCTCTCGACGAACGTGGCGGGGAGATCCGCCACGGTGCGGCCGATGCCGAGATCGACATGGTGCAGCTCGACCTCGGTGAGGCGGCGCAGCGGCAGCCCGGCGGCCGGCTCCCGGACACCGCCGCGCAGGGTCACCTCGTACGGCAGGCGCTCCGGGGGCAGCGCGGCGACCGCCGCGTCGAAGCGGGTGGCGCTGGTGCGCAGGTCGTCCAGGTGGACGGCGAGCGGCCGGGCGGCGTCCCGCTGGATCTCGGCGTCGCGCGTCTGCGCGTCGGGGTACATGGGAGTCTCTTCGCCGGTCCGGGCCCAGGTGAGGAGGTTCACCAGGGCGTCCGCGTTGCGGGCCAGGTGGGCCAGGACGTGGCCGCGGGTCCAGCCGGGGAGCTCCGACGGACGGGCGAGGGAGGCATCGTCGAGGGCGGCGACGGCCGTCAGCAGGCGGTCCGTCGCCTCCTGTACGGCGGCGGCGTCCCGGGCGTAGTCGGCGCCGGCGGGGTCGGTCATGACCCGACCGTAGTGCGCACCACACGATCGGGTGAAGTCGGCTCCCGTGTCCCGCAAATCGAATGTGCGTGCTATAGGCTCGGTGTGCTGCATCCTTAAGACACTGTCGTCGTGCCCCCATACCCTGGGTTGGGGGCTCGCTCCGCTCCGCCTCTGCTCCGACCGGCAGGGGCCGCCCCGCGAGCGGGCTCGGCGCACCCCGTCTCTCTCAAGAAAGGTGCCGACCGGCGTGGCCGACCGTCTCATCGTTCGTGGCGCTCGCGAGCACAACCTCAAGAACGTCTCACTCGACCTTCCTCGCGACTCGCTCATCGTCTTCACCGGGCTGTCCGGGTCGGGCAAGTCGTCCCTCGCGTTCGACACGATCTTCGCCGAGGGGCAGCGCCGGTACGTCGAGTCGCTCTCCTCCTACGCCCGCCAGTTCCTGGGGCAGATGGACAAGCCCGATGTGGACTTCATCGAGGGGCTGTCCCCCGCGGTGTCGATCGACCAGAAGTCGACCTCGCGGAATCCGCGGTCGACGGTCGGCACCATCACCGAGGTCTATGACTACCTCCGGCTGCTGTTCGCCCGCATCGGCAAGCCGCACTGCCCCGAGTGCGGCCGTCCGATCGCCCGCCAGTCGCCGCAGGCGATCGTGGACCGGGTGCTGGAGCTCCCCGAGGGCAGCCGCTTCCAGGTGCTCTCCCCGCTGGTGCGCGAGCGCAAGGGGGAGTTCGTCGACCTCTTCTCCGACCTGCAGACCAAGGGCTACAGCCGCGCCCGGGTGGACGGCGCCACCATCCAGCTGTCCGACCCGCCGAAGCTGAAGAAGCAGGAGAAGCACACCATCGAGGTGGTCGTGGACCGCCTCACCGTCAAGGACAGCGCCAAGCGCCGGCTGACCGACTCGGTGGAGACCGCGCTCGGCCTCTCCGGCGGCATGGTGATCCTCGACTTCGTGGACCTGGCGGAGGACGACCCGCAGCGGGAGCGGATGTTCTCCGAGCATCTCTACTGCCCGTACGACGACCTGTCCTTCGAGGAGCTGGAGCCGCGCACCTTCTCCTTCAACTCCCCCTTCGGCGCCTGCCCGGACTGCACCGGCATCGGCACCCGGATGGAGGTCGACCCGGAGCTGATCGTCCCGGACGAGGAGAAGTCGCTGGACGAGGGCGCCATCCACCCCTGGTCCCACGGCCACACCAAGGACTATTTCGGCCGCCTGGTCGGCGCGCTCGCCGACGCGCTCGGCTTCCGTACGGACGTGCCCTGGGCCGGGCTTCCGCAGCGCGCCAAGAAGGCGCTGCTCAACGGGCACCGGACCCAGATCGAGGTCCGCTACCGCAATCGCTACGGCCGCCAGCGGGCGTACACCACGGCCTTCGAGGGCGCGCTGCCCTATGTGAAGCGGCGCCACTCGGAGGCGGAGAGCGACGCCAGCCGGGAGCGGTTCGAGGGCTATATGCGAGAGGTGCCCTGCCCCACCTGTGAGGGCACCCGGCTGAAGCCGATCGTCCTGGCCGTCACCGTGCAGGACAAGTCCATCGCGGATGTCTCGGCGATGTCGATCAGCGAATGCGCCGAGTTCCTGCGCCGCATGGAGCTGAGCGCACGCGAGAAGACCATCGCCGAGCGGGTCCTCAAGGAGGTCAACGAGCGGCTGAGGTTCCTGGTCGACGTCGGCCTGGACTACCTCTCGCTCAACCGCGCTGCGGGCACCCTCTCCGGCGGCGAGGCCCAGCGCATCCGGCTGGCCACCCAGATCGGCTCCGGTCTGGTCGGTGTGCTGTACGTCCTGGACGAGCCGTCCATCGGCCTGCACCAGCGCGACAACCACCGGCTGATCGAGACCCTGGTGCGGCTGCGCGACCTCGGCAACACCCTGATCGTCGTGGAGCACGACGAGGACACCATCAAGACCTCGGACTGGGTGGTGGACATCGGCCCGGGCGCGGGTGAGCACGGCGGCAAGGTGGTGCACAGCGGGCCGCTGAGCGAGCTGCTGGTCAACCAGGAGTCGGTGACCGGCCACTATCTGTCCGGAAAGAAGGCCATCCCGCTGCCGTCGGCGCGCCGGCCCGTGGACCCCAAGCGGCGTCTTACGGTCCACGGCGCCCGGGAGAACAACCTCCAGGACATCGACGTGTCCTTCCCGCTCGGGGTGCTCACCGCCGTCACCGGCGTCTCGGGATCGGGTAAGTCCACGCTGGTCAACGACATCCTCTACACTCATCTGGCCCGCGAGCTGAACGGCGCGCGGGCGGTTCCGGGGCGGCACACCCGGGTCGCCGGCGACGATCTGGTCGACAAGGTGGTGCATGTCGACCAGTCGCCCATCGGCCGCACCCCGCGCTCGAACCCGGCCACGTACACCGGCGTCTTCGACCATGTGCGCAAGCTGTTCGCGGAGACGATGGAGGCCAAGGTCCGCGGGTACCAGCCCGGTCGGTTCTCCTTCAACGTCAAGGGCGGCCGCTGCGAGAACTGCTCCGGCGACGGCACCATCAAGATCGAGATGAACTTCCTGCCGGATGTGTATGTGCCCTGCGAGGTCTGCCACGGCGCGCGCTACAACCGGGAGACCCTGGAGGTGCACTACAAGGGCAAGTCCATCGCCGAGGTGCTGGACATGCCGATCGAGGAGGCGCTGGACTTCTTCGAGGCGGTGCCCACCATCGCCCGCCATCTGCGCACCCTCAACGAGGTCGGGCTGGGCTACGTCCGGCTCGGCCAGCCCGCGCCGACCCTCTCCGGCGGTGAGGCCCAGCGCGTCAAGCTGGCGAGCGAGCTGCAGAAGCGGTCGACCGGCCGCACGGTGTACGTGCTGGACGAGCCGACCACCGGTCTGCACTTCGAGGACATCAGCAAGCTGATCAGCGTGCTCTCCGGCCTGGTCGACAAGGGCAACACGGTGATCGTCATCGAGCACAACCTCGATGTGATCAAGACGGCCGACTGGGTCGTGGACATGGGCCCCGAGGGCGGCAGCGGCGGCGGTCTGGTGATCGCCGAGGGCACCCCGGAGGACGTGGCCTCGATCCCGACCAGCCACACCGGGAAGTTCCTGCGGGACATGCTGGGCGACCGGGTGAGCGACGCGACGGTGCCCGCCGCGCGCAAGGGCGGCGTGACCAACAAGAAGGCGCCCGCCAAGAAGGCCGCCGCCAAGTCCACGGCGGCCAAGAAGACCGCGGCGAAGAAGACCGTGGCCAAGAAGGCGGCGGCCAAGTCCACGGTCGCCTCCAAGCGAGCGGCCGCGAAGTAGCCGCAAGCTGCTGCCTGCGCCTGCGCCCTGTGCCGCGCCCGGACCGACCCGGGCGCGGCGCGAGCAGCGGGCGTAGCGGCTCGGCTCAGGCCAGCTCGGACGCGTAGGGCGGCTCCGCGCCCGCGCGGGAGCAGGTGATCGCGGCGGCGCGGGCGGCGAAGCCCAGCACATCCCGCCAGGCCGCCTCGTCCAGCTTGGCCAGCGCGGGCGCCGACAACGCCTGGTGACCCGCCAGCCGGTGCAGCAGCGCGGCGTTCACGGTGTCGCCCGCCCCGATGGTGTCCACGATGTCCACCCGCTCACCCGGCACCGAGATCGCGGAGCCGTCCTGCCGCCGTACGGTGAGCCCCTCCCCGCCATGGGTGAGCACCACGGCCGCCGGGCCGGCCGCCAGCCACCCGTCCACGGCCGTCTCGACATCCTCCGCGTCCTCCGAGTCGGCCAGCCACCTCGCGTCCTCTATGGACAGCTTCAGCAGGCCGACATGGGGCAGCCAGCCGTGGAAGCGGGCCCGGTAGGCGTCGGCGTCCGGGATCAGGCCGGTGCGGATGTTGGGGTCCAGCGTGGTGAAGACCCCGCGCGCGGCCTCGCGCCGCAGCAGCTCCTCGTACGCGCTCGCGCCCGGCTCCAGCACCAGCGAGCAGGTGCCCAGCGACAGCGCGCCCACCCCCTCGGGCAGGGACGGCGGCAGGGCGAAGAGCCGGTCGGCGGTGCCCTGCACATAGAAGCCGTACCCGGCCGAGCCGTCGGCCCCGATGGAGGCGACGGCCAGGGTCGTGGGCTCCTCGCCGCGCTGCACCAGCGCGGTGTCCACGCCGTCCTTCCGCAACCCCTCCAGCAGCGCCTCCCCGAAGCCGTCCGTGGAGACCCGCGAGCAGAACGCGGTGGGCGAGCCGAGCCGCCCCAGGGCCAGCGCGGTGTTGTACGGGCCGCCGCCGCGCGCCGGCCGCAGCGCGGGCAGCCGGTCACCCGCCGCGGCGCTCGACGTGCGCTCGGGCACGAGGTCGATCAGGGCTTCTCCGGCGACGACGATCACGAGACGGGGTCCTTTCCGGCGAGTCCGGGGGTTCCGGGGAGCGGTCGGGCGAGGGCTTCGGCCACACAGCCGCACGAGGTGCGGTGGACGAAGGCGCAGGGCAGCCGGACGGTGCGCGGCGGCCGCCCCGGGTTCTCCAGCCGCTCGAGCAGCAGCCGGACGGCGGTGGCGCCGACCTCCCGGCTGGGCTGGGAGATCGCGGTGAGCCCGGGGGAGAAGACATCCGCCCAGGAGAAGTCGTCGAAGCAGACGAGCGCGAGATCGTCGGGCACGCTCAGCCCCGCCGTCCGCAGGGCGCGCAGCGCACCGATGGTCATCGCGTTGTTCGCGGTGACGATCGCGGTGGGCGGCTCGGGGGAGGCCAGCAGCCGGTGGACGGCGTCCTCCGCGCCCCGCGCCTCGGAGTGGCCCTCGGCCAGCAGCCCGGGGCGGAACGGCAGCCCGTGCCGCTCCAGCCCGGCCCGGTAGCCCGCGATCCGCTCGGTGGTGGTGCTCAGCCCCGGCAGCCCCGCGACCAGTCCGATGCGGAGGTGGCCGAGGCCGACGAGATGGTCGACCAGCTGTTCGACGGGGCGGGCGTTCTCGGCGCACACCTGGTCATGGGCGTCGCCCACCAGCCGGTCGAGGAAGACCGCGGGGACCTCACGCCGGGCCAGGTACTCCAGCAGCCCGGCGGGCTCCGCCGACGGGGCGACGATCACGCCGTCCACCCGCCGCTCATGGAGCAGCCGGACGACGGTGAGCTCATGCTCGGGGTCGTCGTGCGGATCGGCGATCAGCAGACCGTAGCCCCGCTCCAGGGCGCTGGACTCGACGCCCTGGAGGATCTCGGTGAAGTACGGATTGCTGATCGCCGAGACGGCCAGACCGATCGAGCGGGTGCGCGCGGTCACCAGGGACCGCGCCAGCGTATTGGGGATGTACCCGAGGTCGTCGATGGCGTCCAGCACGGCCTTACGGGTGCCGGGGCGGACCGGCCGGGTCTCGTTGAGCACATGCGAGACGGTGGCCACGGAGACCCCGGCACGCCGGGCGACGTCAACCATGGTTGCCATCCGCTGCGGTCCTTAACGTCGAGATCGTCCGGGGAAGTCGGCCCAAGGGGGCGTCGGGATCGTCGGGTCCGCCGGGCTGCCGGGCACCGCTGGGGGCACGTAACCGGGGCGCCTGGCCGGGGGCACGTAACGTATCGCATCGGGCGGCGGACGTAAACGTTTGCGCAAGCGTTTACGTCCTCCCTGGGAGGCGGCCGGCGAACGGAAGGATCTGTGCCGGTATGGTCGGAGGGCCCTCACATCCCCAGGAGCCGCAGATGTCCAGCCAGCCCGCATCCCGTCGAACCGTGCTGTGCCGCGCCGCGCTGGCCGGAGCCGCCGGGCTCGGGGCGGCGGCCTGCTCCCCGGACGGATCGGGCAAGAAGGCGTCCCCGACGCCCACCGCCCCCGTCGAGCTCGGCTCGGCCGGTGGCGTCCCGGTCGGCGGCGCCAGGATCTACCGGGAGCAGCGGGTGGTGGTCGCCCAGCCCGCCAAGGGGGAGTTCAGGGCGTTCAGCGCGGTGTGCACCCACGCCGGATGCGTCGTCGACACCGTCGAGGACGGCAAGATCAACTGTCCCTGCCACGGCAGCCAGTTCGACGCCCGCACCGGCAAGGTCGTCCAGGGGCCCGCGGAGAAGCCCCTGCCGTCGGTCCCGGTCACCGCCAAGGGCGGACGGCTCGTCGCGGGCCCCGACGCCTGAGCGGATCCGGGCGTCCGGCCTCCCGGCAAACGACGCCCCGCCCGGACGCCCGGCGTGCGCCCGGCGCGGGCCGGGGGAATCCCCAAATCCCCTGGACCTCACCGAACCGCGTCCCGAGGGCGCCGGATGTGTCACTCCCCGCAAGTAGGGTGGTGACCATGGCCGACCCGAGCAGCTACCGCCCCAAGCCGGGACAGATCCCCGACTCGCCGGGGGTCTACAAGTTCCGTGACGAGCACGGCCGGGTGATCTACGTCGGAAAGGCGAAGAGCCTGCGCCAGCGGCTCTCGTCGTACTTCCAGGACCTGGCGAACCTCCACCCGCGGACCCGCACCATGGTCACCACGGCCGCCGCCGTGGAGTGGACCGTGGTCTCCACCGAGGTCGAGGCCCTGCAGCTCGAGTACTCCTGGATCAAGGAGTTCGACCCCCGGTTCAACGTCAAGTACCGCGACGACAAGAGCTACCCCTCCCTCGCCGTGACCCTCAACGAGGAGTTCCCCCGGGTCCAGGTGATGCGCGGCGCCAAGAAGAAGGGCGTGCGCTACTTCGGCCCGTACGCCCACGCCTGGGCCATCCGCGAGACCGTCGACCTGATGCTGCGCGTGTTCCCCGTCCGGACCTGCTCCGCCGGGGTGTTCAAGCGCTCCGCCCAGATCGGCCGCCCCTGTCTGCTCGGTTACATCGGCAAGTGCTCGGCCCCCTGCGTCGGCCGTGTCACCGCCGAGGAACACCGCGAGCTGGCCGAGGAGTTCTGCGACTTCATGGCCGGGCGCACCGGCACCTATCTGCGCCGCCTGGAGCAGCGAATGCACGAGGCGGCCGAGGAGATGGAGTACGAGAAGGCGGCCCGGCTCCGCGACGACATAGGGGCGCTCAAGCGCGCCATGGAGAAGAACGCGGTCGTCCTCGCCGACGCCACCGACGCCGATCTGATAGCGGTCGCCGAGGACGAGCTCGAGGCCGCCGTCCAGATCTTCCACGTGCGCGGCGGCCGGGTGCGCGGTCAGCGCGGCTGGGTCACCGACAAGGTCGAGGCTGTCGACACCGCCGGGCTGGTCGAGCACGCCCTCCAGCAGCTGTACGGGGAGGAGACCGGCGACGCGGTCCCCAAGGAGGTCCTGGTGCCCGCCGTGCCGGAACCGGCCGAGCCGGTCTCCCAGTGGCTCGCCGGGCGCCGCGGCTCCCGGGTCGATCTGCGCATCCCGCAGCGCGGCGACAAGAAGGACCTGATGGAGACCGTCCAGCGCAACGCCCAGCAGGCGCTCGCGCTGCACAAGACCAAGCGCGCCTCCGACCTCACCACCCGCTCCCGGGCGCTGGAGGAGATCGCCGAGGCCCTGGGGCTGGACTCCGCCCCGCTGCGCGTGGAGTGCTTCGACATCTCCCATCTCCAGGGCGATGACGTGGTGGCCTCCATGGTGGTCTTCGAGGACGGGCTCCCCCGGAAGAGTGAGTACCGCCGCTTCCAGATCAAGAGCTTCGCCGGGCAGGACGATGTCCGCTCCATGCACGAGGTCGTGAGCCGCCGCTTCCGACGCTACCTGCAGGAGAAGCAGAAGACGGGGGAGTGGCAGGAGGAAGCCACCGGAGCTCCCGGGGCCTCCGGGGCCTCCGGGGCCCCCGGGACCGCCGAGGCATCCGGGGCTCCCGGGACCGCCGAGGATCCCGGGGCCACCGGGGCTCCTGGGACCGCCGAGCCCCGCGTGCCCGCCGAGGCATCCGGGCCCACCGGTGCCGCCGGGGCCACCGGTGCCGCCGGGGCCGCCGGGCAGCCCCTCGACGGGCCCGCCGAGGGGCCCTCCGGGCCGATCGACGAGGAGGGCCGGCCGAAGCGGTTCGCCTACCCGCCCCAGCTCGTCGTGGTCGACGGCGGTAAGCCGCAGGTGGCCGCCGCCCAGCGGGCCCTGGACGAGCTCGGCATCGACGACGTCGCCGTCTGCGGCCTCGCCAAGCGGCTCGAGGAGGTGTGGCTGCCGGACGAGGACGACCCGGTGGTGCTGCCCCGCAGCAGCGAGGGGCTCTACCTCCTCCAGCGGGTCCGGGACGAGGCCCACCGCTTCGCCATCACCTACCAGCGCAGCAAGCGCACCAAGTCGCTGAAGGCCGGGCCGCTGGACACCGTTCCGGGCCTCGGCGACAGCCGTAAGCAGGCGCTGCTGAAGCACTTCGGCTCGGTCAAGCGGCTGCGCGCCGCCACCGTCGAGCAGATCTGCGAGGTGCCGGGCGTCGGCCGTAAGACGGCCGAGACGGTCGCCGCGGCGCTCGCCGGGTCCGCCCCGGCCGCGCCCGCCGTCAACACCGCCACAGGAGAGATCATTGAGGACGAGGCCGCCGGCGCGGCGTCGTCGAACGGGGGAACCAGACCATGACCGAGTACGCGAACCATGGAGACGGAGCGCAGGTGAATACGGGCACGTCGGGCGAGCCCGCCGAGACGGCGGCCATCCCCGAGCTGGTGATCATCTCTGGTATGTCGGGCGCGGGCCGCAGCACCGCCGCCAAGTGTCTGGAGGACCTCGGCTGGTTCGTCGTGGACAACCTGCCGCCCGCACTGATCCCCACCATGGTCGACCTGGGCGCCCGCTCCCAGGGCAATGTGGCCCGGATCGCCGTGGTGGTGGACGTCCGCGGCCGCCGCTTCTTCGACAACCTCCGCGAGTCCCTCGCCGACCTCGCCGCCAAGAACGTCAAGCGGCGCGTGCTGTTCCTGGAGGCGTCCGACGAGGCGCTGGTGCGCCGCTTCGAGTCCGTGCGCCGCCCGCACCCCCTCCAGGGCGACGGCCGGATCGTGGACGGCATCGCCGCCGAGCGCGATCTGCTGCGCGAGCTGCGCGGGGACGCCGATCTGGTGATCGACACCTCCAGCCTCAACGTCCACGAGCTGCGCGCCAAGATGGACGCCCAGTTCGCCGGCGAGGAGGAGCCCGAGCTGCGGGCCACCGTGATGTCGTTCGGCTACAAGTACGGACTGCCGGTGGACGCCGATCTGGTGGTGGACTGCCGCTTCCTGCCCAATCCGCACTGGGTCCCCGAGCTGCGCCCCTTCACCGGGCTCAACGAGGAGGTCTCCAGCTACGTCTTCAACCAGCCCGGCGCCAAGGAGTTCCTGGACCGCTACGCGGAGCTGCTCCAGCTCATCGCCGCGGGCTACCGCCGCGAGGGCAAGCGCTATGTGACCATCGCCGTCGGCTGCACCGGCGGCAAGCACCGCAGCGTCGCGATGTCCGAGCGGCTCGCCCCGCGGCTGGCCGCCGAGGGAGTGGAGACCGTCATCGTCCACCGGGACATGGGGCGCGAGTGACCATTCGTACCAAGCGGCTGCGGCGGCTGGTCGGGACGCGGGCGAACCGGGGCGCACAGCCCAAGGTCGTCGCCCTCGGCGGCGGCATGGGCCTGTCGGCGTCGCTCGCCGCGCTGCGCCGGATCACCGGCGATCTGACCGCCGTCGTCACGGTGGCCGACGACGGGGGCTCCAGCGGGCGCCTCCGTGACGAGCTGGGCGTGCTGCCGCCCGGCGATCTGCGCAAGGCCCTCGCCGCGCTGTGCGGCGACGACGACTGGGGCCAGACCTGGGCGCGGGTGATCCAGCACCGCTTCGCCAGCGAGGGCGATCTGCACGGCCACGCGGTCGGCAATGTGCTGATCGTCGCCCTCTGGGAGCAGCTGGGCGACCATGTGAAGGCGCTCGACCTGGTCGGCAAGCTGCTGGGCGCCCATGGCCGGGTGCTGCCCATGTCGGCCGTCCCCCTGGAGCTCCAGGCGTACGTCCGGGGCCATGACCCGGCGCGCCCGGACGAGGTCTCCACCGTCGCCGGGCAGGCCACGGTGGCGCTCACCCCCGGCGAGGTGCAGTCGGTCCATCTGGTGCCGCACGATCCGCCCGCCGTCCCCGAGGCCGTCGATGCGGTCATGGACGCCGACTGGGTGGTGCTGGGGCCCGGCTCCTGGTTCTCCTCCGTGATCCCGCACCTACTGGTCCCCGAGCTGCTCAAGGCGCTCACCGAGACCAAGGCCCGGCGCGTGCTCTCGCTGAACCTCGCCCCTCAGCCGGGAGAAACCGATGGCTTCTCCCCGCAGCGTCATTTGGAGGTTTTGGCCCGACACGCCCCTAAACTCGCCTTCGACGTGGTGCTGGCCGACGAGGCCGCCGTCCCCGACCAGAGCAGTCTGTGCGACGCCGCCAAGCGGCTGGGCGGCACGGTCGAGCTGGCGCCGGTGGCCGCGACCGACGGTGCCCCGAAGCACGACCCGGAGCTTCTGGCGGCCGCGTACGACCGTATTTTTCGGATGCATGGAAGGATCGGCCCATGGCGATGACGGCAGCGGTGAAGGACGAAATCTCCCGGCTCCCCGTCACCCGGACCTGCTGCCGGAAAGCGGAGGTCTCGGCGATCCTGCGGTTCGCGGGCGGACTGCACCTGGTCAGCGGGCGCATCGTGATCGAGGCGGAGCTGGACACCGGGATCGCGGCCCGCAGGGTCCGCAAGGACATCCTGGAGATCTTCGGGCACTCCTCGGACCTGGTGGTGATGGCCCCCGGCGGGCTGCGCCGCGGCAGCCGGTACGTGGTGCGGGTGGTGGCGGGCGGTGACCAGCTGGCACGGCAGACCGGCCTGGTCGACGGCCGCGGCCGGCCGATCCGCGGACTGCCGCCGCAGGTCGTCTCCGGCGCCACCTGCGACGCCGAGGCCGCCTGGCGCGGGGCCTTCCTCGCGCACGGCTCGCTCACCGAGCCCGGCCGCTCGTCCTCCCTGGAGGTGACCTGCCCCGGTCCGGAGGCCGCGCTCGCCCTGGTCGGCGCCGCCCGCCGGCTGCAGATCGCCGCCAAGGCGCGCGAGGTGCGCGGGGTGGACCGGGTGGTCGTCCGGGACGGTGATGCCATCGGCGCGCTGTTGACGCGGCTGGGGGCGCATGAGTCGGTCCTCGCGTGGGAGGAGCGGCGGATGCGCCGCGAGGTGCGGGCCACCGCCAACCGCCTCGCCAACTTCGACGACGCCAATCTGCGTCGCTCGGCCCGCGCCGCCGTCGCCGCCGGGGCCCGGGTGCAGCGCGCGCTGGAGATCCTGGGCGATGAGGTGCCCGAGCACCTCGCCGCGGCCGGGCGGCTGCGCATGGAGCACAAGCAGGCGTCCCTGGAGGAGCTGGGCGCCCTCGCCGACCCGCCGCTGACCAAGGACGCCGTCGCGGGCCGCATCCGCCGCCTGCTGGCCATGGCCGACAAGCGCGCACAGGATCTGGGCATCCCCGGCACCGAGTCCAGCCTGACCGAGGAGATGGCCGAGGGCATGGTCGGCTGACCGGCCGCATGAGCTGACCGCCCCCGCCGGTCTGATGGCCGCAGGAGTTGACCGCCCCCGCCGGTCTGACGGCCCCATGAGCTGACCGCCCCCACGTCTGACGGGCCGCATGGGCTGACCACCGCACCGGCTGACGGCCGCGCGATCCGCCCCGGGCGGGCCGACGGCCTCGCGGAGCCGACCACCCCATCGGCCGACGGCCCGAGAAGTCGTACGACAGCCGCGCCCCGCGCCCCTGGATCACACGAGTGATCCGGGGGTGTGCTGCGTCCCGGGGCATGTGACAGCGGTTCCGCGCGCCGCTGTTGACATGACCATGTGTCGTGACAAGTCTGGAGCGCTGCGCACCCGCGTGTCTTCACACGACAGCCAGGGGGGCTCATGAAGCTCAGACGCACGGTGAGATCGAGCGGCGCGGTGGTGGCACTGGCCGCGCTGCTCCTGGGGGGACTGGCCGCGGCGCCCGCGGCCCCCGCACCACCGCCGGCGGACTCCGCCGGCGACGGGTTGTCCGTCTGGACCGCCCAGGTCACCAAGGGTCAGATTCCGCTGCTGCTCCGCGCCGGAGCGGACGGCACCGAGCTGGGGCGGCAGGTGCCCGAGAAGGGCACCGGCCCGGTCGAGCTCTACCTCACCGCCGGGCAGGCCGCCGCATTGCGCGGCAAGGGCGTGCGGCTCACCGAGAAGAAGATCTCCGCACAGAGCCGCAACCGGCTGAAGGCCGCGGGCGACGGCGTCTTCCGCCCCTACAGCGGCGATGGCGGGCTGGAGCAGGAGATCGTCGAGACCGGCCGGGCGCACCCCGGCCTCACCAAGGTCGTCAGCATCGGCAAGACCGGCCAGGGCAAGGACATCCTCGCCCTCAAGCTGAGCAAGGGCGCCGCGAAGACCCGCGACGGCAGCAAGCCGTCGGTGCTCTACATGTCCAACCAGCACGCCCGTGAGTGGATCACGCCGGAGATGACCCGCCGGCTGATGCACTACTACCTCGACAACTACGGCAAGGACGACCGCGTCACCAGGATCGTGGACCGTACGGAGCTGTGGTTCGTGCTGTCGGCCAACCCGGACGGCTACGACTACACGCATCAGAGCCCGGCCAACCGCCAGTGGCGCAAGAACCTGCGCGACAACAACGGCGACGGCAAGATCACCTCGGGCGACGGCGTCGACCTCAACCGCAACTTCGGCTACAAGTGGGGCTACGACAACGAGGGTTCGTCCGCCGACCCGGCCGATGAGACCTACCGGGGCCCGGCCCCCGCCTCTGAGCCGGAGACCAAGGCGCTGGACGCCTTCGAGAAGCGCATCGGCTTCACCTACGGCATCAACTACCACTCGGCCGCCGAACTGCTGCTCTACGGCGTCGGCTGGCAGGTCGCCACTCCGACCCCCGACGACGTCCTCTACAAGTCCCTCGCCGGCACCCCGGAGCACTCCGCGATCCCCGGCTACCATCCGCAGGTCTCCTCCGAGCTGTACACCACCAACGGCGAGGCCGACGGCCACGCGGCGAACGTCAACGGCATGATGATGTTCACCCCGGAGATGTCGACGTGTCAGACCGCCTCCAACGTCGACCCCGACGACGCCTGGCAGCCGCGCGACTGCGCGTCCGTCTTCACCTTCCCGGACGACGAGAAGCTGATCGCTCAGGAGTTCGCCAAGAACATCCCGTTCGCGCTCTCCGTCGCCGAGACGGCCGAACACCCCGACCGGCCCTCGTCGTCGGTCGGTATGAGCGCGCGGGACTTCACCCCGGACGCCTTCACCACGTCGTACGCGCGCGGCGCCGACCAGGACGTCTCGGTGACCGTCCGCAAGAGCGTCCGTGACAAGAAGCTCAACTACCGCGTGGACGGCGGCCGTACCCGCACCGCCCCGCTGAAGGCGTGGCGGGGCGGCGAGACCTACGGCGGCGAGGACAACATCCGCTTCGACCAGTACCGCGCCGCCGTCAAGGGCGCAGACCCCGGGCAGAAGGTCAAGGTCTGGTTCACCGGCCGTACGAAGAACGGCAAGCGGACCGTCAGTGAGCCGTTCACCTACACCGTGGCGAAGCGGCCCCGCGCCGACACGCTGGTGATCGCCGAGGAGGGCGGCACCTCCCCGGCCCGGCACACCGCCGCGTACACCCGGGCGCTGGCCGACAACGGCCGTAAGGCGGCCGTCTGGGACGTGGCCACCCAAGGGGCGCCGTCCGCGCTCGGAGTGCTGAGCCACTTCAGGACGGTGCTGTGGTACACCGGCGCCGAGCGGCCCGGCGGCCCGACCCTGCTCGCGGTGCGCGACTTCCTCAACGAGGGCGGCAAGCTGATCACCACCGGTGAGCGGGCGGGCGGCAGCTCCGAGGTGGGACCGGCCGACACCGACGACTTCAGCCAGTACTATCTCGGCGCCGACAGCCGGCTCACCCTGAAGTCGCCCACCGCCTTCCAGGGCGCCGGCGCGCTCGCGGGCACCGGCGCGGACCTGGGGGACGCCCCCGGCAACCCCCTGGACGCCGCGGGCGCCTACACCGTGACCTCCGACGTCCTGCCGCCCGAGGACTTCCCCCAGTTCCGCAGCGCGGGCGCGGGGGAGTACCCGAACACCCGCACCCCCTACCAGCCGTACGAGGGCGACTGGATGGCCGCCGCGGGCCACCGTGACAACTCCTGGATGCGGCTGTCCCGCACGGTGGACCTGACCGGTGTGTCCGCCGCCGACGAACCGGCCCTGGCCTTCCGGCTCAGCTACGACACCGAGCCCGGCTACGACCATGTGATCATCGAGGCGCGCACCGCGGGCCAGGACGACTGGACCACCCTCCCCGACGCGAACGGCGGCTCCTCCACCGAGGTGCCCACCGAGTGCGAGGCGGGCTTCCTGCTGAACCTGCACCCGTTCCTGAAGCACTACCTGACCCCCGGCGACGACGGCTGCGCCGCGCGGGGCAGCACGGGCTCCTGGAACAGCCTGTCGGGCTCCTCCGAGGGGTGGCGGCCGGTCTCGCTGCACCTGAGCGGCTACGCGGGCAAGAAGGTCGAGCTGGCGCTGTCGTACGTCACCGACCCGGGCACCGGCGGCCGGGGCGCCTTCGTGGACGGCACCGAGCTCACCGTCGGCGGTACCGCCGAGGACTCCGAGGGCTTCGAGACGGCGCTCGGCCCCTGGTCGGTGCCGGGAGCGCCGGAGGGCAGCCCGGCGAACGCCGGGGACTGGTCCCGTTCCCGGGAGCTCTTCCACACCGTCGCGGGCGTCACCACGCGGGACACCGTGCTGCTGGGATTCGGCCTGGAGCACGTCCCGGACAGTGCCCAGAGGGCCCGGCTGGTGGGCGACGCGCTGCGTGCGCTGCGTCGTTGACAGCGCGTGACACATCGTGACTGAATCGGCGGTCCGTACCACTTTCCGGTGGTCATGGGCCGCCGATGCCAATGTCACGTACGTCCCGTGATAGCGGTAGGGTCGGAGGCGGTCGGGGACATCCCATACACGTTCGCCGGCGTCTAGACCGGCACACCAACGAGGAGATCGGTTCGTGACGATCCGCGTAGGCATCAACGGCTTCGGCCGCATCGGTCGCAACTACTTCCGCGCGCTCCTTGAGCAGGGCGCGGACATCGAGATCGTCGGTGTCAACGACCTGACCGACAACGCCACCCTGGTCCACCTGCTCAAGTACGACTCCATCCTCGGCCGGCTGAAGCACGAGGTCAGCCACACCGAGGACACCATCACGGTGGGCAACCAGACCTTCAAGACGATGGCCGAGCGCGACCCGGCGGCCCTGCCGTGGGGCGAGCTCGGCGCCGACATCGTGGTGGAGTCCACCGGCATCTTCACCAAGCGCGAGGACGCCGCCAAGCACCTCGCCGCCGGCGCCAAGAAGGTCCTGATCTCCGCGCCCGCCAAGAACGAGGACATCACCATCGTGATGGGCGTCAACCAGGACAAGTACGACCCGGCGAACCACCACGTCATCTCCAACGCCTCCTGCACCACCAACTGTGTGGCGCCGATGGCCAAGGTCCTCGACGAGAACTTCGGCATCGTCAAGGGCATGATGACGACGGTCCACGCGTACACCAACGACCAGCGCATCCTGGACTTCCCGCACAAGGACCTGCGTCGCGCCCGCGCGGCGGCGGAGAACATCATCCCGACCTCCACCGGTGCCGCCAAGGCCACCGCGCTGGTCCTCCCGCAGCTCAAGGGCAAGCTGGACGGCATCGCGATGCGCGTCCCGGTCCCGACGGGCTCGGTCACCGACCTCGTCCTGGAGCTCGACCGCGAGGTCACCAAGGACGAGATCAACACCGCCTTCCAGAAGGCCGCCGAGGGCCAGCTCAAGGGAATCCTCGAGTACACCGAGGACCCGATCGTCTCCTCGGACATCGTCAACTGGCCCGCGTCCTGCACCTTCGACTCCTCCCTGACCATGGTCCAGGGCAAGCAGGTCAAGGTCGTCGGCTGGTACGACAACGAGTGGGGCTACTCCAACCGCCTTGTCGACCTGACCGTCTTCGTCGGCGGCCGGCTCTGACCGCCGTCCCGATGCGCTAGGAAACGGGGCCCGCTACGACGCCGTCGTAACGGGCCGCGATCCATGATCAAGGAGTCATCCCTGTGAAGACGATTGACGATCTTCAGGTCGCCGGGCAGCGGGTCTTCGTCCGCGCCGATCTGAACGTCCCGCTCGACGGCGAGACGATCACCGACGACGGCCGGATCCGCGCGGCCGTCCCGACGATCACCAAGCTCCTGGACCGGGGCGCCAAGGTGATCGTCGCCTCGCACCTGGGCCGCCCCAAGGGCGCCCCGGACCCCCAGTACTCGCTCGCCCCCGTCGCCCGGCGGCTCGGCGAACTCCTCGGCAAGCAGGTCGCCTTCGCGACCGACACCGTGGACGAGAGCGCGCGGGCCACCGTGGGGGCGCTCGGTGACGGCGAGGTCGCGCTGCTGGAGAACCTGCGCTTCAACGCCGGTGAGACCAGTAAGGACGACGCCGAGCGCGGCGCCTTCGCCGACCGGCTCGCCGTCCTCGCCGACCTCTACGTGGGCGACGGCTTCGGCGCGGTCCACCGCAAGCACGCCTCGGTGTACGACCTCCCGGCGCGGCTGCCGCACGCCGCGGGCGACCTGATCGCCGCCGAGCTCTCGGTCCTGAAGAAGCTCACCGAGGACGTCAAGCGGCCCTACGCGGTGGTCCTCGGCGGTGCCAAGGTCTCCGACAAGCTCGGCGTGATCGACCACCTCCTGGAGAAGGCCGACCGCATCCTGATCGGCGGCGGCATGGCCTACACCTTCCTCAAGGCCCAGGGCCACGAGGTCGGCGGCTCGCTGCTGCAGGAGGACCAGGTCCCGGCGGTCCAGGACTATCTGCGCCGGGCCAAGGAGCGCGGTGTGGAGTTCGTGCTACCGGTCGATGTCACGGCCGCGTCCGAATTCCCGGACCTGAAGACCAAGGCCCCCGCGAACCCGCGGCTCATCGCCGCGGACGCGATCCCGGCCGACCTCCAGGGGCTGGACATCGGCCCGGAGACCCGCAAGCTGTACGCCTCGAAGCTGGCCGACGCGGCCACCGTCTTCTGGAACGGCCCCATGGGCGTCTTCGAGCACCCCGACTTCGCCGAGGGCACCCGGGCCGTGGCCCAGGCGCTCGTGGAGAGCCCGGCCTTCACCGTGGTCGGCGGCGGCGACTCCGCCGCGGCCGTACGCATCCTGGGCTTCGACGAGAACGCTTTCGGCCACATCTCGACCGGCGGTGGAGCGAGCCTCGAATACCTCGAGGGCAAGACGCTCCCCGGCCTCGCCGCACTGGAGGACTGAACACCGTGAGTGACCGTATGCCGCTGATGGCGGGCAACTGGAAGATGAACCTCAACCACCTCGAGGCCATCGCCCACGTCCAGAAGCTCGCCTTCGGGCTCGCCGACAAGGACTACGAGGCCGTGGAGGTCGCGGTGCTGCCGCCCTTCACCGATCTGCGGTCGGTGCAGACCCTGGTCGAGGGCGACAAGCTGAAGATCAAGTACGGCGCCCAGGACATCTCGGCACATGACTCCGGCGCCTACACCGGCGAGATTTCCGGCCCGATGCTGGCCAAGCTGAAGTGCGCCTACGCCGTCGTCGGGCACTCGGAGCGGCGCCAGTACCACGACGAGACCGACGAGCTGTGCAACGCCAAGGTCAAGGCGGCCTTCCGCAACGACCTCACCCCGATCCTGTGCGTCGGCGAGGGCCTCGACGTCCGTAAGGCGGGCAACCAGGTCGCGCACACCCTCGCCCAGGTGGACGGGGGCCTGAAGGACGTCCCCGCCGAGCAGGCCGAGACCATCGTGATCGCCTACGAGCCGGTCTGGGCGATCGGCACCGGCGAGGTCGCGACCCCCGAGGACGCCCAGGAGGTCTGCGGTGCGATCCGCGGCCGGCTCGCCGAGCTCTACGGCCAGGAGGTCGCCGACAAGGTCCGGATCCAGTACGGCGGCTCGGTGAAGTCCGGGAACGTCGCCGCGATCATGGCCCAGCCGGACGTGGACGGCGCACTGATCGGGGGCGCCTCGCTGGACGCGGACGAATTCGTCAAGATCGTTCGTTTCCGCGACCAGTGAGTAGGCCCTAGCGCGCGCGTCGTCGTACCCTGTCGGGGGTCGAGGCGGTGGGAATCGCACCGTCCGGCCCCCGACGTCCGTACAAGCCCGAGAAGGTTGGTCCAGCCGTGATCATGGGGTTCTCGATCGCCCTCATCATCTTCAGCCTCCTGTTGATGATGTTGGTGCTCATGCACAAGGGGAAGGGCGGCGGCCTGTCCGACATGTTCGGTGGCGGCATGCAGTCCTCGGTGGGCGGCTCCTCGGTCGCCGAGCGCAACCTGGACCGCATCACCGTGGTGGTCGGGCTGCTGTGGTTCGTCTGCATCGTCGCGCTCGGGCTGCTGATGAAGCTCGACTGAGGCTCCGGCGGGTCCCGTCCGGGGCCCGGCTGACGCCCGATAACTGACGTACCGTCGTCAGCGGGGCCCATATGCGGCCTATGATGGCATGGCGTCCTCGGTGACGGGTGTAACTTCTCTCACTGGACGCGCGTTGGGCCTTACGTAGACTGGGGCGCCGGGCGGCGAAGCTGCCAATCGAGGCTTCGCGGCACCATCACGCAGGGAGTTACGACCGTGGCAAGTGGCAACGCGATCCGTGGAAGTCGGGTCGGGGCGGGGCCGATGGGAGAAGCCGAGCGAGGCGAATCGGCGCCGCGCCTGCGCATCTCCTTCTGGTGCTCGAACGGGCATGAGACCGTGCCGAGCTTCGCCAGCGACGCGCAGATCCCTGACACGTGGGACTGCCCCCGCTGCGGCTTCCCGGCCGGCAAGGACCGGGACAACCCGCCGGACCCGCCGCGCACCGAGCCGTACAAGACGCATCTGGCGTACGTACGGGAGCGGCGCAGCGACGCCGACGGTGAGGCGATCCTCGCCGAGGCACTCGCCAAGCTCCGGGGCGAGATCTAGACACACAGCGCGGTACGACGGCCCGGCCGGGCACCTCCTGCGAGGGGTGCGCGGCCGGGCCGTTGTCAGTGGTGCGGGCTACGGTCGTGGGGTGCTGGACACCCGGGGGCCGTCCCACCGGGTGGGGCCGGTCCACGAGACGTAGGGGGGATCGTCATGGCCGCGGTGGACGCCGGTGAGCTGGGCGCCGGGAAACCGGCGGTGCCCGCGTGGCGCGGGGGGTTCGGGCGGCTGTGGGCGGCCGCGGTCGTCTCCCGGTTCGGGGACGCCCTGCGGGGCGCGGCGCTGCCGCTGCTGGCCGTCTCGCTGACCGATTCGCCGGTGCTGGTCTCGCTCGTGACCGCCTGCGGCTTCCTGCCCTGGCTGCTGTTCGGGCTGATCGGCGGGGCGATCGCGGACCGGGTGGACCAGCGGCGGGCGATGTGGGCGGTGGACGGCGTGCGGGCCGTCCTGACGGCGGGGTTCGCCGTCGCGGTGTGGCTGGACCGGGCCACCATCGGGCTGCTGCTCGCCCTCGCCTTCGCCCTCACCACGCTGCAGACCCTGTTCGACAACGCGGCCACGGCGCTGCTGCCGTCCGTGGTGGGGCAGGAGGCGCTGGGCCGGGCCAACGCCCGGCTGATGACCGGGCAGGAGGTCATGGGCCGGTTCGTGGGCGCCCCGCTGGTGCCGGTGCTGCTCGGCCTCGGCGCCGCGATGCCGTACGCGGCGGACGCGGCCACCTATCTCGCCGCCGCCGCGCTGGTCGCCTCGCTGCGGGCGGCGCCCCCCGAGCGGGCCCCGCGCCCGCCGGGCGGGTCGCTGCGGCGCGATATCGCCGAGGGCCTGGCGGTGCTGTGGCGGGACCGCACGCTGCGGGCGCTGTGCGCGTCCACCACGCTGTGCAACATCGGCATCGGCGCTCTCATCGCCACCCTGGTGCTGCACATCACCGGCTGGCTGGACGCCGGGAACACCGGCTACGCGGCCGTCATCACCGTCTACGGGATCGGCAGCGTGGCCGGGGGGCTGGTGGCGGCCCGGCTCACCGAGAAGCTGGGGCGCGCCCGCGCCCTCCTGATGTGCGGCACCGCGCAGATCGGCGCCCTGGTCGCACTCGGGGCGATACGGAGCCTGCCGGTCGCGGTCGCGGCCATGGGCCTCTTCGGTTTCGCGGGGATCGTCTGGAACGTCACCGAGGTGACGATGATGCAGCAGCGCAGCCCCGACGGGGCGCTGGGACGGGTGAGCGCCGCCTTCCGCACCCTGTCGGTCGCGGGCACCCCGCTCGGCGCGCTGCTGGGCGGGGTGATGGCCGAGGCGTGGGGGCTCAATACCCCCGCGCTGGGGGCCGCCGCGCTCTTCGTCTGCGGGGTCGCGGCCCTCGTTCCGGGAATGCGGTCCGCCATCAATTAGGTTGGTGGCCACGGGGGCCAGGTACCGACGAGAAGTGGGCTGATGTCCGAGATGAACATGGAAGGCCGCACCAGGCTGGACCAGCTGCCGGAATGGCACGCGCTGGCCGCACACCGCAAGGAGCTGGGCGACGCGCATCTGCGCGACCTGTTCGCGGGCGACCCGGAGCGCGGGCGCCGCCTCACCCTTCAGGTCGGCGATCTCCACGTCGACTACTCCAAGCACCTGGTGACCGACGAGACCCTGCGGCTGCTGCGCGAGCTGGCGCGCGCCACCCAGGTGGCCGAGTTGCGCGACGCCATGTTCCGCGGCGAGCGGATCAACACCACCGAGAACCGCTCGGTGCTGCACATCGCGCTGCGCGCACCGCACTCCGCGGAGATCAAGGTGGACGGCGAGGACGTCGTCGGCGAAGTGCACGCCGTGCTCGCCAAGATGGCCGTCTTCGCCGACCGCGTCAGGTCCGGCGACTGGACCGGCCACACCGGCAAGCGGATCAAGAACATCGTCAACATCGGTATCGGCGGCTCCGATCTGGGCCCGAAGATGGCGTACGAGGCGCTGCGCTCCTACAGCGACCGCTCGATGACGTTCCGGTTCGTCTCCAATGTGGACGGCGCGGATCTGCACGAGGCGGTGCGCGACCTCGACCCGGCCGAGACGCTGTTCATCGTCGCCTCCAAGACCTTCACCACCATCGAGACCATCACCAACGCCGTCTCCGCCCGCGACTGGCTGCTGACCGGGCTGCGGGCCGGTCAGGAGGCCGTCGCCAAGCACTTCGTGGCGGTGTCGACCAACGCCGGCAAGGTCGCCGAGTTCGGCATCGACACGGACAACATGTTCGGGTTCTGGGACTGGGTCGGCGGGCGCTACTCCTACGACTCGGCAATCGGCCTCTCCCTGATGGTCGCCATCGGCCCGGACTGCTTCCGCGAGATGCTGGCCGGCTTCCACCTGGTGGACGAGCACTTCTCCACCGCCCCGCCGGAGCAGAACGTTCCGCTGCTGATGGGCCTGCTGGGCATCTGGTACGGCAACTTCCACGGTGCCCAGGCGCATGCCGTCCTGCCGTACAGCCATTACCTGTCGCGGTTCACCGACTATCTGCAGCAGCTGGACATGGAGTCCAACGGCAAGCACGTGGACCGGGACGGCGACCGCGTCGGCTGGCAGACCGGCCCCATCGTCTGGGGCACCCCCGGCACCAACGGCCAGCACGCCTACTACCAGCTGCTCCACCAGGGCACCAAGCTGGTCCCGGCCGATCTGATCGGCTTCGCCCGGCCGGTGCAGGACCTGCCGCCCGGCCTGGAGTCCCACCACGACCTGCTGATGGCCAACCTCTTCGCCCAGGGCCAGGCGCTGGCCTTCGGCAAGACCGCCGAGGAGGTCGCCGCCGAGGGGGTGCCCGAGGAGCTGGTGCCGCACAAGACCTTCGACGGCAACCGCCCCACCACCACGATCCTCGCCCACGAGCTGACCCCGTCGGTGCTGGGCCAGCTGGTCGCCCTGTATGAGCACAAGGTCTTCGTCCAGGGCGCGGTGTGGAACATCGACTCCTTCGACCAGTGGGGGGTGGAGCTGGGCAAGGTGCTCGCCAAGCGCGTCGAGCCCGCCCTGACCGAGGGCGCCGAGGTGCCCGGTCTGGACTCCTCCACCGAGCACCTGGTCGCCACCTACCGCTCGCTGCGCGGCCGCTGAGGCCCTTCGAGGCACACCGGCGATCCCCCGGGCGCCCGAAGCGCCCGGGGGATCGCCGGTGTGCGGTACGAGGGGGTACGAGGGTTACGGCGACGCTGGGGGGTACAGCTCGCGCGGCAGCCCCGCCGCCGCGGCCCGGTCCAGCAGCCACAGCGTCCGGCCGCGGCCGTGCGCGCCCGCCGCCGGAGCCTGCAGCTCCCCGGCCCCCGACAGCGCTATCGTGACCGCCTTCGCCTTGTCCTCACCGGCCGCCAGCAGCCACACCTCCCGTGCCGCGCGGATCGCGGGCAGGGTCAGCGAGGTCCGTACCGGCGGCGGCTTGGGCGCGCCGCGCACCCCGACCACCATCCGCTCGTTCTCCCGGACGGCGGGCAGCTCGGGGAAGAGCGAGGCCACATGGGTGTCCGGGCCGACGCCCAGCAGCAGCACATCGAACGACGGCACCGCGCCGTGGTTCTCCGGCCGGGCGGCCCGGGCCAGCTCGGCCGCGTACGCCTCGGCCGCGGTGTCCACATCGCCGCCGTGGGGCCCGTCGGACGCGGGCATCGCGTGCACCCGCGCCGGGTCCAGCTCCACCGCGTTCAGCAGCGCCTGACGGGCCTGCGTGACATTGCGGTCCGCATGGCCGTCGGGCAGGAACCGCTCATCGCCCCACCACAGGTCCAGCCGCGACCAGTCGACCGCGTCGCGCGCCGGGGAGGCGGCGATCGCGGCCAGCAGACCGTTGCCGTTGCGCCCGCCGGTCAGGACGACCGAGGCCGAGCCACGGGCGGCCTGGGCGTCCACGATCTTCGTGATCAGCCGTGCCGCCGCGGCCTTGGCCATCAGCTCCTTGTCGCGGTGGACGACCACCTGTGGTGTGGTCATGTGTCCGCCTTCCCGTCCGCCTTCTGCTCCTGGGACTTCGGGGGGTGGGGCTTGGGAACCGGCGGCTGGGCCGGTGCCTGCGGCGGGTTCTTCGGCGAGCCCGGAGCGTGCTCCGACGGCGTCTCCGGGTCCCGGGTCGGCAGCGGCGGCCGGTCCGCCCCGGGCGGTGCCACCTGGGTCGCCGGGGCGGCCTTGGCGTCCCGCTCCAGCGTCCCCACGCCGCCCTTGCCCAGCTTGCTGACGCCGAACTTCACCGACGACTCGTAGCTCTCGTCGGGGTCCAGCCGGCGCAGCTCCTCGGCGATCAGCTCCGACATCTCACGCCGCTGCAGCGCCACATGCCGGTCGGGCTGGCCCGGCATCGCCAGCTCGGCCAGCGAGCCGTTCGCCCGGTCCAGGCAGATCACGCCGTCGGACGTCTCCAGCCGCACCGCGGTCAGCCCGGGGCCCTCCGAGACCTGCCGGTCCACCGGGACCCCCAGCCGCTGGGCGAGCCACAGCGCGAGCAGCTCGCTGCTCGGGTTGTACGCCTCGCCCTCGACGACCGCGGAGGTGATCGGGGAGTGCCGCTGGTCCAGGGCCGCGGCCAGGACGCTGCGCCACGGGGTGATCCGGGTCCAGGCCAGATCGGTGTCGCCCGGGGTGTAGGTGGCGGCCCGCAGCCCGAGGGCCGCGACCGGGTCCTCGGTGGCCTGGGCGTCGGTGATCCGGCGCTGGGCCAGCTGCCCGAGCAGGTCCTCGGCGGGGTGCTCCGGGGCGTCCTCCGGCCACCACACGACCACCGGGGCGTCCGGCAGCAGCAGCGGCAGGACCACCGAGTAGGCGTGGTTGGCGAGTTCGCCGTGCAGCCGCAGCAGCACCGTCTCGCCGGTGCCGGTCTCGCCGCCGACCCGGACCTCGGCGTCCATCCGGGCCATCTTGCGGTCGCGCGGCGACCGGCCCGGCCGCTTGATGACGACCAGGATGCGCGAGGGGTGCTCCTTGGACGCCTCGCTGGCCGCCCGCAGCGCGTCGTAGTGATTGCCCTCGTCGGTGACGATGACGAGGGTGAGCACCATGCCCACGGCCGGGGTACCGGTGGCCCGGCGTGCCTGGACCAGAGCGGAGTTGATCCGGCTGGACGTGGTGTCCGTGAGATCGATGTTCATGGCCGCCGCCAGCTCCGTCCGTCTCGTGCGAGCATCTCGTCCGCGGCTTTCGGCCCCCAGGTCCCGGAGGTGTACTGCTCGGGCTTGCCGTGCTTGTCCCAGAACTCCTCGATCGGGTCCAGGATCCGCCAGGACTGCTCGACCTCCTCATGGCGGGGGAAGAGGTTCGCCTCGCCGAGCAGGACGTCGAGCAGCAGCCGCTCGTACGCCTCGGGGCTGGACTCGGTGAAGGACTCGCCGTACTGGAAGTCCATCGTCACGTCCCGGATCTCCATGGAGGTGCCGGGCACCTTGGAGCCGAACCGGATGGTGACGCCCTCGTCCGGCTGCACCCGGATGACCAGGGCGTTCTGCCCCAGCTCCTGGGTGTCGGTGGCATCGAAGGGGGAGTGCGGGGCGCGCTGGAAGACCACCGCGATCTCGGTGACCCGCCGCCCCAGCCGCTTGCCGGTGCGCAGGTAGAAGGGGACACCCGCCCAGCGGCGGTTGTCGATCTCCAGCTTGATGGCGGCGTAGGTGTCGGTCTTCGAGTGGGGGTCGATGCCCTCCTCCTCGAGGTAGCCGTGCACCTCCTCGCCGCCCTGCCAGCCGCCGGCGTACTGCGCGCGCACCGTGTGCTTGCCCAGGTCCTTGGGCAGCTTGACCGCCCTGAGCGCCTTCAGCTTCTCGGTGACCAGGGAGGACGCGTCGAAGGAGGCGGGCTCCTCCATGGCGGTCAGCGCGAGCAGCTGGAGCAGGTGGTTCTGGATGACGTCGCGGGCCGCGCCGATGCCGTCGTAGTAGCCCGCGCGACCGCCGATGCCGATGTCCTCGGCCATGGTGATCTGTACGTGGTCGACGTACGACCGGTTCCAGATCGGCTCGAACATCGTGTTGGCGAAGCGCAGCGCCAGGATGTTCTGGACCGTCTCCTTGCCCAGGTAGTGGTCGATCCGGAAGACATCGCCGGGCCGGAAGACCTCGTGGACGACCTGGTTGAGCTCCTGGGCGCTCTTCAGGTCGTGGCCGAACGGCTTCTCGATGACCGCGCGCCGCCAGGAGTCGCCCTGCCCCTGGGACAGTCCGTGCTTCTTGAGCTGCTGGACGACGGTGGGGAAGAACTTCGGCGGGACCGACAGGTAGAACGCGAAGTTGCCGCCGGTGCCGCGCGCCTTGTCGAGCTCCTCTATGGTCGCCCGCAGCTGGACGAACGCCTCGTCGTCGTCGAACACGCCGGGTACGAAGCGGAACCCCTCGGCCAGCTGCTGCCAGACCTCCTCGCGGAACGGGGTCCGGGCGTGTTCCTTGACCGCGTCGTGCACGACCTGGGCGAAGTCCTCGTTCTCCCAGTCGCGGCGGGCGAAGCCGACGAGTGAGAAGCCCGGGGGCAGCAGGCCGCGGTTGGCCAGGTCGTAGATGGCGGGCATCAGCTTCTTACGGGACAGGTCGCCCGTGACGCCGAAGATCACCAGGCCGGACGGCCCCGCGATGCGCGGGAGCCGCCGGTCTCGTGGGTCACGCAGCGGATTGCTGCTGCTCACGGTTTTCACGCCTCCGAGGGTGCGAGGCGCTTGAGCTCCGCCTCGGTGGACTTCAGCAGGTCGTTCCAGGAGGACTCGAACTTCTCGACGCCCTCGTCCTCCAGCACCTGGACGACGTCGTCGTAGGAGATCCCGATCCCGGCCAGCGCGTCGAGGTCGGCCTTGGCCTGCTCGTACGTGCCGCGCACGGTGTCACCGCGGATCTCGCCGTGGTCGGCGACGGCCTCCAGGGTGGCCTCCGGCATCGTGTTGACGGTGCCGGGGGCGACCAGGTCCTCGACGTACATGGTGTCCTTGTACGCCGGGTCCTTCACACCGGTCGAGGCCCACAGCGGACGCTGCTTGTTGGCGTTCGCCCGGTCCAGGGCGGCCCAGCGGTCGGAGCTGAAGACCTCCTCGTACGCCTGGTACGCGAGGCGGGCGTTGGCGATGGCGGCCTTGCCGCGCAGCGCCTTGGCCTCATCGGTGCCGATCTTGTCGATGCGCTTGTCGATCTCGGTGTCCACGCGGGAGACGAAGAAGGACGCCACCGAGTGGATCTTCTGCAGGTCCAGGCCCGCGGCCTTGGCCTTCTCCAGACCGGCCAGGAAGGCGTCCATGACCGCGCGGTACCGCTCCAGGGAGAAGATCAGCGTGACATTGACGCTGATGCCCAGGCCGATCACCTCGGTGATCGCGGGCAGCCCCGCCTCGGTCGCCGGGATCTTGATGAAGGTGTTGGGCCGGTCCACCAGCCAGGCCAGCTGCTTGGCCTCGGCGATGGTGGCGGCCGTGTTGTGGGCCAGGCGCGGGTCGACCTCGATGGAGACCCGGCCGTCCTGGCCGCCCGTCGCGTCGTACACCGGCCGGAGGATGTCGGCCGCGTCGCGCACGTCCGCCGTGGTGATCATGCGGACGGCTTCCTCGACGGTGAGCCTGCGGACCGCGAGGTCGGCCACCTGCTGCTGGTAGCCGTCGCCGCCGGAGATCGCCTTCTGGAAGATCGACGGGTTGGTGGTGACGCCTACGACATGCTGCTGGTCGATCAGCTCGGCCAGGTTGCCGGAGGTGATCCTCTTGCGGGAGAGATCGTCGAGCCAGATCGCGACGCCTTCGTCGGCCAGCCGCTTGAGTGCGTCTGTCATGGGGTGTGTTCTCCTACTCGTCGCACTTACTCGTCTGTGGGGGTCAGCGCCCGGCGGCGTCGACGGACTCGCGGGCGGCGGTGACCACGGCCTCGGCGGTGAGGCCGAACTCCCGGAAGAGCACCTTGTAGTCGGCCGAGGCGCCGAAGTGCTCCAGCGAGACGATGCGGCCGGCCTCGCCGACGTAGCGGTACCAGGTCAGGCCGATTCCCGCCTCGACGGCCACGCGGGCCTTGACGGACGGCGGCAGCACTGTCTCCCGGTACCCCTTGTCCTGCTCCTCGAACCACTCGACCGAGGGCATCGACACGACGCGGGTGGGAATCCCGGCGGCCTGGAGCTGCTCGCGCGCCTCCACGGCGAGCTGCACCTCCGAACCGGTGCCGATGAGGATGACCTGCGGCTGGCCGCCCTCGGCCTCGAAGAGCACATAGCCGCCCTTGGCGGCGTCCTCGTTGGCCTCGTAGGTCGGCACGTTCTGCCGGGTCAGCGCCAGGCCGTGCGGAGCCGGGTTCGCGCTGTGGCGGCGGGTGATCTCCCGCCAGGCGATGGCCGTCTCGTTGGCGTCGGCCGGGCGGACCACGTTCAGGCCCGGGATGGCGCGCAGCGCGGACAGGTGCTCCACCGGCTGGTGGGTCGGGCCGTCCTCGCCGAGGCCGATGGAGTCGTGCGTCCACACGTAGGTGACCGGCAGCTTCATCAGCGCGGCGAGCCGGACGGCCGGGCGCATGTAGTCGGAGAAGACCAGGAAGGTACCGCCGTAGACCCGGGTGTTGCCGTGCAGGGCGATGCCGTTCATGGTCGAGCCCATGGCGTGCTCGCGGATGCCGAAGTGGATCGTGCGGCCGTACGGGTCGGCCTCCGGCAGCGGGTTGCCCTTCGGGAGGAAGGACGAGGACGCGTCGATCGTGGTGTTGTTGGAGCCCGCGAGGTCGGCGGAGCCGCCCCACAGCTCGGGGAGCACCCCGCCGAGCGCCTTGAGCACCTGGCCGGACGCCTTACGGGTGGCGACGTCCTTGCCCGGCTCGAAGACCGGCAGCGCGCTCTCCCAGCCCTCGGGCAGCTCACCCGCGGTGATCCGGTCGAACAGGGCGGCGCGCTCGGTGTTGGTGTTCCGCCACTCCTGGAGCTTCTTGTCCCAGGCGGCGTGCGCCTCGCGGCCGCGGTCGACCAGGGCGCGGGTGTGGTTGATGACGTCGGTCTCGACCGCGAAGTGCTGCTCGGGGTCGAAGCCGAGGACGCGCTTGGTGGCGGCGACCTCGTCGGCGCCCAGCGCCGAGCCGTGGGACGCCTCGGTGTTCTGCGCGTTCGGCGCGGGCCAGGCGATGATCGTACGGGCCGCGATGATCGAGGGGCGCTCGGTCTCGGCCTGCGCCGCCTTGAGCGCCGCGTACAGCGCGTGGATGTCGAAGTCGCCGCTCTCGGCCTGCTCGATGCGCTGGACGTGCCAGCCGTACGCCTCGTAGCGCTTCAGCACGTCCTCGGAGAGCGCGGTCGCGGTGTCGCCCTCGATCGAGATGTGGTTGTCGTCGTACAGGGCGACGATGTTGCCCAGCTTCTGGTGGCCGGCCAGCGAGGACGCCTCGGCGGAGATGCCCTCCTCCAGGTCGCCGTCGGAGACGATCGCCCAGATGGTGTGGTCGAACGGGGAGGCGCCCTCGGGCGCCTCCGGGTCGAACAGACCGCGCTCGTAGCGGGCCGCCATCGCCATGCCCACCGCGTTGGCGATGCCCTGGCCCAGCGGGCCGGTGGTGGTCTCGACACCGGTGGTGTGGCCGAACTCGGGGTGGCCCGGGGTCTTGCTGCCCCAGGTGCGGAACGACCGCAGATCGTCGAGCTCGAGACCGAAGCCCGCCAGGTACAGCTGGACGTAGAGGGTCAGGCTGGTGTGTCCGGGGGAGAGGACGAAGCGGTCCCGGCCCGCCCAGCCCGCGTCGGAGGGGTCGTGCCGCATCAGCTTCTGGAAGAGCAGGTACGCGGCGGGCGCGAGGCTCATGGCCGTGCCAGGGTGGCCGTTACCGACCTTCTGTACGGAGTCCATGGCCAGGACCCGGGCCGTGTCGACGGCTCGCTGGTCCAGATCGGTCCACTCGAGGTCTGTGGTAGTCGGCTTGGTGCTCACCCTGAGTCAGGGCTCCTCTCCACAATGTCGAAATCCGGTGACCGTATGTACACCGGCGATGTCGAGCCTACCCCTGGAACAACGGTCATCTTTTCGAGTTCCACTCAACGGGATAAGGAACGAATTCCGAGGTTGCCGCATTCCCTCCGGGGCCCGTCCGGGGGGCGTCCGGGGCCTTGAGGAAGGTGCCGTTCCGGGCCCTGCCGGGCCCGTCGTCCTCCGGGCGTGACCGCCTTACGGGCGCCTTCCCGCGCCCCTACAACACGAGGGACCCCGGCGACGGGCGGCGCATCCGCTGCGTCTAGAGTGGCGTGGTACGCGCAAGTCTTTACCGGCTCTTCATGTCCGGTGCTTGCTTGTTCTTGCTTCCACCAGGGGTGTGCGTGACGGCCGTCGAATCCCGTCCTGCGGGGGTGCTCGAGACGAGCGAAACGAGCTCCGGTCACCGGCCGTTCGGGGCCCGTGTCAAGGCGTTCGTGGCGCTGACCAAGCCGCGCGTCATCGAATTGCTGCTGATGACGACGGTACCGGTCATGTTCCTGGCCGCCCAGGGCGTCCCGGACCTGTGGCTGGTGGTCGCCACCTGCGTCGGTGGCTATCTGTCGGCCGGCGGCGCCGCCGCGTTCAACATGTATTACGACCGGGACATCGACGCGCTGATGGAGCGCACGGCGCAGCGCCCGCTCGTGACCGGCATGGTCTCGCCGCGGGAGTGCCTCGTCTTCGCCTTCGCGCTCGCGGTGGGGTCGACGGCCTGGTTCTGGGCGCTGGTCAACCCGCTGTCCGCGATGCTGTCGCTCGGTGCGCTGGCCTTCTACGTCGTCGTCTACACGATGTGGCTCAAGCGCCGCACCTCGCAGAACATCGTCTGGGGCGGCATCGCGGGCTGCATGCCCGTGCTCATCGGCTGGTCCTCGGTGACCAACGAGGTCTCCTGGGCCGCCGTCATCCTCTTCCTCGTCATCTTCTTCTGGACGCCGCCGCACTACTGGCCGCTGTCGATGAAGGTCAAGGACGACTACGAGCGGGCCAGCGTGCCGATGCTGCCGGTGATCGCGGGCAACAAGGCGGTCGCGCGCCAGATCGTCCTCTACAGCTGGGCCATGGTCGGCGTCTCGCTGCTGCTGTGGCCGCTGGGCTACACCGGCTGGTTCTACCCCGTCGTCGCGGCCGTGCTGGGCGGGTTCTGGCTCAAGGAGGCGCACGGCCTCCAGGCGCGCGCCAGGGCCGGGATCACGGGCGCGAAGCTCAAGGAGATGCGGCTGTTCCACTGGTCGATCACCTATGTGTCGCTGCTGTTCGTCGCCGTGGCCGTGGACCCTTTCCTGCGGTGATTACCGGCGGGTAGCATCGTCTGTATGGCAGACACCACCCAGCCGGAGACGCCCGAGAGCGGCCAGTCGGCCGCCCAGCCCTCCGCGCCGGAAGCACCGGCCAAGCCGTCCAAGCCGTCCAAGGACGAGAAGCGGGCCGAGCGGCTCGCCCGCCAGATCACGGCCTTCGCCACCGGCCACGGCGGCGGGGCCGAGGGGCAGATCGCCCACATCGGGCGCGGCGCCGTCCGGATCGCCCTCGTCGGCGCGGACGGCGAATGGGGCGTCCTCGTGGCCCCCTCCCAGGACAGCGCGCGGCGCGCCGCCGAGATCGCCGGGCTGACCCTCAGGGACGACTTCGACGGCGAGCTCGCGGCCAAGGTCCGCACCGGTCCCTACGAGTGGACGCGCATGGCGGGCATCCAGCTCGGCGGGCCCGGCAACCCTCCGGCAGCCGCCTCGTAGAACGCCTGGATGCGAGTCCGCCGACACCTCGCGCCCCTTCCGTCCGTTAAGCCCATCGATGCCGGAGGGCGAGGAGGCGGCGGCGATGCACGAGGCGACGGACTCCCCGGACACCGTGGGCCCGCCGACCGGCCCGGTCCCGCGCGACGGGCCGGGCCCGGTGGCGGGCCCGATCACCCTGCCGCCGCTGGTCGACCAGCACAGCCACGGCACGGTGGACGGCGAGCTCGGAGTCGGCTCGTTCGAAACCCATCTGGCGGCCGCCGCCGGGTCGGGCGCGGCCCCGGCCGGGACCACCTTCTTCGACAGCTGGACCGGCCTCGCGGTGCGCCGCTGGTGCCCCCCGCTGCTGGGCATGGAGCCTTACTGCGCGCCCGTCAGCTATCTCGCCCGCCGCCGTGAGCTGGGCGCCTACCGCGCCGCGCGGCTGCTGCTGCGCGGCGCGGGCATCGGCACCTTCCTGCTGGAGTCCGGCGCCCGGGACGGCCTCAGCGGCCCGGAGGAACTGGCCGCGGCCGCCGACGGCACGGTCCTCGAGGTGGTCCGCCTGGAGCCGCTGGCCGAGCAGGTCGCCGACACCTCCGGCACGGTCGACGCCTTCATCGGCAACACCGCGGAGGCGCTGTACGCGGCGGCCCAGCACGCGACCGCCTTCGCCATGGGCATCGCCTTCTGCGACGAGATCCCGCCCGATCCGCGCGAGGTGCGGCGCGCCGCCGCCCGCTGGCTCGCGCTCACCGTACGCCCGGCCCCAGGCCGCGCCCCCGACCCCGCGCTCGCCCAGCATCTGCTGTGGAGCGCCGTGGCGACCGGCCTTCCGGTGCAGCTGCACTGCGCCGATCCGCAGTCGCTCAGCGGCTTCCTGCGCGCCACGGCGGGCTTCGGCACCGATCTGGTGCTGCTTCCCGGCCGACCGCACCACCGCCGGGCGGCCCAGCTCGCGGCGGCCTTCCCGCACGTCTACGCGGACGCCGGGCCGCGGCCCGGGGAGACCCTGGGCGAGGCGCCGTTCGGCAAGCTGCTCTTCTCGACCGGCGCGCGGGCGCTGCCCGAGCTGTACGTGACCGCGTCCCGGCTGTTCGGCCAGGCCATGGCCCGGCTGGCGGAGGAGTGGGTCGGCGAGGGGATCTGCACCCGGGCCGAGGCCCAGCGGATCGCCGGGCTGGTCGCGGCCGGGACCGCGCGCCGGGTCTACCGGCTGGACGCGGCCGGCTCGGGCTGAACGGCCTCGTGGTCGCCGGTGGGGGCGGGCACGGCGGCCGGGAGCGCGGCGCGCTCGCGCTGGCCGAGCGGCACCCGCAGGGCCGCGATCCACACCAGACAGGAGCCGAACATGTGGATGCCGACGATCACCTCGGGCAGGTGGGTGAAGTACTGCACATAGCCGACCACGCCCTGCGCGAGCAGCACGACGAGGAGCTCCAGAACTCCGCGCCGCTGGGCGGCGGGGGCCTTCACGGCACGCAGTGTGAACCACAGGGCGACGGTGAGGCCCAGCACGATGTAGACGAAGTCCACGTGCAGCTGGGTGATCTCCTGCCAGTTCAGCGGGATCCGGTGCACCTCCCGGGCGTCGCCCGCGTGCGGTCCGGATCCGGTGACCACGGTGCCGATCAGGATCAGCGCGAGGGTCGCGCCGACCATCAGCCAGGTCAGCTGGCGCACCGGGCGGGCGACGAGACCGCGCGGCTCGGCGTCCCCCTCGCGCGCCCGCTGCCAGACCACCACCGCGACCGTGAGCAGCGCGGAGGACAGCAGGAAGTGCGAGCTGACGATGTACGGGTTGAGCCCGGTGAGGACCACGATGCCGCCGACGACGGCGTTGCCCATCACGATCCAGAACTGTGCCCAGCCGAGCCGGGTGAGGGAGCGGCGCACCGGGGTGCGGGCCCGGGCGGCGATGATCAGCACGCCGACGACCACGCACAGGACGTACGTCAGCATGCGGTTGGTGAACTCGATGGCGCCGTGGATGCCCATGTCGGAGGTCGGCGTCAGGCTGCCGGAGGTGCACTTCGGCCAGGTGTCACAACCCAGCCCGGACTCGGTGAGCCGGACCGCGCCACCGGTCACGACGATGACCACGGCCATCACCACGGTGGCCAGCGCGGCCCGCTCGACGAAGCGCGCGGAGGGCTGCCAGCGCCGGGCGATCAGCTCCAACGGATTCAGCGAATTCGGCACCCGCCCATCGTAGGCCGCCGCTTGTGCAGCTTTTCACGAGGGGTTGCGTTTCGGTAAAGCCGCAGGCCGCGAGGGTCGGCTCGGGGTGCGCCGGGACTCGCGGCCACCTCCCGGCGGGGCCGGGCTGCTGGCAGGGCCCGGGCTACTCCCAGCGGAAGAAGCGGGCCGCCGCGCCCAGCCCGAGCACCGCCCAGACCGCCAGGATCCCCAGGTCCCGCCACGGCGTCCCGGCCCCGTCCTGGAGGACGTCCCGCAGCCCGTCCGAGAGCGCCGAGATCGGCAGCAGCTCCAGCGCGCTCCGCACGGCGCCCGGGAACTTGTCCAGCGACACGATGACGCCACCGGCCACGAGCAGCAGCAGGAAGACGAGATTGGCGGCGGCCAGGGTCGCCTCGGCCTTCAGGGTGCCCGCCATCAGCAGCCCGAGGCCGGAGAACGCCGCCGTGCCCAGGATCAGCAGCAGCGCCACGGAGAGCGGGTCGCCGTGCGGCGACCAGCCGAGCGCCAGCGCGATCGCGGTCAGCAGCACGATCTGCATCACCTCGGTGACCAGCACCGCACAGGTCTTGGCGGCCATCAGCCCCCACCGCGGCAGCGGGGAGACCGCGAGCCGCTTGAGCACGCCGTAGCGCCGCTCGAAGCCGGTGGCGATGGCCTGTCCGGTGAACGCCGTGGACAGTACGGCCAGCGCCAGCACACCGGGCGCCAGGAAGTCCACCGCGCTGCCGTCGGCGCCGGTGTCGACGATGTCGACGGTGCTGAAGAGCACCAGCAGCAGGGACGGGATGACGACGGTCAGCAGCAGCTGCTCGCCGTTGCGCAGCAGCATCCGGGTCTCCAGCGCGGCCTGCGCCCGGATCATCCGCGGCAGCGGGGCCGCCCCCGGCTTGGGGAGGAAAGTGCCCGTGGCGGTCACGCTCGCAGCTCCTTACCGGTGAGCTCCAGGAAGACGTCCTCGAGGGTGTGCCGTTCGACCGAGATCCGGTCCGGCATCACCCCGTTCTGTGCGCACCAGGAGGTGACGGTGGCCAGCATCTGGGGGTTGACCTTGCCGGTGACGCGGTACGAGCCGGGCGTCAGCTCGGCGGCCGTGGAGTCGGCGGGCAGCGCCTTGAGGAGCGAGGCCAGGTCGAGCGCGGGGCGCCCGATGAAGCGCAGGGTGTTCTCGGCGCCGCCCCGGCACAGCTCCTCCGGGGTGCCCCGGGCGATCACCTTGCCGCCGTCGATGATCGCCACGTCGTCGGCGAGCTGCTCGGCCTCGTCCATGTAGTGGGTCGTCAGCATCACGGTGACGCCGTCGTCCCGCAGATCGCGGACGAGGTCCCAGGTGGCGCGGCGGGCCTGCGGGTCGAGTCCGGCGGTCGGCTCGTCGAGGAAGACCAGCTCGGGACGGCCGACGACGGCCATGGCGAGCGCGAGCCGCTGCTGCTGGCCTCCGGAGAGCCGCCGGTAGGTGGTCCGGCCGCAGGAGCCGAGGCCGAGCCGCTCGATCAGCAGACTCACGTCCACCGGATGCGCGTGGAGGGAGGCGGTGTGCCGCAGCATCTCTTCTGCGCGCGCGCCGGAATAAACGCCTCCGGACTGCAGCATCACCCCGACCCGGGGACGCAGCGCCGGGGCGTCCGCGACCGGGTCGAGCCCGAATATCCGGACCGTGCCGGCGTCGGGGCGGCGGTACCCCTCGCAGGTCTCGACGGTGGTGGTCTTACCGGCTCCGTTGGGGCCGAGAACGGCGGTCACGGTGGCCCGGCCGACGGACAGATCGAGCCCGTCGACCGCGGTCTTCGGGCCGTACCGCTTGACCAGGCCGACGATGTCGACCGCGGGCTCTTCTCGCATGACCGGCAGTCTACGAATCGCCGGGCCGTCCGTGGGCGGCAGGGCCGGAAGCCGCGGAGCCCGCCATCCGGGCCCTGGCGCGGCGACGCAGGTGAGCCGCCGTCTCGGACTTAGGCAGACCTAAGTGACGTACCCCACCGGAACCGGAGAACTCCTCGCTTGTGGATCGCCGGAGAATTACGCAACAATGGCGTTGTGAAATACGCGAGCGAGGCACCGAACGAACGCGCGGCCGAAGTGGCCGCGCGGTCTGGCGCGCCCGCGTCCGCGCCGGAAGAGCAGCACGGCACCCGCAACCGGGTGGCGCGCTCCATCCTGGACCACGGCCCCTCCACCGCGGCGGAGCTCGCCCTGCGGCTGGAGCTGACCCAGGCGGCCGTCCGCCGCCACCTGGACACCCTCGTCGCCGACGGCGTCGTCGAGCCCCGCGAGAAGAGGGTGTACGGGGCGCGGGGGCGCGGCCGCCCGGCCAAGGTCTTCGCGCTCACCGACTGCGGTCGCGACGCCTTCGACCAGGCTTACGACAAGCTCGCCGTCGACGCTCTCCGCTGGATCGAGCAGAGCGCCGGAGGCGGTGAGGCGGGGCGTGCCGCGGTCGCGGCGTTCGCCCGCGCCAGGCTCGCCGCCCAGGCGGAGGGGTACCGCGGCGCCGTCGAGGCCGCCGCCCCCGGCCGCCGCACCGAAGCGCTCGCCGGAGCACTCTCCGCGGACGGGTACGCTGCTACGGCGCGCAGCGCGCCGGTCGGCGAACAGCTCTGCCAGCACCACTGCCCGGTCGCCCACGCAGCCGAGCGATATCCGCAGCTGTGTGAGGCGGAGACCGAGGTCTTCTCCCAGCTGCTCGGGACCCATGTGCAGCGTCTGGCCACCATCGCCCATGGCGACGGGGTGTGCACGACGTTCATTCCGAAGACCGGCAAGGTCGAGAAGACCGACACCAGCACCACCAAGACCACCACCGCATCTGCCAGCACGGCCGGGAGGAACCCCGAATGACTCTCCCCACGGAGACCGCTCACCCCGAGCTCGAGGGCCTGGGCAACTACGAGTACGGCTGGGCCGACTCCGACGTGGCCGGCGCCTCGGCCAAGCGCGGCCTCTCCGAGGAGGTCGTACGCGACATCTCGGCGAAGAAGTCCGAGCCGGAGTGGATGCTCAAGCTCCGCCTGAAGGGCCTGCGGCTCTTCGACAAGAAGCCCATGCCCACCTGGGGCTCGGACCTGTCGGGTATCGACTTCGACAACATCAAGTACTTCGTCCGCTCCACCGAGCAGCAGGCCGCCTCCTGGGAGGAGCTGCCCGAGGACATCAAGAACACCTACGACAAGCTGGGCATCCCGGAGGCCGAGAAGCAGCGCCTGGTCGCCGGTGTCGCCGCCCAGTACGAGTCCGAGGTCGTCTACCACAAGATCCGTGAGGACCTCGAGGAGCAGGGCGTCATCTTCCTCGACACCGACACCGGTCTGCGGGAGCACCCGGAGCTCTTCAAGGAGTACTTCGGCTCGGTGATCCCGGCGGGCGACAACAAGTTCGCCTCGCTGAACACCGCGGTCTGGTCCGGCGGCTCGTTCATCTACGTGCCGAAGGGCGTGCACGTGGAGATCCCGCTCCAGGCGTACTTCCGCATCAACACCGAGAACATGGGCCAGTTCGAGCGGACGCTGATCATCGTCGACGAGGACGCCTACGTCCACTACGTCGAGGGCTGCACCGCGCCGATCTACAAGTCGGACTCGCTGCACTCCGCGGTCGTCGAGATCGTCGTCAAGAAGGGCGCCCGCTGCCGCTACACGACCATCCAGAACTGGTCGAACAACGTCTACAACCTGGTCACCAAGCGCGCCGTGGCCTACGAGGGCGCGACCATGGAGTGGGTCGACGGCAACATCGGCTCCAAGGTGACCATGAAGTACCCCGCCGTCTACCTGATGGGTGAGCACGCCAAGGGCGAGACCCTGTCCATCGCCTTCGCGGGCGAGGGCCAGCACCAGGACGCCGGCGCCAAGATGGTCCACATGGCCCCCCACACCTCGTCGAACATCGTCTCCAAGTCGGTGGCGCGCGGCGGTGGCCGCACCTCCTACCGCGGTCTGATCGAGATCGGCGAGGGCGCCGAGGGCTCCAAGTCCAACGTGCTGTGCGACGCCCTGCTCGTCGACACGATCTCCCGCTCGGACACCTACCCGTACGTGGACGTCCGCGAGGACGACGTGTCCATGGGCCATGAGGCGACCGTCTCCAAGGTCAGCGACGACCAGCTCTTCTACCTGATGAGCCGCGGGCTGTCCGAGGACGAGGCCATGGCGATGATCGTGCGCGGCTTCGTCGAGCCGATCGCGCGCGAACTGCCCATGGAGTACGCGCTGGAGCTCAACCGGCTGATCGAGCTGCAGATGGAGGGCGCGGTCGGCTGACGCCACCACCCTCCCCGCCCGGCGGGGGCCGCGGTCCCCGCCCGGGCACCCCATTCAGGCCCATCAGGCAGAAAGAGAGCAGTACGACAGCCATGGCTGAAACCATCCCGGCCGGATCCACCACGGACGGCGTCATCCAGGTGGGCCAGCCCACCGATGCCCGGGTGAGCGCGCCCGCGTCGTACGACGTGGCCGACTTCCCGGTGCCCCATGGCCGCGAGGAGGACTGGCGGTTCACCCCCCTGGAGCGGCTGCGCGGTCTCCACGACGGCACGGCCGTCGCCGACGGCGGCGTCAAGGTCGAGGTGACCGCCCCCGAGGGCGTCACGGTCGAGACCGTGGGCCGCGACGACGCGCGCCTGGGGAAGGCCGGCAAGCCGGTGGACCGGGTGGCGGCCCAGGCGTACAGCTCCTTCGAGAAGGCGTCGGTCGTCTCGGTGCCCAAGGAGACGGTGCTCACCGAGCCGGTGCGGATCGCCGTGCACGGCGAGGGCGGCACCGCCTTCGGCCACCAGGTGATCGAGGTCGGCGCCTTCGCCGAGGCGGTCGTGGTCATCGACCACACCGGTGACGCCACGGTCGCCGCCAATGTGGAGTACCTGATCGGCGACGGCGCCAAGCTCACCGTGGTCTCGGTCCAGGACTGGGACGACACCGCGGTCCACGCCGGTCAGCACACCGCGCTGGTCGGCCGGGACGCCACCTTCAAGTCCGTGGTCGTCACCTTCGGCGGCGATCTGGTGCGGCTCCACCCGCGGGTCGTCTACGGCGCCCCGGGCGGTGAGGCCGAGCTCTACGGCGTGTACTTCACCGACAACGGCCAGCACCAGGAGCACCGGCTCTTCATCGACCACGACACCCCGCACTGCCGCAGCAACGTGGCCTACAAGGGCGCGCTGCAGGGCGCCGAGGCGCACGCGGTGTGGATCGGCGACGTGCTGATCCGGGCCGCCGCGGAGGGCACCGACACCTACGAGCTCAACCGCAACCTGGTCCTCACCGACGGCGCCCGCGTCGACTCGGTGCCGAACCTGGAGATCGAGACCGGTGAGATCGTCGGCGCCGGTCACGCGAGCGCGACCGGCCGCTTCGAGGACGAGCAGCTGTTCTACCTGATGGCCCGCGGCATCCCGGCCGATGAGGCCCGCCGTCTGGTGGTCCGCGGCTTCTTCGCCGAGCTCGTCCAGCAGATCGGGATCCCCGACCTGGAGGAGCGGCTCATCGCCAAGATCGAGGCCGAGCTGGAGGCGTCCGTAGGATGACCCCGACCTTCGTACGCGCCTGTGCGCTGGACGAACTCGAGGAAGACACCCCCAAGCGGGTCGAACTCGAGGGCGTGCCCATCGCCCTTGTGCGCACCGAGGGCGAGGTGTTCGCGGTCAACGACATCTGCTCGCACGCGAACGTCTCGCTGTCCGAGGGCGAGGTGGAGGACTGCCAGATCGAGTGCTGGCTGCACGGCTCCAGCTTCGACCTGCGTACCGGCAAGCCGTCCGGCCTCCCCGCGACGCGCCCGGTCCCCGTATACCCCGTAAAGATCGAAGGGGACGATGTGCTCGTCTCCGTCACCCAGGAGTCCTGAGGCACCCATGGCCACGCTTGAGATCCACGACCTGCACGTTTCCGTCGACGCCGAGGGCGGTCCCCGCGAGATCCTGCGCGGTGTCGACCTGACCGTGAAGCAGGGCGAGACGCACGCCATCATGGGCCCCAACGGCTCCGGCAAGTCCACCCTGGCCTACTCGCTCGCCGGTCACCCGAAGTACACGGTCACCGGCGGCACCGTGACGCTGGACGGCGAGGACGTGCTCGCGATGTCCGTCGACGAGCGCGCCCGCGCCGGTGTCTTCCTCGCCATGCAGTACCCGGTCGAGGTTCCCGGCGTCTCGGTCTCCAACTTCCTGCGCACCTCCGCGACCGCGATCCGCGGCGAGGCGCCCAAGCTCCGTACCTGGGTGAAGGAGGTCAAGGAGGCCATGGAGCGCCTCAACATCGACCCCTCCTTCGCCGAGCGGAACGTGAACGAGGGCTTCTCCGGCGGCGAGAAGAAGCGCCACGAGATCCTCCAGCTGGAGCTGCTGAAGCCGGCCATCGCGATCCTCGACGAGACCGACTCCGGCCTCGACGTGGACGCGCTGCGGGTGGTCTCCGAGGGCGTCAACCGGGTCCGCGAGTCCGGCCAGGTGGGCACCCTGCTGATCACCCACTACACCCGCATCCTGCGGTACATCAAGCCCGACCACGTCCACGTCTTCGCGGCGGGCCGGATCGCCGAGTCCGGCGGCCCCGAGCTCGCCGACAAGCTGGAGGAAGAGGGCTACGAGGCGTACGTGAAGGGAGGCGCGTCCGAGTGACACAGTTGCCGGGCCTCCTCGACACCGAGGCGATCCGCAAGGACTTCCCGGTCCTGGACCGGGTCGTCCACGACGGCCAGCGGCTCGTCTACCTGGACAACGCGGCGACCTCGCAGAAGCCGCGCCAGGTGCTGGACGTGCTGAACGACTACTACGAGCGCTCCAACGCCAATGTGCACCGGGGCGTCCATGTGCTCGCCGAGGAGGCCACGGCGCTGTACGAGGGCGCCCGCGACAAGGTCGCCGCCTTCGTCAACGCTCCCAGCCGCGACGAGGTGATCTTCACCAAGAACGCGTCGGAGTCCCTCAACCTGGTCGCCAACATGCTCGGCTGGGCCGATGAGCCCTACCGGGTGGACCAGGACACCGAGATCGTCATCACCGAGATGGAGCACCACTCCAACATCGTTCCGTGGCAGCTGCTCTCGCAGCGCACCGGCGCGAAGCTGAAGTGGTTCGGCCTCACCGAGGACGGCCGCCTCGACCTGTCGGAGATAGAGCAGATCATCACCGAGAAGACCAAGGTCGTCTCGTTCGTGCTGGTCTCCAACATCCTCGGCACGGTCAACCCGGTCGAGGCGATCGTCCGCCGCGCCCAGGACGTCGGCGCCCTCGTGGTGATCGACGCCTCCCAGGCCGCCCCGCACATGACGCTGGACGTCCAGGCGCTCCAGGCCGACTTCGTGGCCTTCACCGGCCACAAGATGTGCGGCCCGACCGGTATCGGGGTGCTGTGGGGCCGCCAGGAGCTGCTGGAGGACCTGCCTCCGTTCCTCGGCGGCGGCGAGATGATCGAGACCGTCTCGATGCACTCGTCCACCTACGCCCCGGCGCCGCACAAGTTCGAGGCCGGTACGCCCCCGATCGCCCAGGCCGTCGGCCTCGGCGCGGCCGTGGACTACCTCACCTCGATCGGCATGGACAACATCACCCGCCATGAGCACGCCCTCACGCACTACGCGGTCGGCAGGCTCCTGGAGGTGCCGGACCTTCGCATCATCGGCCCCACCACGGCCGAGGAGCGCGGCGCCACGATCTCCTTCACGCTCGGCGACATCCACCCCCACGATGTGGGCCAGGTGCTGGACGAGCAGGGGATCGCGGTCCGGGTCGGCCACCACTGCGCCCGCCCGGTGTGCCTGCGCTACGGAATTCCGGCGACCACCCGAGCGTCGTTCTATCTGTACTCCACGCCGGCCGAGGTCGACGCCTTGGTGGAGGGCCTGGAGCACGTACGGAACTTCTTCGGGTAGGGGCGTGCCGCGTGAAGCTGGATTCGATGTACCAGGACGTCATCCTGGACCACTACAAGAACCCCCACGGCCGGGGGCTGAGGGACGGCGACGCAGAGGTACACCATGTCAATCCCACCTGCGGTGACGAGATCACGCTCCGGGTGCGGCTTGACGGCGACACCATCGAGGACGTGAGCTACGAGGGCCAGGGCTGTTCCATCAGCCAGGCCAGCGCCTCCGTGCTCAATGAGCTGCTGGTGGGCAAGGAGCTGGCCGAGGCCCGCAGGATCCAGGAGACCTTCCTGGAGCTGATGCAGTCCAAGGGCAAGTCCGAGCCGGACGACGCCATGGAGGAGGTGCTGGAGGACGCGATCGCGTTCGCCGGTGTCTCCAAGTACCCGGCCCGTGTGAAATGCGCCCTGCTGAGCTGGATGGCGTGGAAGGATGCCACGGCGCAGGCGCTGGGCGAGACCGCCGGAGGGAAGACCGCATGAGTGAGAACGTGACCACCACCAAGCCCGCCAGCGAGGAAGAGGTCCGCGAGGCCCTGTACGACGTCGTGGACCCCGAGCTGGGCATCGACGTGGTCAATCTCGGTCTGGTCTACGGAATCCACGTCGACGACGGCAATATCGCCACCATCGACATGACGCTCACCTCGGCGGCCTGTCCGCTGACCGATGTCATCGAGGACCAGGCCAAGTCCGCGACCGACGGCATCGTCAACGAGCTGCGGATCAACTGGGTCTGGATGCCGCCGTGGGGCCCGGACAAGATCACCGACGATGGGCGTGAGCAGCTGCGCGCGCTCGGCTTCAACGTCTGAGCGTCCGGCGGCCCGCTGGGCCTCGTGAGCGGCCCCCGTGGATCGGCACGGGGGCCGTTCGTGTGTCCGTAACCCCCGGGTCTAGGTGTTGTGTACGCCCGTACACAACGCTGTGTACGCTCGTACGTATGGCATATGTGACGCTCTCCGGGGCCATCCTGGCCGAGATCCTGGCGACGACCTCGATGAAGTACAGCGAAGGCTTCAGCAGGCTCTGGCCCTCGCTGGCCACGGGCGCGGGCTATCTGCTCTCCTTCCTGCTGCTCGCCCACACGCTCAAGTCCATCTCCGTCAGCACCGCCTACGCCATATGGTCCGGGGCCGGGACCGCCGTCATCGCCGCGATCGGCATGCTCTTCCTGGGGGAGGCGATGACCGCCGCCAAGGTGCTCGGCGTGCTGCTGGTCATCGCCGGGGTGGTGGTGCTCAATCTGAACGGCGCCCACTGATGGGCCGCCGCTACGACCCCGAGCGGCGGCAGCGGATCATCGACGCCGCGATCACGGTGGTGGGGGAGCGCGGGATCGCGGCGCTCAGCCACCGGGCCGTGGCCGCCGCGGCCGACGTGCCGCTCGGCTCGACCACGTACCACTTCGCGACGCTCGACGATCTGCTGGTCGCCGCCCTGGAGCAGGTCAACGCCGAGTGGCTGGCCGATGTGGAGCGCTGGGTGCGCGAAGCGCCCCGCGAGGCGTCGCCCGCGGACGCGATGGCGGAGCTGATGGAGCGGATGCTGCGGGGGGACCGCAAGCGGCTGGAGCTGGAGTACGAGCTGTATCTGGCCGCCCTCCGGCGCGCCTCGGTGCGGCCCATCGTCGCCCGCTACCTCGACGACACGGCGACGGTGCTGGCGCGGCGCACCGGCGGTGATCCGGACGTGGCACGCCAGGTCGGCGCCCTGTTCGACGGGCTGCTGCTGCAGTACCTGCTGACCGGGCGGCCCTTCGACCGGGCCGAGGTGCGGGCGGCGTTCGCGCGGATGACCCGCTGACCGGGCGACGGTCGGGGAACCGGATCCGTCCCTTCCCGGCCGCGTAGCAGGGATCGTCCTCTCGATGAGACCGGTTCGCCTCCCGGGCCCGGCTCCGGTTAGCGTTCTGACCATGACCGATGCACCCACCACCACCCCCACCGGCGCCGTCGCCGCCGGTCTCGCCACTCTCACCGAGGACGGCACCGTCCTGGACACCTGGTTCCCGGCGCCCGAGCTGACCGCCGAGCCCGGCCCGGCCGGGACCGAGCGGCTCGATGCGGAGGGCACCACGCGACTGCTGGGCGAGACCGCCCTCAAGGCGGTCGGACCGGACCCCCGGCGCGGCGTCGAGGTCGTCGCCGTTCGCACGGTCATCGCCTCGCTCGACGAGAAGCCCAGGGACGCGCACGACGTCTATCTGCGGCTGCATCTGCTCAGCCACCGGCTGGTCAGGCCGCACGGGCTGAGCCTGGACGGCCAGTTCGGCCTCCTCGCCAACGTCGCCTGGACCTCTCTCGGCCCCGTCGCCGCCGACCAGGTGGAGCGGGCCCGGCTCGCCGCCCGCGCCGAGGGGCTGCAGCTGTCGGTGACCAGTGTCGACAAGTTCCCCCGGATGACCGACTACGTCGTCCCCGCCGGTGTCCGCATCGGCGACGCCGACCGGGTCCGCCTCGGCGCCCACCTCGCCCCCGGGACCACGGTCATGCACGAGGGCTTCGTCAACTTCAACGCCGGCACGCTCGGCACCTCCATGGTCGAGGGCCGGATCAGCGCGGGCGTCGTGGTCGGCGACGGCTCCGACGTCGGCGGCGGTGCGTCGATCATGGGCACCCTGTCCGGCGGCGGCAAGCAGACGATCACCATCGGCGAGCGCTGCCTGCTCGGCGCCGAGGCGGGGCTGGGCATCTCGCTCGGCGACGACTGCATCGTCGAGGCGGGGCTGTACGTGACGGCGGGCACCCGCATCACGCTCCCGGACGGCAAGATCGCCAAGGCCCTGGAGCTGTCCGGCGTCAACAACCTCCTCTTCCGCCGCAACTCCATCACCGGCGCGGTCGAGGCGCTGCCCCGCACCGGCTCCTGGGGCGGGCTGAACGAGGCGCTGCACAGCCACAACTGAGTTGGGGCGCGCCGGGTTTCGTCGCCGGGGTGCGGGGGCAGGCCCCCGCACCCCGGGAAGCGCCCCTCAGGGGCGCACGCGCACCACCTGCGGGTCGTGGTCGCTGGACTGGTCCGAGAACTCGGCGTTGATGTGCACGATGTCGTAGTCGGCGCGGCGCAGCGCACGGCTGGTCAGGATGTGGTCCAGCACCTGCGCATTGCCGTTGTAGACATAGCCGTAGCGCTCGTCCCTCGGCAGCCGGTTCACCAGGTCCGTCAGCACACCGCCCCGGGTGAGGTCGGCCAGCGCGGGCGAGAACTGGTAGTCGTTGAGGTCGCCCGCGACGACCACCGCCGCCTTCGGGTCGGCGCTCAGCAGGGCCTTGACGAAGGTGTTGACCGCCGTGGCCTGTCCGGTGCGCTGGGTCTCCGAGGAGCGGGCCGGGGGCTGGAAGCGGCTGTCCAGGCCCTGGTCGCCGCCCTTGGAGTTGAAGTGGTTGGCGACCACGAACACCGGGCGGCCCCGGAAGGAGAACTGCCCGACCAGCGGCTTGCGGCTGTCCTTCCAGACCCCGTTCGCCGGGTCGATACGGCCGGGGGAGGCCGACAGCGCGGCCTTGCCGCCCTTCCGCTCGACCGTCACGGGCGTGGTGGAGTCGCCGCCGGGGATGTCGGTGAAGGAGACCCGCTCCGGGTTGTAGAGGAACGCCACGCGGATGTTGCCGCCCGGCTCGCCGCCGTCCTGGTCGTCCACCGGATTGATCTGGCGCCACTCGTAGGCGGGCCCGCCCGCCGCCTTGATCGCGTCGGTGAGCTTCTCGAGCGTGGCGTCGGCGCTCACCACCGAGTCGTTCGTCGCGCCGTTGTCGTCCTGGACCTCCTCCAGGGCGACGATGTCCGGGGAGGCGAGGTGCTCCACAAGGCCGGTGGCCAGCCGGTCGAACTTCGACTGGGCGGTCCTGGGGGAGAGGTTCTCCACGTTGTAGGTGGCGATGGAGAGCTCGTCCGCCTCCTGCCCGCGGGTGGTCTCCCGCCGCGGGCCGTGGTCGGCGAGTTCGCCCATCGCGGTGGCCGCGATCGTGTAGCCGCCGAAGTTGTCGTAGTCCAGCGGCCCGGCCGTGGTGCCGGTCAGCGCGTCGCCGACGTCCGCCACGGGGAACGGGTGCTCGGCGTAGGGGAGGAGGGAGACCACCTTCACCCGGCCCGGGTTCGGGTCGCGGTACGAGCCGTAGAGGGCGCCGCCGCGCGCGGTGCGCTGGTGGCGGGGTTCGGCGGTGACCCACAGCTCCTTGTAGGTGTTGCTCGCACCGACCACGGGGGCGTCCTTGACCGAGACCCGCATGCCCTCCAGCGACTCGTAGCGGTCCAGGGCGTAGGAGCGCGGCCGCAGCGTCAGCCCCTCGATGGAGTCTCCACCGGCGTCCGGGGCGTAGCGGCCGGGGATCGTGGAGGGGGTGAGCCGGTAGGCGGCGGGCAGCGCGTTGCCGGAGGACCGGACCGTCCAGGTCGCCTTGGAGAGCTCGGTGAGCGACTGCCCACCGGCGTCCTTGCCGCCCGGGTAGTACTCGGACACCGTCCCGGAGACCAGCACCGCGTCGCCCACGGTGACGGAGGGCGTGGTCGATCCGGTGAAGACGAAGACCGCCTCGCTGGTGGCCGCGTCCCCGTCGGGCCGGGTGTCCTGGATCCAGAAGCCGCGCGAGGAGCCGAAGGCGCGTATCGCCGTGACCGTGCCGGGGACGTCGCTCACCTGCTGTCCGGCGAGCGGGGATATCCGGGTGCTGCCCTGGATGTCATGGATGCGGACCTCGGCGGCGGAGGCCGACGAGGGCACGACGAGCAGCCCGGCCGCGAGGGCCGAGGCGGCGACGGCGGTGAGGGCGACGGGTCCGCGCGGGGCGCGAAGGGACATGGTGGTGGCCTCCGGAAAGGAGTGAACGGCGAGGAATGAGCCTCTACGCGCGTCAATCTCTTTCCTCGCCACGGAAGTTGTCAAGGGAGGACGGGTGGCTCGGGCATGGCGGGAGCGGGACGGAAACATGAACGTGGGCCGCCGCCCGCCCCGGCCCGCCCCGGCCCGTCCCCGGCGTCCCCTCGCCGGATACACGCCTCCCCTGGGAC